>JAYVOH010000239.1:0-24874 GCA_043758025.1 Verrucomicrobiota bacterium
TCTGTTGAAAAAGTAACTCGGCCATCATGGCTGAGGGTGTGACGGGCTTCCAGCCTGTCTGTTTACCTTCGTTTCAGGCATGATGCCTGATATACCCACGGGCTGGAAGCTTGTGTTACCGTCGTTTTTCAACAGTCTGCAAGTCTTTGCCTCGGCTACTAATGAGATGCGTTTGCTTACACGGCTACTCCTCCGAACCCCTTCGCAATGCAGCTAGCTCGCGGTAATGCTCAAGAACTGGCCACAAAAATTGCACTTCTGCACAGTTGTGTGCTCAGTCATGTCTTCCCGCCGATGGCGCTGCCGCTTCTGGAGAGGAGGATGGAATTTGACTCGTTGACGGTTCCTTGTTGTCCGGGCTTGAGCGGAGAATATTCATGGCTCCATCAAGCTGGCCGCCGGGCTGGATGGACACCGAATGAGCCGTGACGTCTCCGTGCATCTGGCCGGTGGCGCTGATGAGCAGGGGGCCGTGGCATTGGATGTTCCCGGTGATTCGCGAGCGCACTTCAGCTTCATCGGCCACGATGGTGTTGAGAAATTGAAAGTCGCTGCCTTTTTCGATCACGAGACGATGGCAGCGGACGGTTCCAATGTTATTTCCGCTGGCACTGATGATGAAATCACCGGTGCAGTCGATGTTCGCGGAGATGCTCCCGTGAACCGTGAGATTCCGGCAGTGGATTTCCGTGGTGCTGAGCTTGCCGTTTTTTCTGATCAGCACGTCACCGCGTGTGCGGATTGGAGTGGTGGAGTTCAAATTGATCTCGAAATTCTCCAGACAGATATAGACTCCACAGGCCGGGCAGTTGGTGGATTTCGCCGAGCGACCTACTTTAAAATTGTTGTGACAGTCGAAGCATTCGACCTTTTTGAAATGATGCTGGCGATTGCTTCCTTGCTCCTTCATTTTAAGAAGGGTGCTTTGCGGAGCAGCCTGCTGGACGGAGGCTAACGGCTCTACATCATCGTTCCAAGGTGCACTGGCTCTGCCCCCGACCGGCTCGTTCCTGGCATCTGTGGTAGGTGCATTTTGCGTTAGCGTCTCTGTCTCATGACTATTTTTTGTTGTGAGGGAATCATCCTGAACGGCGGGATAAACCGTGCTGGGCACGGGATTGATAGAGGAAGATGCCACCACGCGATTTTTATCAACGCGCAGATGCTCCCCACAGCTGCGGCAAATGGTGGTGACCACCAAACGCGGCTCACGCTGAACCGCGCCACAGAGCGGGCACGCCACGTCGATTTGTTTTTTCGGCAGCGAATATTTCCGGCTCTGGCTTCCTAGAAATTTCCCGAACACAAATGAGCGTTATGCCGTGGTTTGAGGTTTGGGGGCACTGCCAGAAGTGGAAGCCGCTGCCTTGGCGCCTTTGCCGACTTGCGAGCGACCGAGGAAGGTTGCGCCTTCTTCAATGGACAAGGTGCCAGCGGTGACGTCACCCATAAGAATGGCGTTAGACTTGAGCTCACAGCGTTCCGCGACTGTGATATTGCCTTCTACTTTCCCAAAAATGGTAACGGCGCGGGTTTTGATTTCGCCCTTAATGAGGGAATTTTCGCCGACAGTAAGCGAGCCGTCAGACTGCACTTCACCTTCAATTTTACCGTCGATGATAAGGTCATGAGAAAAGCGGATGGAGCCTTTGATTTCGACATCGTTGGAGAGAACGTTTTTGCTGGAGGTCATGGTAAAATTGGAAGAGGATGGTCGGTTGGTGGTTGGGGTCGTGGAGGAGGCGATTGACGAAGTCAGTGGTGTAGCCCCCAGAGTGGCGGGGGCATCCGTTCGGCTGCCTCCTGATGATTGTCCGATAATTTGTTTGAGCATTGGACAAGCTTAATCATTGGGTGATTTGAGTGTCAATCGCGGACTCGGAAGTTTTTGAAATTATTTTCCGTTCAATTATTTTTTTAGATTTTCAGCCAGCTCCTCAGCCGGATAAGTCCAGATTTCCGAAAGAGTTGGGTGATAATGCGGCGCGGAAGCAAGAGCAGCAACTGTTGCGCCAAGATGCATCGCCACCGCAATTTCGTGGATCAATTCGGTCGCATGTGGTGCCACGACTGAGCCGCCGAGAATGACGCCGTTTTTCGCATCTGCGATTAATTTTACAAAGCCATCCGTCTCGCCCGCCACGATGGATTTGCCGTGGTCGCTGAATGGATAACTCGCAACGGCGAAATCAAGTTCCTGCGCCCGAGCTTCGGTCTCGCTAAGCCCCACGCTGGCCACCTCGGGCTGAGTGAAAACTCCGAAAAGCTTGCAGCGGTAGTCCATCTTGTGCTCCAACGGCTTGCCGTGCATCAGCTTGGCCGCATTCCTGGCTGCGACTTCGCCCTGCTGGATTGCCAGATGAACGACTTCCAGAGGACCGCAAACGTCACCCGCAGCAAAGATGGTGGGATGTTCGGTCTGCTGTGTGGGCTTGACGGAAATCGTCCCGCCTCTTGCAAGTTCAATTCCGCAGGTCTTGAGCCCCAGGTTGTCCAGAGCGGGTCGCCTGCCGAGCGCGAGCAATATCTCAGATGCTTCGACGATGTGCCTTTGGCCATCCTGCAAGAAAACAACTCGTTTTCCTGTCACAGTTTTTTCCACGCGCTCTAACTTAGTGCCGCAGTTCACGTTGATGCCGCGCTTGATGAAGGAGGTCCGCACCACTTCCGCAACATCGGCATCGATCCCGGTGAGCAGTTGGGTGTTGCGTTGCAGCACAGTGACCTTCCGTTCAATGCCATTCAGGAAATGCGCCATCTCCAATGCAATGGCCCCGCCTCCGAGGACGATGAAGGAATCTGGAATGTCTGCGGCATCGAGAATGGTGTCGCTTGTCCAGAAACCACATTCATCCAGACCCGGTAATGCCGGCACTTTGACCGCCGAGCCAGTGGCGATGAGCGCGGTCTCGGTTGTGATTTCTAGAGCGGAACCATCAAGCAAATTCACTGACAGGCAGCTCATCGTTCCAGTAGCATCCTCAAACCGGCCCATCCCCCTCAGTAAAGTGAAGCGCCCGTCCTCCAGTTGACCTTTGCGGTAATCTGCGAATTCAGCGATGAGCCGACGTTTACGATCACGTATGGAGACGGTGTCCGGCTGTTCTGAATGAACCCTGAGTCCGAACTCTTCCGCGTGCCGAATGGCAAGCTGGCGGTTCGCTGATTCGATCAACGTCTTGCTCGGCATACACCCGCGCAAGATACACAGGCCGCCCAGTTCTTTTGCGCCGTCGATAATCACCGTCTTCAATCCCAGATCAACCGCTGTGCGAGCCGCAGCGTAACCGGCGCTACCGCCTCCAAGAATAGCGAAATCAAAATGTGTTGTCTCTGACATGCAGGGTGATACTCGACTTGAGGAAGTTTGCAAAATTGGAAGTGATCACGCGCATATAAGTGTGTTCGTTAATCACAGATATTTGTGGGCCAAAATAATACGCCTCAAAAAGCGGAAAGGTGCATTGAAATGTCAAGCATCAAGCCCTTGATAACCTCCACTTTATTAGTCCGATTTTCAGTGAAAAAATTGGCGTGTTTTCCTTCGCTCGCTACTCTAAAATACGCATTCCGACGATGTCCTATATCGCAGACCGGACGGGTGCGATTTTCCTTGAGCCAAGACTTCCATGCCAGACGAAATCACCGACCTCCACAACACAACTCACGTTGCCGCAGACCAAGCTTATGGCGCGGATCAGATTCAAAAACTCGAAGGCCTTGAAGCCGTCCGCCTTCGCCCCGGAATGTATATCGGCGACCCCGATGAACGTGGCCTGCACCATTGTGTTTTCGAGGTGGTGGACAATTCCATTGACGAGCATCTGGCTGGCAACTGCAAGAACGTCGCCGTCACCATTCACTCTGATGGCTCCATCAGTATCGAGGACGACGGACGCGGCATTCCCGTCGAGATGCACAAGGTCGCAAAGATTCCCACCGTCGAACTCGTGCTCACCAGCCTCCATGCCGGCGGCAAGTTTGGCGACGGCGCGTATGAATTCTCCGGCGGCCTGCACGGCGTCGGTGCGAAATGCACGAATGCACTCTCCGACTGGTTCAAGTGCGAGGTTTATCGCGACGGCAAAATTTATGCCATTGGCTTCGAGCGCGGCAAGACCACTGAGCCGCTCACGATTCTCGGTGAACAAGACGGCACGCCGCGCACTGGCACCAAGATCACCTTCTTCCCTGACGCGACGATCTTCACCATTACGACCGCGTTTAACTTTGATCGACTGCTGGTGCGTCTGCGTGAACTCGCCTTCTTGAATCCCGGCATCCGCATCCTCCTTGCCGACGAGCGAGCGGTTCCGGAGCGTCAGGAATTGCTGATCTACAACGAAGGCGTGAAGCAGTTCGTGCGCGAGATGGGCGCGGACAAGGACAAGGTTCATCCGGAACCGATCGCGCTCGCAGGTCGTCGTGAAGTGGTGATCGACGACAAACCGAAGTTCATCCTCGTCGATTGCGTCCTTCAGTATAACAAAGGCCTTAGCGAGCAGACGCTTTGCTTTGCCAATGCCATCCCGAATCCCGATGGAGGCACGCATTACTCGGGTCTCAAGACTGCGCTCACTAAATCGGTGAAGCAATACATCAATGCCAACCCCAAAGCCTTCAAAGAAAAACTCCCTGACATCGAAGGTGATGATTGCCGCGAGGGTCTCATCTGCGTGCTCAGCGTGAAGCTGCCCAATCCGCGCTTCAATTCACAGACCAAGGTGAAGCTCGTGAATGGCGAGGTCGAAGGCGTTGTGAATTCCATCGTCTATGAAGGTTTGTTGCGATTCTTCGATGAGAACCCGGATGTTGCGATTGAAGTCATCAAGAACATCATCATCGCCGCGAAGTCCCGCGAAGCCGCGCGCAAGGCCCGTGAAGCCATCCGCAAAGACGCGATGAGCAGCGGCGGCCTGCCCGGCAAACTCGCCGACTGTTCGGAGCGCGATCCCGCGAAGACCGAGTTGTTCATCGTCGAAGGTGACTCTGCCGGTGGCTCCGCCAAGATGGGGCGCAACCGCCACAATCAGGCCATCCTGCCTCTGCGCGGCAAGCTCATCAACACTGAGAAAGCTCGCCTCGAAAAAGTTCTCCAGAACAAGGAAATTCAGACCATGATCACCGCCATCGGCACCGGCATCGGCGGCGACAGCGAGGTCGAAGGCTCCTTCAATCTCGACAAACTCCGCTACCATAAAATCGTCATCATGACCGATGCCGACGTTGATGGATCGCACATTCGCACCTTGCTCCTCACGTTCTTCTTCCGCCAGATGCCGGAACTCATGAAGCGCGGCCACATCTATGTCGCGCAGCCGCCGCTCTATCAGGTCACGCGCAAGAAGCGCGAGGAGTATGTTCAAAGCGACGCTGAAATGGATGCCATCCTGCTCGAACTCGGCTCCGGCGAAATCAGCCTGCGCAACATGGCCGACAGCAGCAAGGTCGAGGCTGATCGACTGAAAGCGATTTTAGAACAACTCGTCCCCGTTGCCAAGTTCGCCGACATCATCCGGCGTCACGGCGGCGATTTCGAGTCCTATCTGCAAGCCCGCGATGAAGCCACCGGCAACCTCCCGCATTACCTCGTGATGATTCGCGAAGGCAATGAGGAGCATGTGCATTATTTCCTCGGTAACGAACAACTGGCTGCGTTCGCCAAAGACAACCACGACCTTCACCTCTTCGCCAAACCGGACGCGACAGCCGGTGCCAATGGCAATGGAAATGGATCGACACCGAAAGCCCATCGTCGCGCGCGCCTGATTGAAATTCATGAAGCTCACGGGATGAGGAAGCGCTTCCAGCAGCTCGATGAACTCGGACTGCATGTGGATCATTTCAGCAGCCAGGACAAACCCTTGTTTGAAGTCATCGAAGGGGACGGAGACAGCGCAAAAGTCCACCCCGTCTTCAGCATTCCCGGCATCCTCGACAAAGTCATGGAGATCGGCAAGCGCGGCATGGAGATCAAGCGCTTCAAAGGTCTCGGTGAAATGAATGCCAAGCAACTGTTCGAGACCACGATGGATCCGAACAAACGCACGTTGCTTCAAATCAAGCTCGACGAAACCAACGCCCAGGAAGCCGAGCGTATCTTCACCATCCTCATGGGCGATGTGGTGGAGCCGAGAAAGCATTTCATCGAGGAGAACGCGCTGAATGTGCGGAATTTGGATGTGTAATTTACCCCGCCAGAATCACGCTGAATGATATTGCCACCCTCAATAGCCAATCTTGGAGCGCCTAAGAATGCCACGCCTCAGATCATGGAGATGCTTAGGGCCGAAAAAGCGCGGCAGGCCGCCATCATTGATGAGCGTGAGACTCGCCGGCTTCACGCCCTTGCAGATTATATTGAGGCGCATCCTCAGGAGGCAGTCGCGCAGGCCACGGCGCATGTTCGGAAATTTCTCGGCAGTGCCGGACACGTAAGGATTCATTGGGCGCTCCAGAAATGGAAGGATATTCTTGCGACATGGCCGGTCGCCCGGATTGCCTTACTCCTCCGCGAGACGGACGAAGAAAAGCGCGAGTTGCGCGAGACATCACCGTTCGCCCGCCCTCACAGAACTTGATTTCAAACTAAGATCACTGCCGTGGGTCAAGACATCGTTAATCCCAAGCCGCTAGGCTATCAGGAGTTCATCACCGCCGTGCGTAAGGCGGCTGATATTTACGGCGAACGATTGTTCGTCGTCGTTGGCAGCGGGTCGCTTTCGGCAACCATGCCGCACGCGTCCGAAGCTTTGCGGATGACTGGTGACATCGATTTGTTTGCACCTTTCCAGCCCGAAAGGCTCGATGCATGGGTGGCGGCTGACTCGCTGGTTTCTGTTGAATCTCGCTTCTTCCTTGATCATGGCTTCTATATCGAGCGTGTGGGGGAATGGAGGTTACTCAGTCAGCCAACCGGATGGCAGCAGCGCGCTCTTACATTGAAGGTGGACGATATCGATGTGCTGGTGCTGCATCCCATCGACCTCGCTTACAATAAACTTGAAGCTGGCCGGCAGAAGGACATCAACTTCATGCGGGTGGGCCTGAGCAGCGGAGCCTACAGCATGGCCGAAGTTGAAACCTTCATTCGCCAACATGCTCCCGACGATGCCACTCGCGATCTCATTCTCGCCAATCTCTATCAGGCCGTCGAATCTTAGCCTTTTGCCCAATCTTTCATGCAAGAATCCAACACCCGCCCCATCTCAGTAGCCGACGAAGTTAAAAACAGCTTCCTCGATTACTCAATGTCCGTCATTATCTCCCGCGCATTGCCTGACGTGCGCGACGGATTGAAGCCCTCCCAGCGTCGCATTCTATATGCCATGCATGAGCTTTCGCTCTATCCGCCGAAGAAGCATGTGAAGTGCGCGAAGATCGCGGGCGATACCTCAGGTAACTATCACCCGCACGGTGAAGCGGTCATCTATCCGACACTCGTCCACATGGGCCAGGAGTGGGCGATGCGCGAGACGTTGATCGATCCGCAAGGGAACTTTGGTTCGGTCGAAGGCGATCCTCCTGCGGCCATGCGTTACACCGAGGCGCGCATGACGCATCTCGGCGGCACGCTGATGCAGGACATGGAGAAGGACACAGTGGATTTCACGCCCAACTACGATGAGCGTTTGATGGAGCCGAAGGTGTTCCCCGCGGCATTCCCGAACCTCATCGTCAATGGCGGCACCGGCATCGCGGTCGGTATGGCCACGAACATGCCGCCGCATAATCTCGGCGAGGTCGTGGATGCAGTTTGCGCGCAGATTGACAATCCTGCGATCACAACGCCTGAACTGATGACGCACATCAAAGGGCCGGACTTCCCGACGGGCTGTGTCATTCAGGGCACCGCTGGCATTCGTGAATACTTGGAGACTGGCCACGGTTCAGTGCGCATCCGCGGCGTGACGGAAATCGTCGAGAACTGCAATCGCGAACAAATCATCATCACGGAAATTCCTTTCAACGTGAACCGCGCGGAATTGGAGAAGAAGATCGCGTTCTTGGCAAATGAGAAGATCATCCCGGAAATCAGCGGGGTGCGCAATGAGTCTGACGACAAGTCGCGCCTGGTGGTTGACTTGAAGAAGGACGCCCGCGCACAGGTGGTGCTGAACAATCTTTACAAGCACACTGAACTGGAAACCTCGTTCAGCATCCACATGCTCGCCATCGACCGCGCGCGTCCGCGTGTGTTCAGCATGAAGGACGCGATTGGTTGCTACATCGAGCATCGCCGCGAAGTCATCATCCGCCGCACAAAGTTCCTCTTGGGCAAAGCCGAGGTGCAGGCCGAGAAGCTTGAAGCCTTCCTGCTCGCTCTCGGGCATCTCGATGACTTCATCAAGATCATCCGCGATAGCAAGAACCGCGATGAAGCTCGCGCTGGACTGAAGGCCTACACTTTCCCCACGGCGACTGCTGAAGGCCTCGGCATTCTCATTCGCAACCAGCCCAGCATTCAGAACGGGCGCTATATCTTCACCGACAAGCAGGTGGACGACATCCTCGAACTGCGTCTCTATCAGCTCACCGGCATGGAGCGCGACAAGGTGAAGGCGGAATACGATGCCGTGCTTTCCACCATCAAGGACCTGCTCGACATCCTCGCCAACGAGAAGCGCGTGCTGACCATCATCAAGGACGAGTTGCAAGCCATCAAGGCCAAGCACGCCTCACCGCGACTCACGCGCATCGAAGCCTCGTCCAGCGAAATCGAGAGCATCGATCTCATTCCGAACGAAGCGACCATCGTGACCATGACGCATCTCGGGAGCATCAAGCGCACGCCGACCGCCGAATACCGCCTGCAAGGCCGCGGCGGCAAGGGCTTGAAAGGCATGGAGACGCGCGAGTCGCAGGGTGAGGAGGACAAGGACGACTTTGTCGAGCATCTCTTCAGCGCACAGTTGCATGACTTCCTGCTGTTCTTCACCAACACGGGACGCATGTATGTGGAGCGTGTCTATCAGCTTCCGCAGGCCACGCGCACCGGCAAAGGCCTCAGCATCAAGAACGTGCTCAACCTTCGTTCCGAAGAAAAAATCGCCAGCGTATTAATTCTTAAAGCGCGTGGCCCCGAGGACGAAGCCATGTGGGCGGCGGATCGCTACGTGCTCTTCGCCACCAAGGACGGCACCATTAAAAAGACCGCGCTCGAAGACTTTAAAAATTACCGCAAGGACGGCACCATCGCTATTAAGCTCGATGAAGGCAATGACCTTGTCGATGTCGTGCTCACCGACGGCAACAAAGAAATCTGCCTTGTTACCCACGAAGGCATGTGCGCCCGCTTTCACGAAACCGGTGATGATCCTCAGTCCCCGAACCTGCGTCCCATCGGTCGCAACACCGCAGGAGTGCGTGGCATCACGCTTGATGACGGTGACTTCATCGTGAGCTGCATTACCAATGAACCGGAAACCATGCTCCTCGTCGTGTCTGAGAACGGATTGGGCAAGCGCACCGCCTTCGATGAATACCGCCTTCTCACGAATCGCGGTGGCAAAGGTGTGACCACGATGAACGTCACCGAGAAAACTGGCAAGGTTGTTGCCGCGCTTGCCGTTCACGATTCGGACGAACTCATGCTCATGACCAGCAAAGGTCAGAGCGTGCGCATCCGCGTCAGTGAAGTCCGCGAGACAGGCCGCAATGCTCAGGGAGTGAAGCTGATGAACCTCGGCAAGAACGAACTGGTGCAAGACGTGGCCACCGTGATCGCCGATGATGACAACAGTGAGTTAGCGCCGTCTGCCGAACCTGAAGTCGAATCTTGACGGCCACGTCTCCCTCAAAATACTTTCACCCTATCGGGGCGTCATCCCACCGGTGACATCTGCGCAATCAGGTGAGTGAAGGGATTGGGCGCGACGAGGTTGTATTGGCGGATGGCGGTTGTCCAGAAACTGGCTAGGTGGCCTTCGGCGGCGGACCAGAGTTCGTAATGCAGATGCGTCATGGAGTCGGCATCATACATGATTGCTTTTAGCTCCTGCGCACGCAAGGCACCGGGACCTTGCGAGATGAGTTTGTGGGAGAGATGGGAAAAATATTCGCGAGAGTGCTGCTGGTTTTTGCGGCGGCGCAGCAGGCTGACGTGAAGGCCGTTCACATAGGGATCGAGGCAGACTTGCACGAGGCCATAATTGGTTTCAATTTCCGGCTGGAGCTGAGGGCGGCCCTTGATTTCGTCGAGATGATCTTCGAGCGACTGGAGGACTTGCGGCGGCTTGATTTCTTCCGGCGTGAGGAACATGCCGAACCGGAGTAGCGAGCGCGTGCTGGAGGTGATAATGGCAAATGGGATGGCGAGAATCAGTGCGACCACGACCGGGCTGATCCAGAGCAGGAAATGATTGGGGATGAAGAAAGCCAGCGCGCCCCAGACCAGGCCGATGAGGGTGACGCTGCCAAAGGTGACGATGGGTTCGCGCCAGTCCATTCCGCCATTGAGCTTGCGACGTTGAGCAACCCAGCGCACGCCTTTGCCGAGGACGGTGTAGATCACGAAGCGGCTGTGGAAGATCATCATCACGGGCGCAAGCAGTGTGAAGATGAAAGTATCAACGAGGCTGCTGCAAGCGGCAAGAAGACGAAGGCGCACCGGCTTGAACTGCCGTCCCGTGAAGACTTCATCGAGCACGATGAGCACCTTGGGAAGAAAGATGAACATGAGCGTCAACCCCAGCAAAATTTGGCCAGAAAATTGTGCCTGCTGATTGAAGGCGCCCTGATCGGAGGCGCCGAGAATGGTGGAAAAAACAAGGAATAAAAACCACAGCGGCGAGCTGACGTAACTGAGGATGCCGTGCAGGAAATTCAACCGGCTGATGAAATGCATGCCCTTGGCAAAGATGAGCCGGAAGTGCTGGAGATTGCCTTGGCACCAGCGGCGGTCGCGCTTGAGCATGTCGAGCAATGTGGGCGGGCCTTCCTCATAACTGCCTTCATCGCTGGGAAGCAGGCGCACCGCGTAACCGGCCTTCCGCATGAGCGCAGCCTCGACAAAGTCATGGCTCAGAATGTGACCGCCGAGCGGCTCCTTGCCCGGCAGCGCTGGGAGCGCACAGTATTCAATGAAAGGCGCGAGTCGGATGATGGCATTGTGTCCCCAGTAATTGGCCTCGCCGCAAGACCAGTAATTGAGACCCGCGACGAATGCGGGGCCATAAAGGCTTTGCGCAAATTGCATGACGCGCCCCAGCAAAGTGTTGGCGCCGATCTGTTTCGGAAAGGTCTGAAGGATGCCGATGGCGGGATGCTTCTCCATGATACGAACCATGTTCACGAGCAGTCCGCCGGACATGAGGCTGTCCGCATCCAGCACGATCATGTAGCGGTAGCGCTTGCCCCAGCGACGGCAGAAATCACTGACGTTTCCGCTTTTGCGATTGATGGGCGAGCGGCGTTTGCGGTAGAAGAAATGTCCGAAAGCATTGTGCTGGCGGCAGATTTCCAGCCACGCGGCTTCTTCCTCAATCCATTTGTTCGGATCATCGGAATCACTCAGCACGAAGAAGTCGAAACTGCCGAGCCGTCCGGTGCTTTCGAGTGATTTATAGATGGCCCGCACACCTTCAAAGACCCGTGTGACATCTTCATTGTAAACTGGCACGATGATGGCCGTGGTGGCCGCGAGCGGCTGGGTCAGGTCGTCATTCGTAATGGTGCGGCTGAGATCAAGCGGATCCGGCTTCGGACGGTTCATCATCCAGATGCCGATCAGCGCGGTCCAGAAACCGATGTTCAGTTGATAGAAAAGCGGAACGAAAACAATAATCAGCCCGGTTTCATACCAGCGCATTCCGTCCACCGAGAGCATCAGATAGAGCAGCCAGATGCCGACGACGGTGCCGAGAAAAACAAAGGAAAAAAACGTGGCGCGACGCAGCCGTGAAGTCGCCAGCGAGGGCATACCCGCCGTGGATGCAGGATGATGACCCGCACGGGCGGTGACGCGCGCAGTGTGAGTCATGGGGGCCTGGACACTCATGAGGTCAGACGGTAAACATACCAGAGCACGCCGATGATGATCAGCAGGAGAACGGGATAACGCAACGCGGAGAGCTTGCTGCCATCCGTGTCATCATCTTCCGAGTCGCCCATGATTCCGAGGTCAATCGGGCGCGGCGTCATCTTGGAGATTTGCAGACGCGGCCCGGAGGCGCGCACAATGGAGCGCATGGCCTCGGTCATGTCGGGCGGGAGATTTTCCCGGTCGATGAAAAAATGAGGCCAGCGCCCCGGCCCGTCGCAGAGGTGGAAACCGAGCCTCCCGGAGCCTTCGATCTGTGACTCCGTGAGTTCCATGCCTTCGTAAATTTGTCCGAGCCATTCACGAAGCATCGCCCGCGCTTGTTCAATGGCATGGGCGGTGGGCAAACGTGAGGGATCCTTTTCATGCGCGTCCGCCGCGCGACGCAGCGTTTCCAGAATCAACTGCGTGCGCCGGATGCGGTTGTGCAATCGATAGCTGCGGAAGTAATCGGCGAGCCGTGCGTAGGCCTCATTCCATTCCTCCTCAGAGCCGGTCTTGGGCGCAAAGTGGATGGTCACGGCCTCCATCGGGACGCCTGACATCACACTTTCTATCGCTTCCATTGGTAAGTCCAGCGTTCGGACAGAGGTTGTTTGCCGTCGTTCAGTTCACAAGTCATTTCGAGCAATTTTAAAGTGGGCGGCGCATCCAGCTTAAAGAAGGCGCGCCAGCCGCCCGTCTCGGGATTGGCCATCACGCGTTTGTCGATCAGCTTTGCGCCAGCAGGAATGGTGATTTCAACACCTGGCGTCCAGTCCGGAGCGGCACCATCAGGGACTTTGCCCTTGGTGAAATCAATCACGAAGAGATAATCATTTGGGTCTTCTGGCGTGGCAATGGCCTCGCCGTAGCGGGTGGCGGTGACCTTCGCGAGATTGTGCTCATGCTCACCAAGCCAGTGCAATTTATAAGCGAAACGCAATGGCTCGGTCGCCGTCGGCAAATGATCCGGCTCCCACATGGAGACCACGTTGTCCCAGGTTTCCTCACCGGTCGAGAGTTCGATCAAATGCAATTTTCCGCGCCCGAATCCTTCGAGAGGCTCCACCCACACGGCGGTGCGCTTGTGATATTGCGCTTCCAGATCCTCGAAGTGGCTGAAATCACGGTCGCGCTCCAGGAGGCCGAAGCCTTTGAGCGACTCGATGGTGAACACGCTGTGGCGCATTTCTTTGCCATTGTCCAGGGGGCGCCAGATCACAGGGCCGAAATTTTGTTCGATCAGTAATCCGTCCGAATCATGCACCTCGGGGCGGAAGTCCAGGGGTTTCGGATGGGTGTTTTCCCCGAACCAGAACATGCTCGAGAAGGGCGCGAGCCCCAGCAGATTCACCACCCTGCGCAGGAATAGCGATCCGCTGATGGTCATGATCGTTTCCTCGCCAGGCTGGACTTCAAATTCGTAGGCGCCCGTCACGCTTGGGCCGTTGAGCAGCGCGTAGAACTTGAAGGTTTTGTCTGCCGCCTTCGGCTTGATAAACCAGATATGGGTGAAGTCAGGGAACTCCTCCGGCCCGCCCCCCACCGTGTTGATCGCCACGCCACGCGCTGAGAGGCCCCAGCCGTATTTCGGCGACGCTGCACGAAAGTAGGTTGCTCCCTGGAACGCCACGAACTCCGGCCGATTCTTGGAATTGGGGTCCACGGCCAGCAGTTTGAAGCCGCTGTAGCCGGTCGGATTCCGCACCCCGTCGGGCACCGGGAGGCCGAAGTAATCGAACAAATCCTTGCTGAATCCGACCGGCAGCGGCTGTCCGTCCGCGATCTCGAAAAAGTCCACCGTCTTCTTGAACATCCATCCCGGATGAAAAAACTCCACGCCGCACGGACTGGCGTCGACATAAAGGGCCTTGTCCTTCCTGAACTGGATGCGCCGGTGGTCGTCATACTTCAACTCCGCGAAAAACGGATCCAGCTTTGCCTCCGGCGGCGCGTAAGGCTTTTGCGCCAGTCGCGATGCGTAGGCCTCCAAATCCAGCAACGTCCTGATGGGCGGCGTGGAAGATGTGTCTTGTGCCTGCATCATGGCAGGCAGCACCAGCATCAATAAACCGGCGGAAAGTAGGCGAAGCGACATGGATAAACGTTCTATTTTGACAAGGTTTGGCAAGGATGGCGCGGCTTCCACGAACGTCAAGGAAAGGGACGTGCCATTTGTGGGCAAAGTTTATTTGCAATAATTTGTCCGGGGAGCTGTTGGAAGTTGGGCGACCGCGCTCATGCGGTTTCTAGTCGAGAGCATTCAGCTCTTGGATCCCGCCAACACCAGCAGTCCGGCAATGATCAGCGCCGCCCCGGCACCGATGCGCCAGGTGAAAGGCTCGCCCAGCAGCAGCACCGACAGCGTCAGGGTCACCAGTATGCTGCCCTTGTCCACCAGCGAGACGAAGGACACCGTGCCCTCATGCATCGCCCGGTAGTAGCAAATCCAGGAGAGCGTGGTGGTGAGCGCCGAGACTGCGAGCAGCCCGATGGGCCGCCAGCCAGCCGCTTGCAATGCCGTGGTGGCTTGGCCCGCTCCCGTCCAGAGGAAAGTGTTCAGCATGATGAAGCCAAAAACAAAAACCGTGCGCACGGCCAGACCCACATCAGGGCCGAGGACTTTCAAGCCCGCCTTCGCCACCACCGAAGTCAGTCCCGCGAAAAGCGCAGAGGCGAAGGCGTAGAGTTTCCAGCGTTCCATAACGGAGGAATATTCAGGCAATCTGCCTCCGCCGCAACCCGCGATGCACGACCGACAAGCCGACTCAATCGAAAATAGTCGGTTTCAACTGAGCGGTTTTTAGTGCCATTCGCCGCAGGTGATTACTTTAACTCCGAAATCCGGCGGCAGACTTCCTCCACGTTCGCGCGACTATTGAACGCGCTGATGCGGAAGTAGCCCTCGCCCGCGCCGCCAAATCCGGCACCGGGGGTGATGACGACGTTGGCTTCATGGAGCATCTTGTCGAACATCTGCCAGCTCGTCACGCCCTCGGGACAGTGCACCCAGACATAGGGCGCATTGGCTCCGCCATAGACTTTGAGCTTGGCTTTCTTGCAAGCTTTCACGAGGAGCGCGGCGTTGCCCATGTAATGCTCGATGAGCGCCTTGACCTGTGATTTGCCTTCGTCCGTGTAGAGTGCTTCCGCGCCCCGTTGCACGACGTAGCTCGCGCCATTGAACTTGGTGCTGTGACGACGCGACCAGAGTGCGTGCAGAGATTGTTTGGCCCCGGCTTTGGTGGTGCCCATGAGGGTCTTCGGGATGACGACGAATGCGCAACGCACTCCGGTGAAGCCGCCGTTCTTCGAGAAGCTGCGGAACTCAATGGCGCAGTCGCGGGCACCTTCGATCTCGAAGATGGAATGCGGAATCTCCGGGTCCTGGATGTAGGCCTCGTATGCGGCATCGAAGAGGATGATGCTGCCGTGTTTCTTCGCGTAGTTCACCCAAGCGGTGAGCTGTTCGCGGGTGGCGACCGCGCCCGTGGGGTTGTTGGGGTAGCAGAGGTAGATGAGATCGACTTTGCGGCTGGGGATGGAAGGCACGAAGCCATTGCGCGGTGAGCACTTCAAATACACGAGTCCGCCGAACGCGCCGCTTTCATCCGCGTCCCGCGTGTTGCCCGCCATCACATTGGTGTCCACATAGACGGGATAAACCGGGTCGGTGATCGCGATCTTGTTTCCTTTGCCGAAGATGTCGAGGATGTTGCCCGTGTCGCACTTCGAGCCGTCGCTGATGAAAATTTCGTCGGCCTCGACGTTGAGGCCCCGCGCTTGAAAATCGTTTACCGCAATGGCCTTGCGCAGGAATTCATAACCCTGTTCCGGGCCGTAGCCATGGAACGATTCGCGCACGCCCATTTCATCCACCGCCTCATGCATGGCATAGCGCACCGCCTCCGGCAGTGGTTCAGTGACATCGCCAATCCCGCAGCGGATGAGACGCTTCGCGGCGTCAGCGTTTGCTTCGGTGAACGCCTTCACGCGGCGTGCGATTTCAGGGAAGAGATAACCGGCTTTGAGTTTGAGGAAGTTTTCGTTGATGAGGGCCATGCATTCCGGTTACGCGGAGTAGGGGATGAGTCAAGCAGACGATACGGTCACACCACAGAGTGGGGGATAGACTGGCTGACAAAGCACGTCACTCGCTGAGATGCACTTTTGGCAGGCAGCCCCGCACGGAAGGATGGTGAATGGCGAGTGAAGGATCGCTGCCGATCCAGCCCGGTTTGCCTTTGGTGTCCACAAAAGCAACGCCGATAGGCATCTCCGGTTGCGTGTCCGCAAGCCGGATCATTTCCGCCTCCGCGTAATCCGACATCTCAATCCACGCCATCTTTAGCGCGCGCTGGTCAATCTCCTTTGCTTGGATTTCTGAAAGCGTGCCTGGATTGATCTTGGCAAAGCGGCGCATCATTTTCAGAAGGAATAAAGGGCTGTAACCCTCATCTTTCCCGCACGCGGCCCAGCAAATGGCGGACAGCGGAAAAATTTTGTGCAATTCGACGATGTCCACATAGTCGCGCGTTTCCGTGCGGGCCGCGAGAGCGAGTGCCTTGTTTGTGGCCATGTCGAAAAGATGCAGCCGCCAGCCCAGCAGCGGGTCTTGCACGATCGGAAAAAAGCGGAACGCCGAATCCGCCGCCCAGTCGATTTCCACCGAGTCCATGCCGCGCCGGATGCGCCCTTTGCGGAAGCTCGTTGGCTGCAACCAATCCCCCACGATTTTCTCCACAACAAAACCAGCTTTCTCCAAAATCGCCACGTCCGCATCGCTCGACAGCGCGACTTGCTCGTCAGCCTCATGAAAAATATCGAAGTCATGGCTGAAGCGCGCGGAATTTGCTGCCGCGTGCAAGACTAGGCCGCCCGCGAAGTGACTTTCCTCGCTGCGATTCGCCGCGATCACGGCCAGCACTTCGCTCTGGAATGATGTTAAAGGCATTGATGCAAGCGTTGAGCTTCCCGCCAAGCGCGATGGTCGCCGTATTCTCTCAGATGCTCGATGACGAGACGCACATCATCCAGCCACATAATCTTCGCATCGGGGTGCCGGAACCAGAAGCAGCCGGGAAAATCGCGCACGATCCTGTTCGCCAGTTCCAGCACCCCCGGCGGCGCGGGGGTGCGAGGCAGTGACTCTTCCTGAACTGTGGACGATTCAGACACGCTGAAAGTGTAATGCAAATATCCGGCGTCGCAACACCGCGCGCGGAGTCAGCCGAGTGGGACACTCAACTTCTTGAGCAACGCCTTCAGCTGCCGTCCGTATTTTACGTAGCTGTCGTATTGCTCCTTCGCCTTTGCTTCAGGTGACAGATCATCCGCCGAGCCCGCGCCATGGAAGACGACCGCGACGTGCGGCTCGATGCTGATGTAGCCGTTGTAGCCTGACTTCACGAGGTCAGTCATGATGCGTTCGACCTGTCCCTCGCCTTCGCCGGGATAGGTGTAGTCTGCATCCTTCTTCGCCGCGTTCCAGCGCGCATCCTTCACGTGGACGTGAACCATGTGCGGCTTGATGGCCTGATACATTTCCCAGGGGTCTTGCATCTTGCCGGGGTGATCGCGGTCGGCATTGAAGACGGGATTGCCCGTATCGAAGACCCACTTCAATCCTGGCACCGCTGCGGTGAGACGTTTCACGTAGCTCACGCCGAGTCCGCCCCAGTTCATGCAGTTCTCATGCACCACGGTCAGGCCTGCGTCGGTGAAGCGCCGGTTGATCTCGTTCATACGCTTGATGCGTTCGTCCACGTATTGCTCTGCCGCATCACTGCCGTCTTCGTTCTTGCAAATGGCATAACTCATCACGCGGATGAGCTTCGTGCCGAGCTTCGTCATGCGCGGAATGGCGCGATTAATCTCGGCCTCTGTGATGTCGAAGTCGTCGGTGATCTTCTTCGCCCAGTTGCCAATGAGCGAGCCGAACCCGCTGACCTTCATGTTTGCGGCGGCGAGCTTCTCGCAAACCTTGTCGAACGCCGCCTCGGAAATCTCATGCAAGTTGCCTTTCACGCCGTCGATCTCCACGCCGCGCGCTTCGATGCTGTCCCAGCCGAGTTCCTGATGGGCCTTGATCTGCACGTCGAGCGACGCGCCTGCTTCGTCTGCGATTCCGGTGAGTTTGATCATGGGGAAAGCCATAGCCATGCGCAGAGAAAGGGCAAGCTGAGTTCTCTTTGCTGCGATTACCGGGTATATCGTGACGGGTCTTCATCAACCATCTTAAAATAATAGTCGAGATCGTAAGTCGCCTCCTTGTTCGCTGCTTCGCGGAATTTCTTCGCGCGTCCCTTCATGCCGCGCTGGAGGTAGAAGGCGTAAATATCACGGGGTTCGGAAGACCCTGTTCGATAACCCTTTTCTATGGCGTTCAGATAGCGGTTAAATTTGCCCTGCTGTAGTGCGGCATGGGGCAAGCTTTGAAGGTGCTTGAAGAGAATGTTGAACGAGGTCAAAGATGGAATTTCTCCTCCAGGCCAGTTCTTCGGTTCCGACTTTTGCTCCACTGCCTTGGCGAGCCGTTCCAAATAGGTTTCTGTATGATCTTTGGCAAGCGCATTCAGAAAGAGGGGATTAAACTCCTCGTTATCAATATTCGCACGCATGGCCTGCGCGACCGTAGGGTGATCAGGGGAAAAGGACAGCAGGCTGAGGCTTGCCGCGCAGCGCACATTCGCATCCACGTCGCGCAGCATTCCTTCAAGTGTTTCCGCAAGTTCCGCACGCTGAGTGAACCCGATCGCATAGGCGGCACTCGCGCGCACTTCAGGAGCCTTGTCAGCGATGAGCCGGGCAATTTTCTTCGCGAAGTCCGTTCCGGGAAAATCAGCCAGCAAAACGGCGGCGGATGCTCGGACAGAAGGCACGGGATCGGATAGCCAGCGGTTAACCTCCTTGGCCAGCGACTCATCGCGCACCAGTCCCAAAGCTCGAATCGCGAGGGCGCGGACATTTTCGGGACGGGCCGAACTGGCAATCTCCACAAGATCCTTTTTGTGAAGTTCTCCCCCCCAAATTTTTCCTATAGGCGTCCATTTTGCCAATACCTGGCGCTTCGCCGCTTCCGACTGTGGCTAGCCAGTATTGGGCCGTCTGAGTTCGGAAATAGGGGTTGCTGGAGGCAATCACCGTAATCGCGGCAGTCGCAATACATGCACCATCGGATTTCATCAGGGGAGCGATCGCGGCCAGCACCGTTGTCCGGTCGAAGTCGTTGGCAGCGTAAATGGTCGAGAAGGATTTGTTGGGGTCCTGCGACATGTCATTAAGCTGGCTGATGCCGTAGATGACGTCATTGGCGGGGCTGCTCTTTAACAATTTGAGCATTTCGGCCCATACGACGTCCTTGAGTTTTTCAGTTTGGATGGGCCGGTCATCCGCGCAACGCAGCATGCCCTGATCTGCCTTGGCATTTTGTTTTAGCCATAGCTGGCGGTAAACTCCGGGCTGGTCGGTCTTTTTCGAAAAAACAATATAGGTGTGCCCGGTTTCGAAGTGATAGCTTAAAGGGGGAAGGTTGAATGAAGGGCGTGCATTTTGCGCTCGATCATAATGGCGGAACCGGACTTCCTGTTCTGTCACGGTTCCCTTCATGACTGACACGATCTTGAATTTCGTCTCCCTGACTTCGCATTCATTTTCAGGAGCGAACCAGTCGTCGTTCACTGGAGTCTCATGGATTGCAGTCGCTTTGATGATCAAGTCCGACTCAGCGGCGAGGTTATCGAGGTTCAATGCGGGGCCGACCACATAGCCAGATGCGATGCTAGCAAAAGCGAAAATACACGCGGCAGAGGCAGCGCAATTAACGCCGAGGGTGGCCATGGTTTTGGAGGAGAGTCCCATACACTTTGGAGCCGATGATTTGCTGACAGACAACAATTCAGTCATGGTGCCTCCAGTCTTGAAGCACAAGCACTGATCGCCCTGCAAACTATTCGCCGCCGACGCGCAGGTTCTGCTTGCTCGTAAGCCATTACAATTTTCTTACAAACTATGAGCGAACGAGTTTATCTCTGGAGTGTCTTTTTCAAACCGCACGGATTTCCCCGGGCGGCGCATCGATCATTCAACACCCCATCCTCCCATGAGACTCCCGCTTCTATTCCTCGTCCCTCGCAGCTACGATCCCGCTTCGCGCCGGGGATAAGCCGGCGGCTCCTGTTCCGGCTCCCCTCCAGAGGAATGCGCCATTCACCCGGCCGGTCCTGCTGAATGGCGGTCCGCTGGATGAAGCGGAGTCGCTCATGCAGGCGCGGAATTATGCCGAGGCAGCGGCGAAGCTCGATGACGCGACGATGAAGAGCGCCAGCGGGCTTAAAGAGCGACAGTGCCAGGAAATGAATGTCACGGGCGATCAGTATTTAGGACTTCGCGTTGGAAGATCAACGGAAGCTTTTTGCAAAGTCATCCGGGCTGGCTTTGGCCACGACCTTGGGTTTTTGGAAGGTGCTCTTCTCGCCTTTTTCGATGAGGATGCGCTCGTATTCTGCGGCGTCCATGGGCATGTGAATGGTGGCGTCTTTCCATGTGGACAAGAGGATGGCATTGGCGAGTCCGACACCGTGGATGCCTTCTTCGGCGGGGGAGAGAAGTTTCTCGCCCTTCAAGATGGCGTTGGTGAAGTTTTGCAGGATTTCGTTATGCCCGCCGCCGCCGGTTTCGACGGGGATGTCCATGTGCCAGGTTTCCGGGGTGGCAAAGGCGGCCTCGGCCTCGCGACAGAATTTGGACATGGGGATGCGGTTGCGCTGGAAGTGAAGGCGCGTGCCGCCTTCGACGGTGAGGCGGCCTTGCTCGCCGGTGATGTCCAGGCAGTTGCGGCCGGGCCATTCGCCGGTGGAGGTGATCCAGGTGGCCGTGAGTCCGCTGTCATACATGAGCACGGCGGTCACGTCGTCTTCAACCTCGATGTCGTGGAAGCGTCCGAACTGGCAGAAGCCGCGCACGCGTTGCGGCATACCGAACATCCATTGAAAGAGATCGAGATTGTGCGGGCACTGGTTCATGAGCACGCCGCCGCCTTCGCCTTTCCAGGTTCCGCGCCAGCCGCCGGTGGCGTAGTAATAATTGGTGCGGAACCAGTCGGTGGTCTCCCAGTTCACGCGGCGGATTTCGCCGAGTTCGCCGGAGTCGATAAGTTCCTTCACTTTTTTGAAGACGGCATTGGTGCGCATCTGGAACATCGCGGCGAAGATTTTGCTCTTGTCCGTGTGGGCGGCGATTAATTTTTCGCAGTCGGCCTTGTGCACGGAGATGGGCTTCTCCACCAGGACATGCAGCCCAGCTTTGAGGGCCTCGATGCCGATAGTGGTGTGGGAGAAGTGCGGGGTGCAGATGATAATGGCGTCGAGCTTGCCGCTCTGGATCATCGCGCTGACATCGGTGAAGGCGCTCTCGCCCTCGTTAAGTTTCGGCATCGCTCCGACGGTTTCGCAAAGGCAGGTGACGCGAAGCCCTTCCACTTTGCCTGCGCGGATGTTTGTAAGATGGGTTTTCCCCATGTTTCCGAGTCCAACGATGCCGAGTCTCACGATGTCCATGACCGCGAGAGTAACGGGGAGAGGGCGGGGGTCAAGATGATTGCGGATTTCGCGTTGCGGATTGTGCTTTGTGAGAGGAAAGTTTGCGATGGCAGACAACGGCACACTACTCATCACCGGCGGCGCGGGCTACATCGGCTCGCACACCGTGAAACATCTTCTGAAACGGAACGAAAAAATCGTGGTGCTCGATTGCATGATCTACGGACATCGGGAGGCGCTGCCGCTGGATCGCGTGACTTTCATCGAGGGCGATCTGGGAGATGCTGCGCTGGTGGACAGGCTTTTTGCGGAACACAAGCCCGAGGCGGTGCTGCACTTTGCCGCGTTTTGTTATGTCGGGGAATCCGTGACCGAGCCTCTTAAATATTATCGCAACAACATCGCTGCGCCGCTGGTCTTGCTGGACGCCATGCAGCGCCACGGCACACGGCGCTTCATCTTCTCCTCCACCTGCGCGACTTACGGAAATCCGCAACGCATCCCGATGGACGAAACTCATCCACAGGAGCCGGTGAACTCCTATGGCGCGAGCAAGCTGATGCTGGAGCGAGTTCTGAAGGATTGCGAAATCGCATGGGGGCTGAAATCCGTTTTCCTGCGTTACTTCAACGCCAGCGGCTGCGATCCCGATGGCGAGATCGGAGAGGATCACACTCCCGAGACTCATCTCATCCCTCGCATCCTCATGGCCGCGACCGGGGAAATTTCCGAGATCACGGTCTTCGGCACCGATTACCCCACGCCCGACGGCACTTGCATTCGTGACTACATTCACGTGCAAGATCTCGCACGCGCCCATGCGCTGGCGCTCGATCATCTGCGAAAGGGAGGAGAGAGCACGGCGGTCAATCTCGGCACTGGGCGCGGATTCAGCGTGAAGGAGATTATCACCACTGCAGAGAAAGTGACCGGCAAAAAAATTCCGGTGAGCTACGGCCCGCGTCGTGCAGGCGATCCGCCGGAGCTGGTGGCACTGCCCACCAAGGCCATGAAAGTGCTGGGCTGGGAGGCGGAGTTCAAAGACCCGCGCGAGCACATCGAATCCGCGTGGAAATGGATCACCGGCCCGCGCAAAGGAAGATATTCCCGGTGACGAAATTGATGCTTTCGTCTGCCCTGAGACATCTTATAATGATTCGGAAGCGTTAAATTCTAAAACATGAGCGCAATGAATCAGCGGCATCGCCTGCGCAATCGTGAGCGCATCGCCGAGGTGTCTCGACGTGACAATAGCGCGGCAGCTCCCGCCATCGGAACGGTGGCGAAACCATGGGGGCGAAGAAAGCTGGTGCTGGGACTGCTTTTGATACCGGTTTGTTTGATTGTATCACTGATCTTCATCGAATGGATTTATCGTGCGACACTGAGCGGCGATCTCTGGCATGTGGACGGATTCTGGTTTTTTTTCGCCGGCTGCATATTCTGGTTATGCATGGGGCGGCTGGGGTGTCAGCCGCGTGTGCTTTATGTCTTTGCCCATGAATTCACTCATCTTATCACCGCTCGTCTGAGCGGGGGGCGCATTCACGGCTGGCATGTTTCCGATGAGGGCGGCTATGTGGAGACGGACAAGACCAGCGCGCTGATCACGCTCTCGCCCTATCTAGTGCCGCTCTACACGTTGCTGGTGTTTGCCCTTTACGCTCTTGTGGGGTCATTCACGAATTTGCAGGAGGAGCTTCACTGGCAGGTTCTGTCGCTGAACATCGACTTCAAATGGGCCTGGGTGTTTTACTTTCTGGTAGGTGCCACCTGGTGTTTCCACCTCACGTTCACCCTTGAGGTTCTACGCACGGAGCAAAGTGATCTGCTGCACAATGGCGAATTCTTCTCCATGATCGTCATCTTTCTAGGGAATCTTGCCATTCTCGGCGCGCTTTTCATATCCGCATCGCCATCATTGAAGTGGAGCCAGGTCTGGAAGGATTCGCTAAAATTGATTGCAACCGTCTGGCATTGGATTTTTGGATGATGAAGGAAGACATCGCCACATCAATTCTCAGCGTTGGTCAGTTGACGCAGAAAATCCGTGCACTGCTGGAAGAAGGCATCGGTGAAATCTGGGTCGAGGGCGAGATCAGCAATCACCGTCTGCATAGTTCCGGGCATCAATATTTTACGCTCAAGGATGAGCGCGCGCAGATTCAATGCGTCCTCTTTCGTGGTGCGGGATCAAAGCTCGGAGTGCCATTGCGCGACGGGCAGCAGGTTCAGGTCTTTGGCGAAGTGACCGTATATGAGCAGCGGGGCAACTACCAGATCATCGTGCGGCTGGTGCAGCCGAAAGGACTCGGCGCATTGCAGGCGCGGTTCGAGGCGCTGAAGCGCAAACTGGATGCCGAGGGTTTGTTTGATCAAGCGGCCAAGCAGCCCCTGCCAAGATTTCCGCGAGTCGTGGCATTGGTAACATCACCCACTGGCGCGGCGATCCGCGACATGCTGAACATCCTCACGCGACGTGCGCCGTGGTTGCGCATCCTTGTGTTTCCAGTGCGTGTGCAGGGACAGGGCGGCGAGACAGAAATCGCCCGAGCCATCGGACTGCTGAATCGCGCGGAAGAAATTGGCCTGCCCGTGCCGGACACGATCGTCATCGGTCGCGGCGGCGGATCGCTCGAGGACTTGTGGAACTTCAACGAAGAAATCGTCGCGCGAGCCATCTATGATTCCATTATCCCGATTATCTCCGCCGTCGGACATGAAATTGATTTTACCATTGCGGATTTCGTCGCCGATCTTCGTGCACCGACACCCAGCGCCGCGGCGGAGCTGCTTGCGCCGGAAATTACGGAACTGCGGCGGCATTTTGACGCGCTCCAGAAATCCATGTCCGCACGCATCAGCGCCCAACTGGAGCAGCAAGCGCGAGTGATTGAACTCACGGGCAAGGGTGCTTTGCGCAGCGAGCCTGAACGTCAATTGCGTGATGCGGAGCAGAGCATTGATGATGCAGAGAATCGCTTCGATGACTGTGTGCAATCATATCTGCGCGATCTCACTGAACGCCTTGCCGACCGCCAGCGCGCGCTGGAGCGCTGGCGTCCCTCGGAAGTGCTCGCCCAAGCCGGGCATCGGTTGGATATGCTGCAACATCGCATCGGCAATCTCAGCCACCAGCGTCTCAGTAGCGCGGCGGAAAAACTGGACGCTGTCGAAAAGCTGATTCATTCCCTCGGTCCCGATGCCGTCCTGCAACGTGGCTTCTCGCTCACTCTGGACGCCAATGGCCGGGCCATAGCTGATGCTGCGAATCTTCAATCCGGTGATCGCGTTCTCACCAAGCTCGCGCGAG
>JAYVOH010000240.1:0-9914 GCA_043758025.1 Verrucomicrobiota bacterium
AACATGGGCATCTCGGCCTTGAAAGGAGCTTTGCCTGAAGAATACGCGCGCGCCGTTTCGCAATTGCAAGCACCCGCTGATGCCGGAACGGACGCTGCATCCACGACACCTGCCAACAACACCGTCGTGGCGGATCTGGCGATTGAGCGGGCTCTTAATCTCGCTTCCAAAAGGGATGCCGGGGCTGAGAATGCGCTGAGGGATTTCATCAAATCCTATCCTGCCCATGCTCGCTGGATGGAGGCGCAGATTGCACTCGCGGAATTCTGTCTGCTCGATCTCCCGCCGCGTGTGAAGTCCGCGCAGTCGGCTCTTGATGCCGCTGCCACTGGCAAGGATATATCTCCCGAGTGGCGGGAGCACCTGGACTATGCCCGTGTCTGGGTGCGGGAGGCTGAGGAAAATTACGTCGGCGTGACTGAGGAGGGATTGAGGTTCATTCAAAGCTGGCCCAAGTCGGCGTATCGCGATGAGGTGCGCATGAAAATTGCCCAGGCCTATTATCGGCAGGAAGATTTCCCCAAGGCGCGGGCGCAATTCGAACTGGTGGAAGATGAGCACGCCGAATCGCCCTTCGCCGAGGTGGCGCAATTTTTTGCGGCCAAGTCCGCCATGTCCACGCTCAACGCGAAGGATCTGGACAAGGCGCTCGACCTCTTCAGTGAAGTCGCCCAACGCGGAGGTCCCCTCGCCATCGAAGCCCGGAGGCAGCAGGCGCTCATCAAAAGACTTCAGGGCAGGGAATCGGACGCCCTCATCGTGATTGAAAGCCTTCTCACGGCCAAGCCGCCGCCGGAGGGGGAGAGTCTTGTATCCATGCTTGTTGAAAAAGGAGAGTTGCTCGCTCTTCAAGTTCGGGAAGATCCCAAGAAGCTTGAAGAAGCGGTCAATATCTTCCGCAGGGTAACGCAATACGCTTCCGTCGGACGTTTCTGGAGGATGAGAGGCGGCGTCCTTCTGGCACAAAGCTTGCAGCGACTTGGAAAATCGAACGAGGCCATCGAAGCCTGCCACGATGTTCTCGAAGCATGCCTCGCCCCCGGTCTCGCGCAACCCCTCACGCCGCAGGAGCACATCTGGCTTTACCGCGCTGGATTTATGGCGATAGAAATACTCGAAGGGCAGAAACAATGGGACTCTGCGGCGCGCATGGCCGACCGCCTGGCACAGACCAGCGGTGAGCGCGCCAAGGAGGCCAAGGACAGGGCCACGCGAATCCGGTTGGAGCACTTTCTCTGGGACAAATAGCGCGCACTTTTTCCCTGTTGTCGGTTGCCTCTTGCCTGTTGCTTTCTAAAATGACCGCCCTTATGCGCGATCACGTCAAACTTTTCATCCCCGGCCCCGTTGAAGTTTCTGCGGACACCTACGCCGCCATGTCCAGACCGATGATCGGTCACCGGAGCAAGGACTTTCAAAATCTCTACGCCGACATCCAGACCAAACTACAGACCTTGTTTGGCACCTCGCAGCAGGTCTATATCAGCACCTCGTCCGCCTGGGGTATCATGGAAGGCTCGCTGCGGAATCTCGTAAAAAAGAAGGTGCTCAACTGCGGCTGCGGCGCGTTTTCAGATAAATGGTTTGATGTCTCGAAACGCTGCGGGAAGGATGCGGCTGAGCTCAAGGTTGAATGGGGTCAGCCCATCACCGCCGCAATGATCGAGGCCAAACTTGCAACAGGGGAGTTCGACGCGCTCACGCTCGTCCACAATGAAACCTCCACCGGCGTGCTCAATCCTCTTGATGAGATTGCTGCACTGAAAGTGAAGTTCCCTGACGTGATGTTCATTGTCGATACTGTCTCCAGCTTCACCACCGTGCCGGTGAACTTTGATGCGCTTGGTATCGACGTGCTGCTCACCGGAAGCCAGAAGGCCTTTGCGATGCCGCCCGGCATGGCGTTGTTCGCCGCCAGCGAGGCCGCCTATGCGCGTGCGAAGACCATCGCGGATCGTGGATACTACTTTGATTTCATCGAGTTCCAGAAAAATGGTGCGACCAGCATGACGCCCAGCACGCCGTGCATCTCACTCATCTACGGGTTGCAGCACCAGTTGAACAAATTCTTTGCCGAGGGCCTCGATAATCGATACGCGCGCCATGCCAGGCTCAACGCCATGGTCCATGAGTGGGTGCAGAAGCACGGCTTCGATTTCTTCGCGCCCGAAGGCTTCCGTAGCAAGTCGCTTACTTGCGTGAAGAACAAGGACGGCTTCGATGTTGCAAACTTTGTCAGCACGCTCAAGAAACGCCACAAACTCGCCATCGACGGTGGTTACGGCAAAATCAAAGGTCATACCTTCCGCATTTCCAACATGGGCGACGAGACCGAAGCGACGATCAAGGAATTGATTGCGGCGCTGGATGATACGATGGGGGCGATGTAATCATGCGACCGGTCCTGTCCGTCGAAGGACTTCGCTTCGAGCGCGGTTCGCGCCTGATTCTCAATGACATCAACTGGCAGGTCAGGGCAGGGGAGCATTGGGTTATCCTTGGGCCAAACGGCTGCGGAAAAACATCGCTTATCAATTTGCTCACGGGCTACGACATGGCCACGGCGGGCGACATTCATGTGGGTGATGCGACTTTCGGCGAAGCCGACTGGCGAGAGGTGCGCAAGCACATCGGACTCGTCGCCAGCACGCTCACGTTTTATCTGGAGCCAGGCGAGTCCGTGATCGATGCCGTGGTCAGCGGTCGTGAGGCGATGATCAATCTCATCGAGAAACCCCAGCCTTCGCTGGTGCGCGAGGCGCGCGCCTTGCTCAAGCGCTTTGGCTGCGCGCATCTCGCCGACTCGCGCTGGGGCGTGCTTTCGCAGGGCGAGCGGCAAAAAATTCTCATCTGCCGCGCACTGATGGCGAAGTTCGGGGTGCTCATTCTCGACGAACCGTGTGCCGGACTCGATCCCGTGGCGCGGGAGCATTTTCTCACCTGGTTGCAGAGTTTTGCCACTCGAAGCGGCGCGCCCTCGCTGGTGCTGGTGACGCATCACGTCGAAGAAATTCTACCCTGCTTCAATCGAGTGCTGTTGATGAAAGATGGAAAGATAATCGCAAGTGGTGAGAAGGGCGAGGTGCTTACCAGTGCAAATCTCGGTAATGCGTATGGTGCCAAGCTTAAGCTTACTCAAAGCAGTGATCGGTATCGGCTGAAGCTATTGTAAGGAAATTGTCCCGCTTACGGTTCTCTGTGGCCTGGTGAATAATTCAATGACAAGCTAAAGCTTGAACACCGAACTAAATTTCACCGACAAGCCGCTCGGTGTTCACGCTTCAGCGTGACCAGAACGGCAGCGTGATCTCCAGCCACTCCAACCCGTCCGCTCCGGCAGCAATCACGTTCGTGGTTTGATTCGCCGGCAACACTAAGAAATCACCATTGCGAATCGCACTCCGACCGATCTTCCCCGCACCACGCACCACGGCAAGGCACATAAAGTCATCTGCATCAGGCTTGATGGCAGTGGATAGATCCGGCGCCAAAGTCGCGCGTCGGGTCACGAAATAATCACACTTCACGAGCGAGCCATTGGAAGCGGGGGATTGCATTGCTGGCTCGAAGTCGTGGAAATCAATGCACTGTAATGATTCAGCCACATGTAACGGCCTCGGCTGGCCATCGAACCCGACACGGTTCCAATCAAAGACCCGGTAGGTGGTATCGCTGTTCTGCTGGATTTCATAGACGAGCAATCCGGCACCCAGCGCGTGAATGCGGCCGGATTCGACGAACATGAACTCTCCTGCGTGTGGCGAAATACTGTGAATCAAACTTGCAACGGTGCCGTTTTGCAGCGCGGTCTTAAACTGTTCGCGGGTGGCGTCATGACGGAGTCCCGCGTAAATTTTCGCGCCCGCGTCCGCATGGGCTACGAACCACATTTCCGTCTTGGGTTCTCCGCCGAGACTGGCTGCGATGTCTTGTGGCGGATGAACCTGGAGCGAGAGAACATCCGCGCAGTCGAGAATTTTCAAGAGAATCGGGAAGCGCTCCGCTGGATGTTTGGAATGACGTGCGCCAAAGATTTCATCGCGATTCTGCGTCCAGAGTTCGTGCAGAGTTTTCCCGGCAAGGGGGCCACCCATCACGATGCTTTGCGCCTCGGGCCGGTCGCAGAGTTCCCAGCTTTCACCATAGGGTCGGGCGTCCGGCAGCGTCCTTCCAAGGAGGGTCCCCAAACGACGTCCACCCCAGACTCGGGTTTGGTAGATGGGCTGGAAACGAAGCATGGTCGCCATGATGGATGTGTGGTGGTCTCCGCGCAATCGCTTCAACGTTGCTGGCCCGGGAAATTGAAGACGAGAGAGTGGTCAGTCAGCGCGCCGTTTTCGAATCGCACACCTTCATTTGCCAGGAGTTTCAATTTGCGTTTGATCTTCTCACCGGAAGTAGAACCGGAATACCCGCCGATGGCGAGGCTGGAACTGATCACGCGATGGCAGGGAACTTTGGGTGCGAAGGGATTGCGCTTCAATGCCTGGCCGATGGCTTGAGCAGACGTGCAACCGATGGCTTTTCCAACCAGGGAGTAAGTGCTCACGCGCCCGGCAGGAATGCGGCTGATGGCGTTGTAAACTTTTTGCTCGAAGGCGGTAGATTTTCTCGCCATGAAATTTAGGAGTGAATCCGGACAGCTTGGCGGAACCGACGGGACTCGAACCCGCAACCTCTGCCGTGACAGGGCAGCGCTCTAACCAATTGAGCTACAGCTCCAAGCTGATCCGTCGCTTGTGCGAGCGGGTGAGAAGATTAGCGGGGTTCGTGCGGGGCGCAAATGATTTTCATCCTTCAATCTCCAATTTCATATCGTCGAAATAAATCGGAGTTCCGGAGAATGGCGTGCCCCGGATGGAGCATTTACCCTGGCCCTTGAGCGCGCTGTCAACGTGCTTGATCTGCGGCTCCGCAGGTTCAGCGGCCTCGGCGGGCCAGGCTTTGCCTGCGACGCTCCATTTTTCTTGGTCGTCCGTCATCGCCTCAAGTTTCAAATTGATCCAAGCATCGCTCGTCCATTCATAGGGCACAGTCACGATGACCTGTTCGTTTTTCACCAGTTGCAGTTCTTTCTTTGCGCAGAAAACGATGAGCCGGTAGCCGCTCTGACCGTGGACGCCGATGCCGAAACGCGGGAAACTGCGCCCGCTCTTGCTGGCCCAGACTCGCGCCTGAATGCTGGCGGATCCGTTGGCCGAACTGCCGAGAAGGGCGCATCCGTCCACCAGTGGGTCGCTGCCGATCTCGATGACTTTGTTGTTATCGTTCTGCTGGATGCGGATGCTGCCGTCCACCACGAAGACCTCGGCGGGCGGTTCGCCCTCGGCCCACTTCTCGCAGTCATAACTCAGTTTTTTCACATCTCCGGCGCGAGCCTGGCACGCGAGAAATGCGAGCAAGGTCATGGCGACGATCCGGCTCATGGGAAAAAACTACACGACCTCTTTCATCAGCGTCAGCGCTTCTTCGACGCGCGCGCCTTCGTGAACGATGGCCGCGAGACTGCGCGCGATGGCGACGGGATTTTTATGCTGCCAGACATTGCGCCCGATGGCGATGCCTGCGGCCCCGGCTTCCATGGCGTCGTGCACCATGCAGAGCAGATCCAGATCATTGTTCATAGCGGCACCGCCCAACACGATGACCGGCACGTAGCAGGATTCCACGATGCGGCGGAAATCTTTTACCGTGCCGTTGGTTGGATAGGCGGTCTTCACCACATCCGCGCCTAGCTCTGCGGCCAGTCTTACGGCGAACCCGATGTTCTCCACCGTGTATTTGTCCGACTGTCCGAGTCCGAACGGCAGGGATTCCAAGATGACCGGGATGTCGATGTCCATGCTCTCGCGGATCAGATCGGCGCAGGACTGGATACTGGACTCTTCGTTGGCGGACATGGGAAAGAGCATGTTCATGATGGCACTGGCTCCAACCACTTCCGCATCGGACAATCCATAAACAGGGATGCTCCCCGCGCCCGGCCCGGTGGTGCGGACGTTATAAACATCCGTGCGAAGGCAGATGCCCTTGCCGGAAATGAGGTCGCTTGTGCGCAAGGCCAGGCCGAGATTCATCACGTAGCCGTCCACATAGGGATTGAGCTGGTCGATGAGCATGAAGGGATTTTCCAACCCGGGCACCGGCACGGCCACGCCGTGGTCCATGGGCAGAATGACGGTTTTGCCTTCGTGAAAGAATGTGTCGAGATTTTCCTGTCGGTTCATGAGTCAGGACTATTCATGCCGTGGACGCGGTGCCGTGTAAAGCCAAAGTCGCATCTTGACCGCAGTGTGTGACGGTTAAAAATTCTGCAATGCTGCGTGCAAACCACCGGGAGTTCGGCAGAATGCAGCCCATGAAGTTCAAGTCATGCAGCAACAGTCCGGTCAACTTATGAGAATTGTCCGCGTGATCGATTCACATACCGGCGGTCAGCCGACGCGCGTTGTCATCGAGGGCGGGCCGGTTCTCGTTGGCCGCACGGTGGCCGAAAAGCAGCATGCCTTTCACGCAGAGCACGATCATTTCCGTTCCGGGGTCGTGAACGAACCACGCGGCAGCGATGTGATGGTGGGGGCATTGTTGCTGGAACCCGCCGATCCCGCGAACACTGCGGGCGTGATTTTTTTCAACAACGTCGGCGTTCTTGGCATGTGCGGTCATGGCACCATCGGTCTGATCGTTACCCTCGCTTATCTAGGTCGGATCAAGCCGGGCACGCATCGCATCGAGACCGCAGTGGGCATCGTCAGCGCGGAGCTGCATGAAGACGGGCGCGTGTCCGTGCAGAACGTCGCCAGCTATCGCACGGAACGCGCGGTGGAAGTCAGCCTGCGCGACGGGCGACGCATCAGCGGCGATATTGCCTGGGGTGGCAACTGGTTTTTCCTCGTGGTGCGGCATGGCCAGGTGCTGGTGCTTTCCAATGTCGAGGCTCTCACGGAATTTTCCTGGCAGGTGCGGAAGGCAGTCAATGCCCAAGGTCATCCCGAAGTGGATCACGTGGAGATCTTCGCCGCCTCGCAATCAGGCCGCGCGCACTCGCGCAATTTTGTGCTCTGCCCCGGCAAGTCTTACGACCGCTCGCCCTGCGGCACCGGCACCAGCGCGAAGATTGCGTGTCTCGCCGCCGACGGAAAACTTGACGAGGACGCGGAATGGATTCAGGAAAGCATCATCGGCACCCGCTTCACTGGCAGTTATAAATGGGACAAAAAAAATCCCGGCCATGTGCTGCCCACGGTCACCGGCGAGGCCTTCATCATGGCCGACAGCAATTTGTTGTTCGATGAGCGCGATCCGTTTTACCACGGCATCATCTAAAGCATGAGCAAGGATGTCGTCATCATCGGCGCGGGAGTCATCGGTCTGAGCACGGCGTATTATGCCGCGCAAGCCGGACACAAGGTCACAGTGATCGAGCGCGAGCACGCGGGCCGCGACGGATGCTCGTTTGGAAACGCGGGCATGATCGTGCCCAGTCATTTCATTCCGCTGGCCGCGCCGGGCATGGTGCAGCTGGGATTCAAGTGGATGTGGGATCCAGAGTCGCCCTTTTATATCAAGCCCCGGTTCGACCGCGAACTCATAGCGTGGGGCTGGAAGTTCATGCGCTCTGCCACGCGCGATCATGTCGACCGCGCCGCTCCGTTGTTGCGCGACCTCAGTCTCGCCAGCCGGGGATTGTTTGAGGAATTATCTGTGAAGTTCGGCGATGAATTCGGACTCGTGAAGCGCGGGCTGCTCATGCTTTGCAAAACTCAACTCGCCCTTGATGACGAAGCCAAGACTGCGGCCGTGGCGCGCGAATTGGGCATTCCCGCCGAGGTGCTCGATGCCCGGCAGACCGCCGCGCAAGATCCCGCCGTGCGCCTGGACGTGACCGGCTCCGTCTATTTTCCGAAAGACTGCCATCTGCATCCGGGCCGCTTCATGGACGCTCTGCAAAAATCCTGCAAGCAGGCCGGCGTAAAATTTCTTTGGGGGACAGAAGTCAGCGACTGGCGCGTCGAGCAGCGTCGCATCAAAGCCATCAGCACCACCGCAGGCGAAATCAGCGCGGATGAATTCGTCATCTGCAGCGGCATCTGGTCAGCAAGCCTCGCGCGCGACCTCGGCCTGTCCATTTCCATGCAGGCCGGGAAAGGCTATTCGCTCACCCTTGAGCAGCCCCGGCAGCTTCCCGCGCTCTGCGCCATCTTCACCGAGGCTCGCGTGGCCGTGACCCCCATGAACGGCACGCTACGATTCGGCGGCACCATGGAAATTGGCGGCCTGAACCACACGATCAATAAGCGCCGCGTGCAGGGCATCATCAAGTCAGTCCCGCAATACTATCCTGAGTTTCAGACCGCTGATTTCGCGGATATCGCGCCCTGGCACGGCCTGCGCCCATGTTCTCCCGATGGCTTGCCATATCTCGGTCGCACCAAGCGGGTGGCCAATCTCACCCTCGCCACCGGTCACGCCATGATGGGCCTCAGTCTCGCACCTGTCACCGGTAGGCTCATGTCGCAATTGCTCTCCGATGAAAAGCCTGACATCGACCTTGCCCTGCTCTCACCGGATCGCTTTGCGTAATTTCCGGGACGCGCTGGATAGGGACATTCAAACTTCAATAAGCGTTTACCTGTGGCGAGCGGTGCGTTTTTTTCTCGCCATCGGCTGAAGGCCGCGCTAAATGATAGATAGTAATTTTTCGTTGTTAAACTCCAACCCCCATTGTGTCATGAATGAATTTCCTGAAATCCCGAATCCCATGAACTTGCCTCCCGCGTCGGATCCCTTTGCATCGGCCAAGGCCAGCGCGATAAAGGCGGCGGAAGACCTCCGCACGGCGGCGGCTGCAAAAATGCACGATCTGCGTCATTCGGCGGAGGAGCGCGCCGCGCAGATTCGCGGCACGGCGGAGGAGAAGGCGGCGGAGTTCAAGCAATACGCAGACAAGGCCCTGACCGGAGCAAAATCGCAGGCAAAAGATTTGGCGGCGGAAGCGGAGAAATTCGCGCGGGAGAAACCCGTGCAGGCGCTGCTCACCGCTTTTGGTCTGGGGCTGGTCGTGGGAATCATCCTCCGCAAATAAGGCCTCGGAGAGTCGCCTTTCATCCCTCATCCTTCCGCCTTCATCCTTTCGATTCATGGATGCCCTTCCACCGGGAACTGAAGCTGTCGCGCAAGGCGCGGGCCGCAAATTGCCGGCGTCGGTCTTGCGCTATCTTGAAGCGCGCGGGGTGCTGGTGACGATCGAGGCCCAGGAAGCATTTCAACAAGTGCTGCGTGCGCTCGCACTGGGAACGGTGGCGGTGGTGCTGGGGTTCACGGGCTGGCTGCTGGTGATGGCTGGCGCGGTGACAGTGCTGGCGGCTAAGACGGGTTGGTCGTGGATGATGGCGTCGGTGATCTTGGGCAGCGCGCATGTGCTTCTGGGCGTGCTGCTGTTTATGCTGCTGATGAGCCGGCTGTCGCGGACACGTTGGTTTGAACAAACGATGAATGAATTCGGGAAGGATCGGAAATGGCTGGCGCATCACAACGAGAAATCCTGAAGCGAAGCGCAATCCAGGCGCTGGAACAGTCGCGCGCCTCGATGGGCGGTGATCTGGCCGTGATGCGTGAGCAATGGAGTCCGCGCGAGTTGATGCGCCAGAGTGTGGCGAAGCACAAAGTTGCGTTGATCATCGCGGCAGCGGCAGCGGCTGGTTTTGTCACGGTGCGCATTTTCGCAGGGGGTGGCGGGGAGCGCCCGTTACGCCCAAGACAGCATTGGTTGACAGGGTTGCTCACTACGGGATTGATGGCAGTGGTGCGAAAACCTCTCACAAATTTTGCCAAAGATTATCTCATGAATTATCTCTCGAAATTCCAACAAGTCCCCAAGCCTGAACAACCTGAATGAGCACCGCCCAGCAAGA
>JAYVOH010000241.1:0-9910 GCA_043758025.1 Verrucomicrobiota bacterium
GCGGCACAAGCTGGCCTTTGCATCGCGTGATGGCTGGCTTGATGACGATGATGAAGAATGCCGTTGGAATCAAGAATATGAACTGTGCGACGGTTCCAATTGCTTCCTCACTCGCCTGCATCCGGAAGGACGACGGGCGGCACTCGAAGTGGAGGGTTGGCACCAGATCACTTTCGCTCCACGCGAGCGGTTGGAACTTCGCCTTTTTCCCTCACCCGCAAATCGTTTTCAGTTGGATGTGTCTCGGGATGGAGTCGTTCGACTGCCCGGCTGGCCTTGGTTCCTTGTAAAGATGCCAAAGGGTATGCTTGCCAGTTCGGGGGAGGAAACTGCCTTGCTGTTGAATCGCGAATTCCGTCTCTACACGGCTGATCGACGCATCAATGGCAAATGGCTAGAGTGTGACGAGGCATGTGGTTTGGAGGACGACCAGCTTTTACATTTCAAGGTTGCCGATGATGCACGGTATCCACCACTGCGCCAACAACCGCCGCGGCCAGCCGTCAATCTCGACGGGTTCAATCAGCTAAATGCCGCGATGGTGGCCGTTGCACCACAAGACGATTCACTCCCGTTCTCAGTGCAACTACGCTCGGAACGGCATGGCGTGATTCCATTCGGTAATACAGCCGAGGTGCGACTCGGTGTGACCAAAACGCTGAAACAGTCTCATCTCGATAAGCTGCAAGTCCGCTTTCGTGATTACCTGCCTTGGTTTCTGCTCACCGCGACTCAGGATCATGCCTCGTGGGAGGAACTGCTCATCGCTTATGAGATGATGAATGTCTCCAACGTGCAAGCGCGACTGAATCAGTGGGCGTTCATCGTGATCGAACGCACTGGAATGATGAAGCGCAGAGGCCAATGTTGGACTGACTTTGAGAATCGCATTCACTTCGGATGCCATGATCACGGAACATTCGTTGTTGGCTATTCTGGTCTGACGAACCCCATCTATTCGCTGCTGGCTCAGGTGGAACCCACCGCGCCAATCAAAGCCGTTTGGGAACGTGGACATCCGCCGCACCTGGAAATGCGATTCACGCTCCAAGGCGACACTGACCGACGCTTGCGGCGTTTGTGTGAGGAACAACAAATCCGCATCATGCACGAAAGCTTATGGACCCACTGAACACACGTTTTAACCGCGAAGTCGTCGCCAACTTCACCGCCATGTTGCGCTCGCAGTATCAGGTGCATCAGCGCTTTCAAGGCATCAAGGAGCAGTGGCACTCTTTCCTTCAAGACCCCAAGCAGCTCATCAATGGTCCGTTTCTGGAAGCCGCGACCAGCTATGAGCAAGGTGCGCCGCTTGAAGCGCTGCCCTTGGCCGATGGCACCAGAAAGACCATCACCGAGGTCATGGGTGGGCACCGCCTCTACAAACACCAAAGCGACGCGCTCAATCTCGTGCTGGGTGGCGAGAACGTCGTGGTCGCGACAGGCACAAGCAGCGGTAAGACACGCTGCTTCCAACTGCCCATTCTGGATGATCTTATTCGTGATTCATCGCCTGGTCTTCGGGCCATCATCATCTACCCGATGAACGCACTCGTGAACGATCAATTGCAGGATTGGGAGCGGCTGCTGGCGAAACATCCGAAGATCACGTTTGCCAGATTCACGGGGCAGACTCCGAGCGACGGGAAAGCTTTTGAATCTGGGCTGCGTGAAGCGTGTCGAGCACGACTCAAAGGCAAAGTTGATCCTGATGAACTCGACGACGCGGCCAATGCCGAGTTCCACAAGGAAATGAAAAAGGCGCGAGATACTCCGAATCATTTGCGCCATCGCGCTGCGATTCGGCAGTCGCCACCGCACATTCTGATCACCAATTTTTCCATGTTGGAATACCTGCTCGTGCGTCCTGTCGATGCGCCAGTGTTTGAGGGTGCCCGGTTGAAGTTCCTCGTGCTCGATGAAGCTCATGCGTATCGCAGTGTGCAAGCCACCGAGATCGCTTTCTTGCTGCGCAGGCTCAAGGAACGGCTCGGTGTCATCAAGCCAGTTTGCATCGCGACATCGGCTACGCTTGGAGACCCGAAAAAGGCCGGCAACTCAGAACGCGTGCAGCGGTTTGCATCTGGATTATTTGGCGAACCATTCAACCCCAGCGGCCTCATCTATGGCACGGCAAAGACAATCATCGCCCCACCGAAAACAGCCGAGCCAAGCGTAGCTGACTACTTGGCCGCTGGCGATGCACTGGCGAATGGCGGGGCCGAGGCTGCTCTGGCTAAACTGCCTGCTATCAGCGCAAGTTCATTACGGGAGTGGTTGGAGTCTGACGCGAACGTCTTCAAACTTCGCAGTGAGGTTCTTCGCAAGCCCATTCGATTTGAGGATGCGGCGGAACGAGTCTTCAAGAGCCATCCACAGCGTGAGGCCGCTTTGTCGGCTTTGCTCGCGCTTGTTGCCACTGCGGACGAAAATCAACCAGGGCATGAGGCATTGTTGCCAACACGTCTGCACTACTTTCTCCGCGCTCAAGACGGTTTGCATGTTTGCCTGCGGGAAGATTGCCCTGGTCGCAATGGCGATGTGCCCGCCGTGTTTCCATCGCGCCGTGCGGATGACGCCTCCATTCCCGAAGGTGTTTGTCCTGCATGCCACGCCGCTGGACGCGCTTCCAAACTCGTCGAAACCGTCACTTGTCGTCGATGTGGCTGGCTTTACGGGGCATTACGAGACCTTGGTCCGACACGAGCGCGAGCAAGGCGAGACACGGGTGAGTCGTCAGTCGAAGGAGCTATAGTGCCTCCGCCAAGTCACGACTCATTCGATACCGACTTGGGTTGGGCGCCTGATAGCTTTCATACTTACGTCTCAGTGTCGCCGGAGATTCCGTATCCACGGCCCATCGCTGATAGCGATGAAGAACGAGATAACGACAAGCTCCTCTTTAACCCAGAGTTAGCCGCGTGGTGCGCGGCGTGTGGGAAGCGCAAGCAAAGCAGCAGCGATTCATGCCAATGCGGCAAAGCTGGGCACGAGCGTTTGATCGACATTTTCCATCGCCAATGCCCCACGGACAAAGGCACGGAACAGTTGGAGAAGGATGTGAAACACATGCTGGGGCAGTGCCCAAATTGCCTCGCGCGAAACACCATGGGCGTCGAGCCAGTGCGACGCTTCCAGGAGTCCGAAGATGAGGCTGGACTTGCTGCTGCCATTCCCTTCGCCCACTTCGATGTTTCGCCTTGGGTGCCGAAGGAACGCTGGAAGATTCGCAAATTGCTCTGTTTCGCCGACCAGCGACAAAAGGCGGCTACATTCCCGGCCCTGTTGGAAGATGAAATGTTCCCTTGGGACCTCGGTCGTGAGATCACTCGCATCACACTCAAGGAGGTGAAGCCGCTGAAATTCACCAAAGTGGCTGATCTGCTGCATCAACAATTTGCAGACACCTCCCTGTCGCCCGAAGACAAACTCTTGTTGCCATCATCGGTGCGTCCCGAAGGCGACGACCCGGACTGGAAACAGTTCTTCCAAGCTCAAGTGTTCGCCTACTTTGGCATTCCTGATTCGTCACGCGACAGCGCAGAGGATTTCGGAGCCGTGCGCGTCCGCTACGACCTCGATGATGCTAAGCGAGTGGCACTGAATGGTGCCCTGGAGGCATTTAAGCTTTCACCATCAGACAGCGAAGCTCTGCTCCAAACCTTGTTTGGGTATGCGAGAAAGCGTAAAGCCTTCGGGCTTCCCCAAGGGGTAAAGCATAACGACCCTGCATTTGGGCGGGTGACGGCAGACATTTTTCTCGCGAAGGAAAAGGGTGGGCTGAAAAATGCCGAAGGTTTCGTCTCCGCCGTCACGAGCGCACAAGGTAACGAGTTCACCAACTACCTCTCACGCTCATTGAGAATCAGCATCACAGAAGCACGGGAAGTAGCGGCGAATTTGTGGGAGGTGTTCACCAGAACCGCCACACTCCGTCAAAATGACAGCGATAGATGGCGGCTCATACAGTCAGATTTGCAGGTAGAAACTGCGCCTCAAAGGTTTTGCTGCTCTACCTGCCAAACCGTTGCAACATGGAACTGCCGCGACGTTTGTCCCAAGAAGGAATGCTGCGGCACGCTGGTGGAAATGCCGTCACTGGATCAAGATGATCGTCTGATTGCACGTTGGGTATCCGCACGTCCCGACGTCACCTTTCAATCGTTGGCATCGGAAGAGCATACCGCCCAACTCGCGAAGAATGTCGCCGCCCTCGTTGAAGAGGACTTCCGTGGATCGGGTGTCAATTTACTCAGTTCGACGACCACGTTCGAGATGGGCATCAACATCGGCGACTTGCAAAAGGTGCTGCTTCGCAACGCACCTCCAAGCGCGGCGTCCTACATTCAGCGCGTTGGTCGCGCAGGTCGGGGAGCAGATCGAAATGCGGTGTGCGTCACCCTCTGCAAAGGCACCAAGTATGATCTCGATTGCTGGCGGCAACCCGAGCAGCGGCTCATGCAGGGCACTGTAAATCCACCATCGGTTTTCCTGCTCAACGCTCATCTCGCGCAGCGCCATCTTAACGCTTACTTCTTCGCGTCTGCGTTGCGCGAGAACATGGCGACTCTAGGAAGCTTGGCGCGGAAGCAGCAGATTCCCTTGGGCATTTGCATACCGCAAGAACTTCGCAAGGGACTGCCGGCCAACTCCTTCCCCAATGGAACCGAGAGCGCCGTGCTGGACCTTTCCAGCGCGATGCGCCAGTGCGGATCTCCGACGGTTGACAATGCGTCACTCAGCGAGATAGCGGATGCCGTTGGCGGCTGGCCTTCCGCGTTGGAGTCATGTGTCACTGGCTACGAGAAGCGAATGCAGGAAATTCGTGACGATCTTCAGGCGCTCTTGGATGAGCGCGATGAACGCCACAAGCAATTCCAGCCTACTTTTGAGTCTGACAGGGCCATTCAGTCAATCCTCAAGGCAGACCTCATCAGCATCCTCGCGAAGCGCGGGTTCCTTCCGCGTTATGCCTTTCCACTGGATGTCGTTGAACTGGTGACCAAGACCGACCGCTATGCAGACAGTGATGTGGCCCTCAGCCGGGATCGCGGGCAGGCGATTGGCGAATATGCACCTGGAGCCCAAGTTGTGGCGCGAAAGCAAATGTTCACAAGCGGTGGCCTGTTCTTCTCTACACGGAAAGAGATGCCTGATCCCGAATGGTTTTGGCGCTGTCCTGAGTGTCAGTTGATTCGCACCGAGATCACCAAAGCGAGGCTCATTGAATCACTGGGGAATAGCTGTCCTGCATGTCATCATCATGTGCTGGGCGTCAACATGCGCCGCTTCATTCAGCCGACAGCATTTCTTCACGATGAAAAGGCTAAGGCAAGCTTTGGGCGAACCAAGCCGATACGTCAACGGCAAGGGCTTACTCACTTCATCGACACGCTTGATGGCGTGACATTCACCGTGAACACAGGCTTCAACATCGCCCTGAAAAAGGACGGCAAGCTCTTCCGCTACAACCATGCGCCTGGAAATAAAGGCTTCAAACTCTGCCGCCTCTGCGGAAGAAGCGAGCCTGTGCCACTCACCGGCGCATCAGCGACCCAGCACAAGTGGCTTCGTTACCTGCCCATCTTTGGCCGCAATGAGAAATGTTCATCTGATGCAAACCGCTCCATTACCGTCGCTTACGGGCACATTTTTGAATCATTCTGTCTCGTTGTTCGGCCACTCATCTCTCCGCCTTCGCGCGAGTCCCTTGGTTACGCGCTTCATCGTGGACTGTGTAGAGTTCTAGAACTCGACCTTAATGAAGTTGGGGTTAGCTTTCGTCGCAGCCAGACCGGAGGCGATGAAATCGTTCTGTTCGACAAAGCCCCTGGTGGAGCTGGCCTCGTGCTTGATGCCCATGCCAGATGGGATGAGGTCGTCGAAGCTGCGTCACGGATCGTAACCTCATGCACCTGCATAGCTGATTCTTCCGGTAAGGCGGCTTGCTACAGCTGTCTCAAAGACTTCTCCAACCAAACGCATCACGAATTGTTGGATCGAAGGAAGACTGGGGTGTTCGTCTGATGTTGGATCATATAGCCACCGGCTTCCCGCTCTTCGCAGAAGCATAGATCGCATCAATGACCTGCATCAAACGCAGCGCCTGCTCCGGGGTGTTCAGGGCGGTGGCTTTGCCTTCGATGGCTTCGATGAAGTTCGCGGCAGAGCCGATGCGGCCCATGTCTTCACAGGCGGGGGTGGTGATGCTGCGGTTCACGCTGTGGCCGTTTTCCTGGACGTAGAGTTCGCAGGTGTCGATGGCGGTGTTGTCGAGTCCGTCGATGGCGAAGAGGCGCTCCACTTTGCCGCCAGCCTTGGTGCCTTGGAAGACCACGGAGACTTCCTCGCGTTTCACCATTTCGGCCCAGGAGACTTGCAGGCTGAGCACTTGACCGGTTTTGAAGGTCACAAAGCCGTGCGCTGCGTTTTCCACATCGGTCGTGCCGCCCACGCGGTCGGGAATGCCCCAAGGGCCTTTGAATTGTTTGTCCTGGATGAAATCGGAGAAGGTCTGGCCGAGCACGTAGGCAGGCTCGGGATAGCCCATGAAATACATGGCGAGATCCACCATGTGAAGCAGGTCGATGAGCGGGCCGCCGCCGGAGAGTTCCTTGGTGGTGAACCAGCCGCCGAAACCGGGAATGCCGGTGCGGCGAATCCATTTGGCCTGGGCGGAATTGATTTTTCCGACCACGCCCTGCTTGATGTAGTTCATCATGGCCTGCGATTCAGGCCGGGCGCGGTTGTTGAAGTTGAAGAGCACCTTCTTGTTCGCCTTCTTGGCAGCGACGATGATTTCCTTCACTTCCTTCGCGTTCAGTGCCGGGGGTTTTTCGGAGAAGACGTGCTTGCCAGCCTTGAGGCACTGGATCGTTAGTGGCTTGTGAAATTTGTTTGGGACGATAACACTGACCGCCTTGATCTCCGGACTGCCCTTGAGCATGGCCTCCACGGATTCATAGGACTTGGCAATGCCATACTTCTCTGCTGCCTTCTTCGCTGCACCCGGTGCCGCATCGGCCACCGCCACGATCTCCGCTCCCGCCTGGCGGAATCCCGCCGCGTGATATTGCAACATGCCGCCTGCTCCGATGATTCCGACTTTGATGGCCATAAATGTATTTAATAAGATGGTTGATGGATAAATTTCAGGATGCGAAAATGTCGATTTAACGATGCGGTGTCAAGACTTGAAAGTGGAGCCGTCGAGGATCAACGCTGACCGCGATTGAAAAAATATCCAAGAAAACCCAATGAGCTTCGTCATCTAGTGTGAGAATAATCATCTGAAACCCGCATAAATCTTCCACCCATGAAAAAACAAATCGCGTCCCTTGCCGTCCTTTGCTATCTCGCGCTTTGTCTGCCAGCCATGAGCGCGGATCATCCTGAACTGAAGGCCTTCCCTGCCGCCAAAGATAAGACGGAGCGTCTGGTCATCGTGCTGCCACATAAAGAGCGCGGCGAGGAAGACAGCTTCATGGTGGAGCTGATCGTCGGTAAAATGATGGAGACCGACGGCGTGAATCACGTCCGTATGGGCGCTTCGATTAAAGAGCAGGATCTAAAGGGCTGGGGCTACAAATACTATGAAGTCGTCGGTTCATCTCAGACCATGACCACCTTGATCGGAGTTCAGCCGGGAACGCCTACAGTAACAAAATTCGTGACGGGATCTTCCTTAAAAATCCGCTACAACAGCCGACTGCCCATCGTCATCTATCTGCCCGCAGGAGAAGGCTATGAAGTTCGGTATCGCATCTGGTCAGCCTCCGACGAGTTCAAGCCAGCAGAGAAGGGTTAACAAACTTTGGGAGTGACAATCCAGCCCAATAACTCCATCCCGATCATGAAACCCATACTCGCCCTGTTTTTTCCAGCCTCATTGGCGTTCTCAGCATTGGTGCCGAGCCTGTGGACAAAGCCGAGGCCAGGCCGGAGAAAATAGTGATGCGGGTGGATAAAGTTACAGTGAATACCCTCGAAATCTATCCGCCCCGGCTTTCTGTGGAAGTCACGGGCACGGTGAACAGCGGAGGATGGAGTCGCGCCGTGCTGGTTCCCGTGAAGTCGAATAACGACGAGGGGATGCTGGTTTTTCATTTTGTGGCCCTCCCGCCCAATGGGATGGCCACGCAGGCATTGGCCCCGATCAAGGCGAGCATCACTGTGGACAAGCCTGCCAATTTCAAGGAAGTGCAGGTCGTCGCGAAAACAAATACCAAGGCGGCAAAGTAGCGCATCCGCTGGCTGCGTGATGAAGCTGCATTGATCAGCAGGCAACTCGCAGCTTGAACGGCGCAGGCTTGAAATGCACGGGCACATGCCCGGCGAATTCGCCGTCCAGTTCAAAAGGCGATCCCTGTTCGCACTCCACGCGGAACTCGCGCGCCTGGAGGTAATCGAGGTCGCCGCATTGTTCGTAACCGGTGAGCGCGATGGCGCTGAGAAACTGAAAGACCTCCAGCGCGCCCTGCTTGTGAAAGATGATGATGTCCAGCAGGCCATCGTCATTTTTGGCCTTGCTAAACACAGGCACAGGTCCGCCGTAATGACGGCCATTGCCCACCAGCACAATGGAGCCATGCAACAGGGGCCGTCCCTCAATGTGAATGGTGAGCGCGGGCGCCGCCTGACTGAGCACACGCGCCGCGGTAACGGCATAACTGAGCGGGCCAAGCTGTTTCTTCAGCTTCCATGAAGTCTGCTTAACGATCTCGGCATCGAGCCCGACGCCGGCGAGCTGGATGAAGAATTGATCGTTCGCCTGCCAGAGATCTATCTCCCGCAGTCGCCGCTCCTGAATGCGTTCCCAAGATTTCTCAACGCTTTTCGGAAGTTCAAGTTCATGCGCAAAAACATTCATCGTGCCCACGGGAAGAATGCCGAGCGCGGCGTGTTGCGCGGGGTCAGAGACGGTCAGGTTGTATTGCGCGATGCCATGCACAGCTTCATTGACCGAGCCATCGCCACCCGCGACCACGATCAGCCGATGTCCTTTCTCTGCGAGTTCAAACGCGAGCCGCTGAGCATCTCCCGGCGCGGTGGTCAGATACAATTCGGGCGCGGGTTGCAGCGCTCGGATACGCGACTCGTGCAGGGCGGCGCGCATGCTGCGGGCGGCGGGGTTGAGGATGAGTGGAAGTGACATGGACGGAAAATCATTTCAGTGGCGGGCAAGCGAATCTCAGGCAAGTGAATTTCATGTCAGACTTCGGGCGCATTGACACGGGTGTTGTTCGCCGGAATAATCAACCATTGCGCATGAACTTGGCAGACATGGCTGGCAGAGCAATCAGGATCATCAGCATCCTGAGCATTTCCATCGCCACCCATCAGGCTGCGGCGCAAATCACCACCCGCAGCGACACGGTGGGGAAACTGCTCAATCTCTGGCATAAAGAAGGCAGTGCCGCAGGATTGGGCGGAGTCACCTACGAGAATCGCGACGACGCTCACTCCCTGTTCCGCAGCAGTGAATGGCCCCAGCTCAAAGTCTATGCCCCTTCGGACGATGAAAAAAAAGACAGGCGCCATGTGGGACTGGCCAACGTCATTCGCCAGCAGGTGTTGTTCGGAAATTGTTCCATGGCCGCTCCGGCGGAAAACGGGGGCAGCCTGCCGCGCATCTATGAATCGCAACCGGACGGTTATCGTTTTCTGCTGAATCAGTATTTGAACAACAATCTGTTTTTCTATCCCTCGCATCAGGATCACAATCCGGGATGGAATGGTCTCGGCGGCTGGGGCGACCTCTATGTGGCCAACACGCCTTACATGATCGTATCCCAGGGATCGTCTTACACCGACCAGCCGTTTTTGCAGGCCTTCGTCTCCGCGATGGCCGCCCTGCCACCGGACACACAGCAGATTCTCATCAAGACGCGGCTGCTGATGCCCACGTTGC
>JAYVOH010000242.1:0-9884 GCA_043758025.1 Verrucomicrobiota bacterium
CTTATGTTGATGAAAATGGCCGATCCGTCTCCATCGAGACAGTGAAGTCGGGGCTTCCTGTCACTGTATATTACACCAAGGTGGGTAACACCCTCGTTGCGTCCAAGGTCTTGGTGCGAAAAGTCGTCGCCGCCCAGGCTCCCCTCATTGAAGAAACTAAAATTAGAACGAAAACCACAACAGAAACAAGAAAGTAACCATATAAGAATATAATCATATGAAAAGAATAATTCAAATCTGCCTTGTAACAGCCAGCGTCTTGTCTCTCTCCAACTGCGTTAGTGTCAGGGACAGAGACCATGACCGCCACAATCGCCACGGCGGAACCACAACCACCACGACAGAAGAAACTACAGTAAGACGCCCATATTCCAACACTGTTGAAACGCAGACCACCCGGTCTTACTGAAATCAGCACAAGTTGAGAATTCCGATAGAAGGCGGCCTGGCGAAAGTCAGGCCGCTTTTTTTACTGCCCCACGATCAGGACATTTTTGTGACACGAAGTCGCGAGGTCACGTTTATAGAGCTTCCATCAAATATTTTCGGTAGGGTTTCACCCCATGGTCGAAAGCCAGTTAATGTCTAAAATTACTTTTATGAACACACTCGAAATCAAAGGCGACTGGAACATGATCAAGGGAAAGCTTAAACAGAAGTGGGCTGTGCTCACGGATGATGACCTCCAACACATCGAAGGCAAACAGGACGAACTCCTCGGCCGGATTCAGAAGCGCACAGGTGAAACCCGTGAAGCAGTGGAATCACTGATTAAGGAATATACTAAACCCTGAGCCACAGCTAGCGCGTGGCATGCAGCTCATTAGGTGGTCTGCAAAACATCAAAGCACAAACAAACAAACAAACAAACAAACAAACAAACAAACAATTCTATGAAAACACCCCATACACGCATCATTCTACTCCTCGTTGCCAGTGCTCTCTTGAGCATGGTCGGCACCAGCTGCAACACCGTCCGTGGCGTCGGAAGAGACGTGGAACATGTTGGCGGTCATATTGAGCGTGCCGCGAATTAGTCGTTTCCGTCGCAGGACTTACGGGGGCGTTGCTGGAAGGACCGATAGGTTCTCAGCACGCCCCTTCTCTTTTTAGCGAGAGATCCTCGCTTCGCGCGGGTCGGCTCAATCGAGTGTTTGCAGATCAATCGATGTGTTTCAAAAGCAGTGAGGTTAAACCCCATGGCATTGGCTCGGTGGACAACATATTGTCCAAAAGCAATGAGAACTTACACGTCCGTAGCACAGAAAATGACGGCTTGGACCAAGAGCGGAAACACTATCCACACGCTTCTCCTGATACCAGTGCTCTTGCTTTTAGCCGCAATGCCCCTTCCAGCTGCGGACACGAATGTCACAAGGTGGATGACGCAAGCATCTCCACTCAGGTCAAGACCATTCTCCTGCTTCATCTATCCATGAACTTTTATATCACGGTGAAGGGCGGCGTTGTGACTTTAAGCGGCAGCGCTACAGATCTCGCGGAGAAAAACCGGAATACGGAACTTGTCGCAAAAATCACGGGAGTAAAATCCGTTCTCAACAACATGGTTACTCCCGAAACAGTTGCCAGAAACAACTGAACGCGGTTCGTCAATTCGGCTGATTCACTGGAGTGACCGTGACCTTCATGTTCTGCATGGTGAAGGTGCCAAACATGGTAGCCAGCGCCACATCGGCGGCATCGCGGCCATAAGCCACAACAATACGATTGCCCCTTGTGGTTTCATGGGTGGCGTCGAAGGTAAACCAGCGACCGCCTATGAAGGCCTCAAACCATGCGTGCAAATCCATCGGATCGAGTTGGTGCAAGAAGCCCACCACCATGCGTGCAGGAACGTCGATCGCACGACATAGCGCGATGCCAAGATGAGCGAAGTCACGACAAACCCCGCGCCTCCCATCCGCAGTCTCCCGGGCTGAAGTGGAGGCATCGCTTGAACCGGCCTCGTATTGAATGTGTTGGAATATCCAGTCGCGTATCATGGCGACCCGCAGATACGTTGGCGGGGTTTCTCCGATGATGGAGTAGGCGATCCCGCCCAGTTGGTCTGACTGGCAATAACGGCTTGGCAGGAGGTAGTGTAAGATATCCGTTGGCAGGAGTTGCGCGGGCATCTGCGTGGCCATCAAGTCTGCATCCACGATGTCTGGCACCAAGACGCGGTATTGCACCGAGAGGTGAAAATCTCCAGCAGGCATGATAGTTCTCTGGCAGAGGTTGCCATAGACATCGGTAAATTCCACCACCGGAACTTGGGGTTGAATATAAAATTCCTCCCGCATAATCCATTGCGCCCAACCACTGCGCGGACGCAGCATAAAAATGACCGGCACTTCGTCGGTGGTCTGGTAATCAAGCTGGCAGGTAGCGTCGAGAATCATCAGGGTGCCGGGATTGTAAAAGCATCCCCGGTTCAACACCATTCATCGTTGGCAGCAACGGATGGGCAAATGAAATCGGTGCCGGAAGCGGATTTCCTATTCTCATTCTGGATCTGAATCTCAGAGATCCCTGCGAGATACCTAAAATTAGCAATAATTCGCGAGCTTTGAACTCGATCAGAGCTGCCCGCTTCCGCTCACCGCGCGGCACTCAGTCATCGTGGTTGATCTTACTCTCCACAGAGACTATGCAATCCATCCAGCAGATAATTCCAGAAACATGACACGCCTTTCCCAAGAACGCAGCGCGCGCCGAGCCAAGGTTATCAAGGCGCTGGCGCACCCCTCGCGCCTTGCCATTGCCGAAGCATTGCAGGAGGGAGAACACTGCGTGCAGGATTTGACCAAACTCGTAGGGGCTGATATTTCCACGGTATCGAAGCATCTCACCGTCATGCGCAGCGTGGGACTGCTCGACATGGAGAAGCGCGGTTTGAAGGTTTTTTATACGCTGCGTTGTGCCTGCCTGATGAGCTTCTTTGAGTGCGTGGATTCTTTAGTTCGGGACAGTCCGAAGAGGACATCCGCGAAGGCGCAGCGCGCAAAATCAGGTGGCCGGCCCTGATTGTCCTCGCCATCGGGCAGGGTTACCCATGACTTCCAAGAGCCCCATCAACCAGCCTGGCGCTGAGCAATCCGCAATAAATGCGCAGACAAAGCCCTTTACTTGGCTATTTCGCCAAGTAGTCTGACGTTGCCATGAAAACCAGTGAAGTCTTTGCCCGGCCATGGGCCGCTTTATTGGCTGTTACTGACCGGGCTACGTTTCCATACCCGTGCCACATGCTCCCGTCTTGAAATGGTTGCAGGTGGGATTAGCAAAAAACCAACCAAGAGAACCAAGAGAACCAATATGAAAAACGAAAAACCAACCAAGAAAGGATTTCTATCAATCATCAAGGAAGCCTTCAGCAAATCAGCCGGATGCTGTGGCGCTGGTGAAACGTGTGGTGGCCCTTCCAAAGAGGCTGACACGTCGCAGGCCAAGGAAGCCCAAAAGCAAAGACAAACTGACAAACCCGTTCAGAAGTAGGACGAGCGGCAGGAAGTCATTCGGTTGGTGCCGCTGGTGATATTTCAACGGCCCAGCCGGGCATATTCGTCCGCCGTTTACTTCACCTTGGCATAACCGCGAGCGAGCCTGAGGAACTTTGCACAACCCAGAGATTCTTTTTATGAACAACCAATCCAAACTCCGGGAGTTCGTCGTGCTGGCGTTAGTCCCTGCCGTAGTCGGGGTGCTGATCCTCGCCAGTTGGGGCTTGTCGGCCTGGCACATCGGTCCGGTGTTCCTAAACGCCGGGTTGGCACTGGCGGCGACGTTTTTCGGCGGATGGCAAAGGTTCCTCGGCGGATTCCATGATCTGTTTCGACGGAAGATCACCGTGAATGTCTTCGTTGTTGTGGCCTTGACCGCAACGATTGCCGTCGGCGAGTTCCGACCGGCCGCCGTCATCATCTTCATCATGGTCGTAGTGGGAGCGCTGGAGTCCTACACCATGGACAAGAACCGGATGAGCATTCGCAATCTGCTGAACCTGACTCCCCGGACCGCTACCGTTCGACGCGGAGAGGAGGAGGCCGTCGTTCCGTTGGAAGAGATCGCCGTGGGGACGCTGGTGATCGTGAAGCCGGGCGAACGGGTGCCGGTGGATGGCGTGGTGGTGGTGGGCGCGACCAGTGTGGATCAGGCACCTATCACCGGCGAATCCATGCCGGTGGAAAAATGCAAGGGGAGCGAGTTGTTTGGCGGCACGCTGAATCTGACCGGTCGAGTGGAAGCACGCGCCACCAAGGTGGGCAAGGACACGATGCTCGCCCGTATTGTGCATCTGGTGGAGGAGGCGCAGGGCACCAAGGCACCGATCCAGAACATCGCTGACCGATTCACCGTGTGGTTCCTGCCCGTCGTGCTGCTATTGGCGATTGGTGTTTTCATTGCTACGGGCAATATCAAGACCGCCGTTTCGATTCTGCTGGTCGCGTGTCCCTGCGCGTTCGCGATTGCCACTCCGACTGCGGTGACGGCGGGCATCTCCAACATGGCCCGGCGCGGCGTGCTGGTGAAAGGTGGCGCATTCTTTGAACTGGCTGGAAAGCTCGATGCCTTGGTGATGGACAAGACCGGCACCTTCACCCTCGGGCGACCCAAGGTGCTCGACGTGGTGGCCTTTCCTGGAATGGTCCGGAATGATATCGTGCAGTTGGCGGCTGTCGCCGAAAAATATTCCGAGCATCCTCTCGCGAAGGCAGTGCTGAGTTGTGCGCGTGATGCAGGGCTGGAGACGCCGGACCCGGATGACTTTAAGGTCGAGATTGGCCGTGGAGTGGTCGCGCAGTGGAAGGGCCGGAAAATCGCGGTCGGTCAGGTGGAATTCCTGCGGGACAAAGGCATGCAAATTTCTGCCGAAACGGAGGCCGTCATCGTAAGTCAGACTCAGCAAGGGCGGACGGCTGTACTCGTGGCCAGTGGCACGCAAGCGATGGGCCTGATGGCTATTGCAGATGAGATTCGCCCGGAGACGAAGGCAGCCATTGCCGCACTGCATCAGGTCATGGGCAACAAGAACATCACCATGCTCACGGGCGACAATCCGCTCGTGGCCAGTGCGGTTGCCAAGGCGATTGGCGTGGAGCATTTCCAAGCGGGGTTGCTTCCTGCGCAAAAGCAGGAGTTCGTGAAGAAGCTGCAGGACGCCGGGCACATCGTCGGGATGATCGGCGACGGAATCAACGACGCCCCCGCGCTCGCCCTGGCCGATGTGGGAATCGCTATGGGCGCGACCGGAACGGATGTTGCCATTGAGACCGCCGACGTCACACTCATGAACGACGACTTGTCGCGCATCGTGGATTTCATTCTCATGTCCCGGGCCGTGCTCCGGCGCATCAAGCTGAACATCTTCCTCTCCATCATTTATAATGTGATCGGCCTCGTGCTCGGCAGCATCGGAATGCTGACACCCATCGTCGCCATCATCTTCCAAGAAGCAGGCTGCATCAGCGTGGTCCTGAGTTCGATGCTGCTGCTGTGGGCGAAACCCCAACGACCTACATCCGCAGCGCGCTCATGAATCCGACCCAGTCGCCGCTGAGCTTATTTGCAAACGGATCAGAGGCGGTCACTGACGAGGACACAAGCGCAGAATTCTTGAGGGGTGTGCCTGCGTGCAGCCCCATGCAGCGAGACATGCATCACCGCCCGTTAGTTTTTCCTCAGCCCCGGCGATGATAGCGGCGAGTTGGGTCATGGAACCGCAGAGGCAACCGCCGCAGAGTGTGGCACGAGTTCGCGAAACTAGGCTTGTATCGTTTATAGTGTTTGCGGGAGAAAGCTGGAACCCAAGGAGGGGCGGTATGATACCGCCCGCCGAAAAAGAGACGGCGGCATCAAACCGCCGCTCCATGAAAAGAGCCATCGCTGAGATTTGCCTATCGCTGCATCTGGCATGCTTCGTCTATCAGTCACGGGGATCGGAGTAAGTGGCTGCGGAGCGCTTGGTGGAGGCACTCGATGCCGGGGGCGTTCGTGTGCATACCCAATTCCTCATGGGCCTCCCAGTCGAAGGCGGCGCAGATTTCAATGTCTTTCTGCGAGAGGTAGTGGGCGTGGATGATGACTTCGCGGATTGGGTCGGCGTCTTCGAGGCCGTTGCTTTCAGCGCGGAAGCGGCGAACTCACCCGAAGAAGCAGGCGTTAGCGTCTTCGTGGATGATGCCAAGGGCGGCAGCCAGCGATGCAGCTTCCGGGTGGGGTGGGTAGCGGTGCCATTTGCCATCGGCCCGTTTCCAGAAGATGTGCCAGACAGCTTTGCTGCGCACATATGTCACCTTGGCGATGGATCCCTCGGTGTGCAGACCGGGGCGGTTGAACGCTGGGCGCACGACGAATAGCTCAATGGAATGGTCGGTGAATCCCTGGCCTTCACGGATCTTTTCGCGCAGATGCAGGGGCGGACGCCGGTGCGCCCAGAAGTGCTGTTCAAGGGTGATCGTATGCTCGGCGATTTCAAGGTCGGTGAAGGCCATGGCGGAAAAATGGTGAAGCTTTAGCGCGGAATACGTTTTAAGGGAGCAAGGATTCTGTTGGCACGAGCAGGGTGATGCTGCGGGCCTGCCGCTCGTCATCGAGTTTGCCGCCTCGTTGATCTGGGTGGCGCATCACGAATCCCGCATTTAGTTCTGCTGCTGCCCATCTTCATCGCTCGGGACCACAAGCACAGGACAATGGGCGCGTCTCAACACACCATCTGTTACGCTGCCGATAAGTAAATTGTAGAACGAGCTGTGTTGATGTGACCCCAGAATAATCAGGTCCGCCTCCAGTTTCCTGGTCTCCGTGAGCACGGTTTCTACATTTGCACCTGTCAATTGCTGGACCGTTGCGCGCACTCCGAATTTGACCAGGGAATCGCGCATCTCCAGGATCTGAGAGTATTCCTTCTGGACTACTTCCGGTGAAGGTTCCTGTGCGATCGTCGGCGAGACAATCCCAAGATCGACCACCACTGGTTCCTTGGCCACCACATGCAAGATGATGACCTGGCTTTCGAATGCCTTGGCCAGCGTATGAGCCTGCTTGAGCACTTTGAAGCTGAGATCTGAGAGGTCAACAAGGGCCACGATGGTTTTCATTGATGAGAGTCTAAGGTTGAATCGCTCAGCAGTAAAACTTTAAACTCAGGCGCGGACACCGCCTTACCTTCACGGCGATCAGTCGGCGCGTGACGTGAACACTGCAATCATTCGCCAAATCGGCGAATAAACCACGACTTAACCACCTGTGTCAGAATCGCATAGCCCAGCAGCATGACGGCTAGAAACAGCCAGTAGCTGGGCGGGAGCGGAACAAAGCCGAGCGTGTTCGCCAAGGGTGAAACCGTCAGCCAGGCACCGGCCGCGACGATGATCAGGGAAGTGACGATGAGGGGCCAGCTGGCCCGGCTTTGGATGAACGGAATCTTGTTGGTGCGAATGACATGAATGATCAACGTCTGGGTGAAGAGTGACTCCACGAACCAACCAGTGTGAAACAGGGCCGGGTTTTGCCAGCAGTTGAAAACATAAAGCATGATGAAGAACGTAAGATAATCGAAAATCGAGCTGATCGGTCCGATGAACAAAATGAAACGCAGGATCTTGGAGATGGTCCACTGGCGTGGCTTGGTCAACCACTCGGCGTCCACCTCGTCAGTCGGGATGGTGGTCTGCGAGAAGTCGTAGAGAAGATTGTTGGTCAGCACCTGGATCGGCAGCATGGGCAGGAACGGCAGAAACGCGCTGGCTCCCACGACGCTGAACATGTTGCCAAAGTTCGAGCTGGCCGCCATTTTGATATACTTGACGATGTTGCCGAACACGCGCCGGCCTTCCAGCACGCCCTGCTCCAGGACCAGAAGACTGTTCTCCAGCAGAATGATATCGGAAGACTCTTTGGCGATGTCCACTGCGCTGTCCACTGAGATGCCCACATCAGCGGCTTTCAAAGCCGGGGCGTCGTTGATGCCGTCGCCCATGAACCCCAGGACATGACCCTTGCTCTGAAGCGCACGAATGATGCGTTCCTTGTGAGCGGGGACGAGCCGGGCGAAGACGCTGGTCTTGCTACAGGCTTCGGCCAGTTCCGTCTCGCTCATGGCCTCGACTTGAGAGCCGAGCAAGAGATGCTCCACGGGCATGCCCACTTCCTTGCAGATGTAGGCAGTGATAATCTCATTGTCACCAGTCAGAACTTTGACGTCCACGTTCAAGCCGTGCAGCCGCTTCAGGGCTTCTGCGGCAGTGGCCTTGGGCGGATCGAGGAAGGCCAAGAATCCGAGCAGGATCAGGTCCGACTCATCCTTGACCGAGTAAACGGGCTGATCCGGCGCGCCCGGCATTTGCTTGTAGGCCAGAGCGATGACCCGGAAGCCTTGGCTATTCAATTCGTCCGCCAATTGCCGCCGTTTGGCGTCGTGCTCGGGCAGAACCTCGATGATCTCCCCTTTGACTTCCACCCGGGTGCACTGGCTCATTACTTCTTCCACCGCCCCCTTGCAGATCAGCGTGTTCAGACTCTTCTCATCTTCCACCACCACCGACATCCGGCGACGCACGAAGTCGAAAGGAATTTCGTCGATTTTGCGGAACTGCTCTTTCGCCTTTAGATGTTCTTCCAATTCCTCATGGGCGAGAATTGCTTCGTCGAGCAGGTTCTTCAAACCAGTATGGTGGTAGCTGTTCAGGTAGCCGAAATGCAACACCTTCTCGCTGGGTTCGCCATACACGTCCAGATGCTTTTCGAGCACGATCTTGCCCTGGGTGAGGGTGCCTGTCTTGTCGGTGCACAGCACGTCCATGGCCCCGAAGTTCTGAATGGAGTTCAGGCGTTTGACGATCACTTTCTTGCGCGCCATGGCCAGCGCGCCCTTGGACAGGTTGACGGTCACGATCATGGGCAGCATCTCGGGCGTCAGCCCCACGGCCACGGCCATGGCGAAGAGGAAAGCTTCCATCCAGTTGTGTTTGCTCAGTCCGTTGATGAGAAAAACAGCCGGAACCATCGCGGCGATGAACCCGATCATCAGCCAGGTGAACTTGTTGACGCCCTTGTCGAAGCTGGTCAACTGGCGCTGACCGACGATGCTGGCGGCAAGTGAGCCAAAGTAGGTCCGGTTCCCGGTATGGACCACCACGGCGGTCGCAGATCCGCTCTCCACGTTGGAGCCGAGGAAGCAGATGTTCGGAAGGTCCAATGGATTCTGAACGTCTGCTGCCGCCGGGGCAGCTTTCTTTTCCACCGGCAGGGCTTCGCCAGTGAGGGCTGCTTGATTTAAGAACAAGTCTTTGGCGGAAAGCACCCGGGCATCTGCCGGCACCATGTCACCGGCGGCCAAGCGGATGATATCGCCCGGAACCAACATCTTGAGCGAGATTTCCCCTTCCTTGCCGTCGCGCACCAATGTCGCCGTGTTGCTGACCATCGCCTGAAGCTTTGCGGATGCGTTATCGGCCCGCATCTCCTGGAAGAAACGCAACACCACCCCCAGAACCACCATTACGAAAATCACGACCATTGCCCGCAGGTCGCCTGTGAGAAAGGAAAGCACGCCTAGCGCAATGAGCAGAAGCACCAACGGATTTTTGATATTACTCAAGAGGCGCATCAAGCCCGATTGACGTTTCTCCCGGGCAATCTCGTTCGTCCCGACCTGGTCCAAGCGAGAAGCAGCTTCCGCTGCGCTCAGGCCGTTGAGTTGCGATCCAAGATTTTTTAGGACGGCATCGGCATCGGCTTGCGCCATGCCCAAAAGTTGAACGGAATCAGGTCGCCCGCTCCCGCCAGAGCGGTGTCGTGGGCTGGGCGAAGTCACTGATGCGCTATTAGGGGTTCCGTTCATTGCTTCCAATGGCTAGGGGTGCCCTTTGGTCGCTGCGATCCGC
>JAYVOH010000243.1:0-24766 GCA_043758025.1 Verrucomicrobiota bacterium
CAAACGAATCTTCAGTCTGGTCTTGCATCCTTGGCTCAATGATCAAACAAACGCTTCCTCTGGACCCGTTTTGCTGATTTAAAGAGCTAAATGGTATGACGCAGTTCGCAACCGCCGATGCCTGCGTCGAGCCATTGATGCACCCTATCGGTGAAGAGGCGGTGATACGCATGGCGCTGCTCTTCAGGAAGCGTCTCCACTTGGGCTGATGAGTCAATGCGATGCGCGCGGAGCCAGGCGGTGCGTTCAATTTGCAATTCCTGAAGCTTGCTTTGCGGCAGGGAGTCAGCGAGACGCCAGGTTACAAAATAGGTGACACCTTCTTGTCTCCAATGAGGAAGATTAAGACGGTAGATGTCCACTTCGTCGAAAGGATTTAGTGGGTGGAACTAGTCAGACATGTAGTCGGATGGTGGGAAGAAAGTGCAAGGGGCTTGATTGCTCCTTTGATGAAAATTTCAAATACAAAGGGGCAGGGATGCCCCTTCCACTTTCAATTACATGGTCTTCAGAACCAGGCACGAGTCCACACCGCCGAACCCGAAGGAATTGCTGAGTATCGCACTTAACTTTTGTTCGCGACCGTGATTCGGAATATAATCGAGTGACGGGGCGCAGTCAGTTTGTGTAAAGTTCAACGTGGGCGGAATCCAGCCGTTTTCCAAGCCGAGCAGGCAGATGGCGCACTCCATTGCACCGGCTGCTCCGAGTGCGTGACCAGTAAATGGCTTGGTTCCGGAGACGGGTGGGACGTCGGTGCCAAAGAACTCTGCAATGGCTGCGGCCTCGTTAGTGTCATTCTGCGGCGTGCTGCTGGCATGGGCGCTGATATAGTCAATATCAGTTGTGTTTAGCCTTGCATCCTCCAGCGCCATGCGCATCGCCCGGCGCAAAGGCTCGCCATCAGGCCGGGGGATGGTCATATGATGAGCTTCACTCACGAGACTGAAACCGGCGATCTCCGCGTAGATGCGCGCGCCACGTTTCGCGGCGTGTTCGTAACTTTCGACGACGAAACACGCGGCACCCTCGCCCATGACGAATCCGTCGCGCGCCGAGTCAAAGGGACGACAGGCCAGCGATGCAGGATCGCCCGTCCAGCGGCTCATGGTGTGGATATGATCGAACGCAGCGAAAGTCAGCGGCGCGAGCGGGGATTCCGTCGCGCCAGCAACCACGACGTCCGCCGCGCCATCGCGAATGAGCCGCAGGGCATCGCCAAGCGCGACGTTGCCGCTGGCGCAACTATTCGAGTGTGTGGTGGCCGGACCCTGCAAGCCCCAGTGGATAGTGATGTTGCTGTGGGTCGCGCCGCCATAAATTTGCAGCGCGAGCGAGCGCGAGACGGCCTGTGCGCCGAGCGTGGAGAATTTTGCATATTGCAGTTCCGCATCTGAGATGCCACCCAGGGCGCTGCCAAAGCTGACGGCGATGCGCGGATGCAGCGATCCGGGTTTCAAATCAAGGCCGGCATCATCCAGCGCAAGTTTGGTCGCGACCATGGCGAACTGGGTGCAACGATCCCAGCGCTTGATTTCGTGCGGCGCGAACCATCGGGCGGCATCGAAGTCGCGTATCTCCGCCGCGCATTTTGCTTTATTGGCAGAAACATCAAAGCGAGTCACGCGGGCGACCGGGCTGCGTTCTGCCAGCAAACCCGTCCAGAGCACCGCCTTGCCAATGCCAGCGGCGGTGACCGGCCCCATCCCGGTGATGACAGCGCGCGCGGCCACGGTTCAGCCTTTGAAGACAATGAATTTTCGAATCACGAAATTCAGGAGCATGGAGGCGACGACATTGGTCATTAACGCATGAGTGGTTTTCATGCCGAAGCGTTTGATGAGATAGGGGCCAGCGAACTGGCTGATGAGAAAGGCAACGCAGTTTCCCGCTGTGAAAAGCATGAACTCCATCACGGGCGAGTGACGGCCGGATTTGAAGACGAACATCACGTTGGTGATATAGCCGACGACATTGGCGATGAGGAACGCGATGGTGTTGTTGATGAAGGCATTCCTCGCGCGATGGCTGTGCGAAATTGGCGCTCCGTTGACGGTCATGCCATCCATCGCGGGAATGATGGTGTGAGAGAGCATCAGCGAGACGCCGACGTAAACGGCTGTGGCCAGTCCGCCGCAAATGGCATAGACGACGAACTGGATGAGCGGCGGCACTTCATGGGCGCGCACAAGGGCGAGGATGTGCTGCCAGTCGTTGTTGTGAAAAAAGTCGAGGGCTTCGTTAATGGATGTCATGTGTTGATTGTTCCTGTTAATCTTTAACTGCGGGAGAAGCAACGAGGCAAACCAAAGTCTGAGTTAATCGGCGAACATAGGGAAATGCGCTTTCCATTCCGTGAGCCGCTCCGCGACTTGTGCGCGTTTTTGTCCGGGACTTAACTCCCATACCATAGGGATGTCCTTGGGCACAAGAGGGAGCAGGGCGGCAAAATCCACACCTCCAGCACTGAAGGGAATTCGATGGTCTTTGGCGGGCCAGTCCACGTCATGCACATGGCAGCCCAGAAGGCGGGGGGCGATGTTGGCGAGAAGTTCCGCGTGATTGAGCAAACCGAGGTTGGCCTTGCGCTGCACGTGACCGAAGTCGTGCCAGAAACCCAGCCACGGATGATCGTGATAAGCTTGCATGAGTTTGAGCATCTCCGACTCATCCGGCACTTGCTCGAAATGGCTGCGCGTTTCCACGCAGAGTGCGATGCGGTATTTTTCACAGAGTGGCAGCAGTTCATCAATCGCGGTTCGGGCGCGGTCGAAATAGAATTGGGCAATTTTTGTCCGGCAGGCAACGAACTCAAGTTTCGTCTTCGTGTATTCGCGGGAATAGATTCGGCCTTGATGCGTGAGCAATTCCAGCCTGTCCGTGTATTTTTTCATTGGCGTGCTGCCGAGGTGAACGACGAGCCGGTTCGCTCCGAACTTAGCGGTGGTTTCGAGGGTGCGCTCAGTCAGATCAAGCGCTCGGTTGCGGTCAGTATCGCGATGCGAGGTGAACTCGAAAGCATCCGGCGCATCCATCATCACCTCCACGGGTGACGGGCAGAAATTGTGCACACTGGAGATACGAATAACTCCATCATTTGCCGCATTGAGCAGTCCCGGCAGGTGAGAGACTTTGAGACCGTGGCTCAGTTCGATCCACTGGAAGCCCAGATCGCGGGCTTCATGCGCGATGTGTTCGCCTTCCTGATGGCGATGGCTGTTCCAGCATGTGGAGAGGGAGAGCACTAGAAGCCGGGTTCAGAGTTTCATCAGCACCGTAAAGTGGGCGTCGGAGCTTTCCACATCGACTCCGTGATGACGCGCACAGGCGGCGATGAGAAGGTCTGAGGCCGGGAAAGTTTTTCCAGTCTTACGGCCTCGACTCGCAAGATCACAGGCGAGATCCCAGACTTCAAAATTGATTTCAAGCTCAGGGATCAATTGCTCGAATTCCTGCAGAATTTTGCGTTCATGCGCATCGCCCACACCGGCCCAAAGTTCGAGTCGCACCGCCGCGCACCAAGCTGCCTCCCCATTTTGAACGAGGTGGGTTAGGCGTGCTTTTACTGCAGGACTGCCATGGACGCGCAAGGCGTCCACCCAGCAAGATGTGTCCACGAGAATCATTTCTTTCCAAAAATGCGGTGAAATCTCTTCATCTCCAGTGCCTCGATCTGGTCGTTGGTCATCATGGACTTGAAAGTGCCGAAGTGCTTCACCAGTCCAGCCATGCGTTGCCTGCGGTTGTATTCCTCCAGCACCTTGACCACGGCCTCACGCTTGGTCTTGGCATTGGTGAACTTCATAACAGCTTTCAACTCCTTTTCAGGGATGTCTATCGTGGTCTTCATGGAAGCAGAATGATGCCATTGGGGAATCAAAATTGCAAGCTATCGGATTCTAAAAGCATCGAATACGGAATCCAATCAATCGGGCAGCAGCATCTCAGCGATGCTGTCCAGCAGCGGCTTGCCGGCGCGGGTGAGCACAAGTCGTTGGTCTTTGAGCACGGCGAGACCTTCGCTCAAAAGGATGTCCACATTGGACGACAAGGATGCATCCACCCGGCTGAGCGGGAGTCCTTCTGATGTGCGCAATTCAAGCGCCACACGCTCAAAGAGCCATTTGCGATCGTCGAGTTCCTCGGACTCCACGATGGGCACGCGGCCTTCTGTGAGCAGCCGGATGTAATCGGTCGTGTCCGGCGCGTTTTTCCAGCGGATTCTCCGGTGGGTGCTGAAGGCTGAGGGGCCGAGACCGAGGTAGTCCGCGCCCAGCCAGTAGGCCTGGTTATGGATGGAGCGATGTTCGGGCCTCGCGTAATTGGATATTTCATAATGCTCGTATCCGGCGTTCTCCAGCATATCCATGGCGGCGAAGAAATGATCCGCATCGCGATCCTGGCTGGCGTCGAGTTCACCCGTGCGGAATCGCGCGAGGAAGTCGGTGTCCTCCTCATAGGTGAGGTTGTAACACGAAACATGATCTGGCTTGAGTGAAAGCGTTTTTTCAATGCCCCGTTTCCAAACGTCAAGACTGAGGCCGGGAATGGAAAACATGAGGTCGAGGTTCACGCTGGGAATGCCCGCCTCGCGCAAGATTTCATAGGTTTCCACCGCCTCACCTGGAGCGTGGTCGCGCCCGAGGAGTTTCAAGGTGGGATCGTCCCACGCCTGCACCCCCAGGCTTACGCGGGTGATTCCGAGTTTATGCAGCAGCGTGGCTTTGGACTTCCCGACCGTTTTCGGATTGGCCTCAAGGCCGAACTCTTCCAGCTGCGAGCAATCGAGTGAGTGACGCAACCCTTCCAGCAATGTCGCAAGATGGGTTTCGCTCAATGCAGTCGGGGTTCCACCGCCCAGGTAGATGGTCTTGGGAATGATCGGGATGTTTTTCTGATGCAGTCGAAGTTCCGTGAGAACAGATTGCACAAACGCCGTCATGTCCGTGCTGCCGGGAGTGTGCTTGTAAAAGCTGCAATACGGGCAGACCCGGTGGCAAAACGGAATATGGATGTAAAGATGGGAGATCAATTTTGAATGATGAATGGTAAATGATGAATTATGGATGACACATGATGGAGGAGCATGAACTGGGCGGCAAGCTGCTCGCGAGCGTATCGCGTTCGTTTTATTTGACACTCAAGGCGCTGCCAGCGGGGTTGCGTGAGCCGCTGTCGATGGCCTACCTGCTGGCGCGGGCGGCGGATACGCTCGCCGATACAAGTGGCGTGGCGCAGTCGCTGAAAATGGATTGTCTGGGTGATTTTGATCGTCTGGTGCAAAGCAGAGATCGTGATTCGGCGGCGGAGCAGGAATTTTGCGGGAGATTGCTGCGCGAGTTTGTGCCGATGCAGACGGACGCGGATGAGGCGCAGCTCTTGCAGCGTTTGCCGGAGGCCTTTGCTGCTGTGAGGAATTATCCCGAGAGACAGTTGGCGAGCATTCGCGGCGTGTTGTCCCCGATTGTGCGCGGGCAGGTGCTGGACGTGTCACGCTTCCCGGTGGATGGAGAATTGCGCGCCCTGAGATCGGAGGCGGACCTGGATGAATATACCTGGCTGGTGGCGGGATGTGTGGGTGAGTTTTGGACAAAACTTTGCGCCGATGAGTTGCCAGATGCATTTCCCAAAAACACCTCCACCGGAGAACAAGTGGAGCGCGGCATTCGCCTGGGCAAGGGATTGCAGATGGTGAACATCCTGCGGGACATCGGCAAAGATCTCGCGATGGGGCGCTGTTATTTTCCGCAGGAAACGCTGGGTGAAAATGGAATCAGCATGGGGAGGTTGCAACGCGATCCATCGCTCTTGCTACCGCTGCTTCCGGGATGGCAGGAGCGCTGTCGCGAACATTTGCGGTGCGGTCTGGAATATGTTTCTCATGTGGAGCACCGGCGCTTGCGCTATGCGGTGGCGCTGCCGCTGCTGCTTGGCGTGCGGACGCTGGCACTGCTGGAAAAAGCGACATGGGACGAGCGCATGGCTGGCGTGAAAGTCTCCCGCAGCGAGGTGGCGAAGATCATGCTCGAGGCCGGAATCGCATCACTGAGGGCCAATGGCATTCGCAAAATGGTCGAGCGCATCATGGCGGAATCGCCTTGATCCAGGGATCAAACTCGGCGGGGATTGCGGCCTCGAAGCTCATTGCTTCACCGGTCATGGGATGATCGAAACCAAGCTTCCAAGCGTGCAGCATGAGACGCGGCATGGATAGCATCTGCCGCTGGATTTGCGCATAGATCGTATCGCCGAGGATGGGTGTTTTCAGGTTCTCGCGCATGTGAACGCGAATCTGATGCGTGCGTCCGGTGAGGAGACGGCACTCGATCAGGGCACAGCCCTTGTGGACGGAGAGCTTCCTCCACCCGGTAACGGCCTCTTTGCTCGATTCGGGATTTTCCACGAGCGCCATGCGTTTGCGGTCCACGGGGTGGCGGCCAATGCGATTCTCAATGCGTCCGGAATCGGTGAGGGGCAGCCCGTTGACTGCGGCCAGATATATCTTCGTGATGCGGCGGTCGCTAAATGCCTGTGACAATCGAGTGTGCGCCTGATCGTGTTTTGCGGCGACGAGACAACCGCTGGTTTCCTTGTCGAGCCGGTGGACGATGCCCGGACGGAGTTCGCCGCCGATACCGCTCAGGTTCGTGCAATGGTGCAGCAGGGCATTGACCAGAGTGCCATCGGGATTGCCCGCCGCCGGATGGACCACCATGCCTTCCACTTTGTCGATGACGATGAGGTGTTCGTCTTCAAAAAGCACTTGCAGCGGAATGTTCTGCGCGATGATTTCGGTGGCCACCGGATCGGGGATTTCAATGGAAATGGTGTCGCCAACTTTGAGCGCCGTATTGGGCTTTGCCTGGGCTTGATTCAGAAGGATGTCGCCGCTCTTGATGAGATTCTGGATTCGAGTGCGAGAATGATCTGGCAGGGCCTGCTGCAAAAAATGATCGAGCCGCTGCTTATTCCACTCCGGCTCAGTGATGATGAGTTCCATGAAGGAAAGTGGTGGCAATCATCAGCACGGCAAGTATGAAACAAGGGATGCGTTTTGGGGTTAAATACAGTTTTATAAACAAAATGAGTGCAGAAACCTTCCAATCGTATTATAATTACCATAAATCAATATTCTTGTCTCTACGGCATTGATTGTTGGTTATCGACTCATTTTTTCTTTCCTTCCATTGTCTTCTATTGAACAGCCCCAATTCCTGAGCTCCTGCCCCGCTTGTGTAGGTGTTCTGGATGTGACTGCTTTTGAGCCTTTCAGCAAGGTGATCTGCCCGGCTTGCGGTCAGACAGTGCGGGTGCGCCGAAAATTCGATCACTTTGTCATATCGAAACAAATTGGCGAAGGCGGCATGAGCCGGGTCTTTGAGTCGGCGGATGAAACACTGGGGCGACGAGTGGCCTTGAAAATTCTCAACCGCCACTTCAGTCGCGACAGTGTCCGCATGGCCCAATTTGAGCGCGAAGCGCAGCTCACTGCGGCAGTGGCGCATCCCAACGTCGTCAAACTCTACTCGGTCGGCCGTGATCAGGGCAACTTCTACATTGCCATGGAGCTGGTTGGTGGTGGCAGCCTGGAGCAGCGCATCAACAGCCTCGGAAGACTTCCGGAAAAAGACGCGCTGAGTGTGGCGCGTGCAGTGGCAGAGGGATTGCGCGCGGCCTATCGCGAGGGTTTGATCCACCGTGATGTAAAGCCGGCCAACATCCTGTTCACCGAGCAAGGCTTGCCCAAGATCGTGGATTTCGGCCTCGCCTTGTTCCATGAGCGGGACGTGGACGATTCTGGGGAAATCTGGGCCACACCTTACTACGTGGCACCGGAAAAAGTTTGCCATGATCGCGAGGATTTTCGCAGTGACATGTTCAGCCTGGGCGCGACGCTGTATCATGCGCTGACGGGCAATCCGCCGCATCAGGCCAATACCAATTCATTGTCCGAATTGAAAATCATCAAAAGCCGGACCGTGCGATTGGAGGCCAGCGGCCTGAAGTTTGCACCGCGGACCTGTGAACTGGTCAATCGCTTGCTGGCATTGAGGCCAGAGGACAGATTTGAGAGCTATGATGCCCTCGTCGAGGCCTTCCGTGATGCAGAGAGCCTGCTGGGCTATTCCATGGCCGGCATGAAATCGAACCGCAACAAGGCACTCTATACAGGGTTGGCCGTCGCAGCGGGCGTCACGCTTCTGGCACTGGCGCTTCGACCCGGGTCCAAGGGCAAGGTTCCATCCGTTGATGTCAGCAGCGGAGTGACTGTGGAAGACACGTCGGATCTGACCGAGACGCTCAACAAGGGAAGCCAGTCCGTAACCGAGGTTTTCCTCAAGGCGCGAAACACATTGGTCGAAGGCAATTTTTCCGAGGCCCACAAGATGTTTGATGCGCTGGTGAAATCAGAAAAAACCAAGCAGCCCACACGAAACTGGGCGCGCTTTAATGCCGCCATTTGCGCCATTGTCGCCGGAAAGCGTGAGCCTGCCTTAAAGTATTTCAAGAACATCAAACAAGATGCCGATGAAGATTCCCAGGCAAACGGGGCGGATTTTAAGAAATTCTTTTCTGACCTTTCATCCATCATGCGTCAGGAGCTTGGATTCAATGTCCGGAGTAAGTCTGCCCTTTATCATATCAACAACGAAGAGGCGCTGGCTTACCTCGTGCATGGGCTTGCCCAATGGCACTTTGGCGATCCCGTCGCGGCGCTGGAGTGGTTGGAAAAATTCAACAATTGCGAGCCGGGCAAAGGCTTTGAGTGGATCAATTCCTACAAGAAACTCACCGCGCCCTATTTGGAAGACAGCAAGATCGCACGCGAACTTCCATCGGTCAGGAAGCAAAATTTCGCCAGCCTGGAGGATGCCGTAAAGAATTATGACCGCGTCAAGATGTTGCTCAAGGAAGTCAAAACCAACGGTTCATTGCGCGACAGCCTTGATGGACAGTTGAGTTTTGACCAGGAAGAAATCACCCGCATGAAGCGTGACGGGCAGCAAAAGCAAATGGCCCGGATCAAGGAGGTGCGGGAGCGCGACCTGACCCAGTATTCCGAACTGGTCAGCCATCTGCCGTCCATGGTGCGCGGCTATGATTTCACCAGAGTGATGGACATTTTGAAGGATACCCGCTTTGAAACTCCCGAGGTGCAAACCGCGCTGGAGAGCAAGCGCTATTTCTGGTCCAAGGCCCAGCAATTCATGGATCAGATCATCGCGGACGTGAAAGCGCAGGGCTACTCCGGCACCATTCCGCGCAAAATTGGAACACCGTTGCAAGGCAGGGTCGCCAGGTTGGACGCGGCCAGCATCACCGTGGCCTTGCAGCATGGCGAAACCACTTTCCCCACGGAGATGGTTCCGCCGGATCTATTGGTGGCGATGGCCCAGCAATTCAGCCAGAGCGTCAGCGACTCCACTGATTATTACCGGCGGCAGGAAATGATCGCCATCTTTGCCAAGATAACCGGTCTGGATCAATTGGCCCAGGCGGTGGCCGGACAACTCATGGAAGAGAACCGCTCCTTCCGCCAACTCTGGACCAGCGTGGAGCAGGGCGGGTCGTAGTCACGCTCTGAGTGCTGTTATTGGACGCTTAACGATCAGCTCATGCGACCGCAGCAAGCCTTGTATTTTTTTCCACTTCCGCAAGGGCAGGGATCATTGCGGCCCACTTTTGGCACTTCGCGCTTGAGCGGGATGGTGATCTTGGGCGTGTCGTCTTCGCCTTCCTCGGATGCCGCTTGTGCCTGGCGCTGCTGAGGCTGCGGTGAATCGGGGCCGACGGTGCGTCCGTGCAGCATGGACTGGCGGATGTGCTCCATGAACATCTGGAGGCGCTGGTGGCTGCTGAAGAGATTGGTTAGCGCCTTGTTGTGGATGTTCCGCATCAGTTCCTCGAACATGATGTAAGCCTCCTGCTTGTATTCGATCAGCGGATCTTTCTGTCCGTAACTGCGCAAGTTCACACCTTCACGAAGCGCATCCATGGCGTAGAGATGGTGCTGCCAGAGTTCGTCAATGGCTTCCAGCAAGATCACACGCTCACTTTCCTGGAGCAATTGCGGAAGCACGCCCGAGGTCTTGAGATCGTAGGCGCGCTTCACTCGTTCGATGACGAACTGGCAGTTCCCGTCAAAGCTGCGCGATTCCAGTGCAGCATCATTCGCGCTCAATCCGAGCGGGAAGGTCGTGTTCAACCAGTTGAGCAGCGCGGGATAGCTCGCAGGATCATCCGCGCTGGGTTCGCGCGGAACGAACTCCTCGACGCGGGCCGGTATGCTTTTTTCAACAATCTCGTCCAGCAACAGTCGTGGATCTGGACTGTCGAGCACTTCATTGCGGAAGGTGTAAACCACTTCGCGCTGCTGGTTCATCACGTCGTCGTATTCCAGCACGCGTTTGCGGATCATGTAGTTGCGCTGCTCCACGCGCTTCTGTGCGGTTTCGACCGATCGGTTCAGCCACGGATGTTCCAGCTCCTGGCCTTCTTCCATGCCGAAGCGTTCCATGATTTTCGTCATGCGGTCGGCGGCACCGAAGTTGCGCATGAGATCGTCTTCAAAGCTGATGAAGAATTTACTTTCGCCCGGATCACCCTGACGCGCGCAACGTCCGCGCAACTGGCGGTCCACGCGACGGCTTTCATGGCGCTCGGTTCCGAGGACGAAAAGACCGCCCAGTTCCAAGACGCCCGGCCCCAGCTTGATGTCGGTGCCTCGGCCTGCCATGTTGGTGGACACAGTGACGGCCCCCTTTTGACCGGCGCGGGCGACGATCTCCGCTTCCTGGCGGTGATACTTCGCATTCAGCACGGCATGCGGAATTTTTTGCAGCTTGAGCATGCGCGCCAGTGTTTCGGAGGAATCCACGCTGGCAGTGCCGATGAGCATGGGCTGGCCCTTGGCGTGCAGTTCATTGATGAGCTTGAGGACAGCCTGCAACTTCTCACGACGGGTTTTAAAAATGGCGTCGTTGTTGTCCTTGCGTTGCACGGGGCGATTCGTCGGGATGCTCAGGACATCGAGTTTGTAGATGTCATGGAATTCCGCCGCGTCCGTTTCTGCGGTGCCGGTCATGCCGCCAAGCTTTTGATAAAGACGAAAGTAATTCTGGATCGTGATCGTCGCCAGCGTCTGCGTTTCGTGGTCAATGTGAACGCCCTCTTTGGCTTCCACGGCCTGATGCAAGCCATCGCTCCAGCGGCGGCCGGGCATTTCGCGCCCCGTGTTTTCATCCACGATGATGACCTTGTTTTCCTTCACGACGTATTCCACGTCCTTTTCATAAAGGCAGTAGGCGCGGAGGAGCTGGTTGATGTTGTGAATGCGTTGGCCTTGAGTATCGAGCTTCTGCTGCGTCTCTTCGCGCATCGCCTGTTTCTGCGCATCGCTCAGCGAGGAGTCAGCATCAATCTCACCATACGCGGTGGCGATGTCCGGCAGCACGAAAGCATCCGGATCGTCGGGATTGAGGAAGTTGCGCCCCATCTCGCTCAAATCCGCATCATGGGTTTTTTCGTCAATCGTGTAGTAAAGCTCCTCCTTGAGTTCAAAGAGCGCGGTCTTCTGCGTGTCTTGATAAAAACTCAGTTCGGATTTCTCCATCGCCTTGCGCTTGTCCGTTTCTTCCATGGCACGGAGCAGGGCGCGGTTTTTTGGCTGACCGAGCCGGACCTGATAAAGCTGGCGTCCGCCGATTTCGGTTTCGCCCTTCGTGAAGTGATCATTGGCTTCGCCCGCGAGCTTGTTGCACAGGGCGTTCTGGCGTTTCACCAGCTGCTCCACGAGCGGCTTGTAACGATCAAACTGATGCGTGCTGGTGGTGACGGGACCGCTGATGATTAGCGGCGTGCGCGCCTCATCAATGAGCACGGAGTCCACTTCATCGATGACCGCGTAGTAATGTCCGCGCTGCACTTGGTGATCCTTGCTGCGAGCCATGCCGTTGTCGCGCAGGTAGTCGAAGCCGAACTCGCTGTTGGTGCCGTAAGTGATGTCCGCCACATATTGCTCACGACGCAATTCAGGATCTTGATCGTTCTGGATGCAGCCAACCGTGAGGCCGAGGAATTTATAAAGTGTGCCCATCCACTCCGAGTCACGGCGGGCGAGGTAATCGTTGACCGTGATCAGATGCACGCCGCGCCCGGTGAGCGCGTTCAGATAAACGGGGAGTGTGCCGACCAGGGTCTTGCCCTCGCCCGTGGCCATCTCTGCGATCATGCCTTTGTGCAGTGCCGCACCACCGATGAGCTGCACGTCAAAGTGAACCATGTCCCAGCGCAAAGGCTGGTCGCAGACCATCATCTCCGTTCCGCAGAGGCGACGCGCGGCGTTTTTCACCACGGCATAGGCTTCGGGAAGTATTTGATTGAGCATGTCCAGCTCCAGACGGGCAAAACTCGGCAGCACCTCATCATAGGCCTCGCGCACCTTCAGGATGCGGGCCTTCTTCTCGTCGAGTGATTCGTTCTTCCATGCCGTCTCCGCCACCAATTGATAGTTGAGCGTAGGGAAATGCTCTTGCAACCTGGTAAACTTTTCCGCCACACCGCGCAGGCAATCATCCACCTGGGCCTCATCCGCCACCCGCAGGGCCACGCCCGCGAGAAAGAGCGGCGGGTGAAAAGCCTTGAACCGTTCCTGCCATTTGGCCGTGCGATCGCGCAACGCCTCGGCGGGTTCAGCCTGCAGCGTCTGCTCGATCTGATTGATCTCTGCAACCAGTGGCCAGAGTTTTTTGATATGGCGCTGGTTTTTGGTGCCGATGATTTTTCGCAGTATCCAGTTGATCATGGGGAAATGAGGGTGGCCGTCGCAGGCAGGTGAAAAAGGATGGGTAGCATGGATGAAAATCGAGTTCGCGCAAGGAGTGTATGCAGGATTGGCTCGTGCGGGCTACAAATCCGAGACTGGAGAATTCAGCGGCAATTTTAGATTCGCTCGAGAAGTTCTGCCGGACGCTAGCAGCCACAAGCTGACAATAGTGCGGAATGGAATGAATCCGGAACTTGCTGCATTTTCAGTTTATCTTAAGGTTGCAGGCGTGGAATTTTTAAGAGGCACTGCGAACTCATATCAACTCCGAACGGGCGAGACAGCGAAGTGATTCATATTATGAAACTCAAAATACCTCTGAGCATCGAGATATTGCTTGTGATGTTGCTGTTCTTCACCGTGCCCCATCAGTTGCTCAAGGCGCAAGGGGAATCAAAACAAAGCGTAATGCCAACGGAGGAGGCGCTGAGGGTAATCCGCAAAAAGAGCCTGAAACTACTACGCGATATTGTTCCGTCTTCCACTTCTGGCAAGGCATTGAAAACCGTGGATAGCGCTGGAGGGCTCGTGTATTGGGGAAATCTTTTTGAACCCCACGAGGTCGTTGCTCTGGTGAACTTGCCACCCGAAAAGTCGGAAGACTCGGGAGGAAGCGTATTTGACCAGTTCGATTACGAGCAAACATGGGTTCGCCATTTGTCCTTCTGCGCCTGGGAAAAAGATCATTGGGTGTATCGGCAATATTTGGACAATGCCAGAAACTTGGAATTTCACGACCGTAAAGACAAACCGAAGCATTTCGTGCAGGCATCCCGAAAAACGGGGCGTTACGATGGCGATCATCTCTCCTGGTTCTACGATGAAAAAAGAAAAAAATTGGTTCGCACAAATTTTGAAGATTGGGGCCCGTTTTATCTTATTGGAAATTATCTTTGCACGATACGAGGTTTTGAACGTCGCGCGATGGACGAAACTGTCTGGGCATATCCCTACGCCGAGGGCAAGAAAGGTAGATTGCTGGCGGTTTACTACTCGGATATTGGCAGTGGTGAATTAAAGAATTTTTCCATAACCTTTCATGATCGTAATACTGGGAAATGGTGGACTTATTCATTCAGCCCGACGGAAGACGAGCCGCCCTATATACATTACTCGGTCGATGCAGTGGAAGGCATATGGAATGAACCGGTAGAAAAAGCAAAGCTGCGTATTCACAGCAATGCAGAAATGGAGGTGAGTGAGAAGGACAATTCCACAGATGAATACTGTTTTGAGCGGCTTACGGGACTTAGCCGCGCGGTGTTGGGGCACGTAGACCGGAGAGGTGCGAAATGGATGGAGAAGCTCCCTAAACTGCCTGCGCTCAAGCAGATTAAACTAAAAATTAACGGCGATCCTGAAATTTCGCTTCTATTTTCGTTGGTCGTGCATGGGGCGGAACATGTCCGAACCGAGCCAAGTGATCTGAAACAGATTAAGCGATCCGCATTGGAGATAATGGAGGATGTTGTCCCCCACCAACCTGCTACCGACGAACTGGTGAGAATTTACGGCGGGAAAATTTGTGCCATATGGGGAAAAATTTTCGGCGATGCACAATTCGGTGCACTCGTGGCAGTTCAAAATGCTGCCGGCGAACCGGGAAGCAGTGCTGACCTATGTCTTTTGCTTTGGCAAGATGGTTGGAAATTTGTGCAATCGGTCGGTAAGGTTCCGTCGAGAAATAGAGCAGATTACCACGAACAAGAATGGGATTGGCGGATCATGCGGCATTTACCAAATGGGCCTTTCTACGTCATCAACAACTTTGATGTTTACGGCACAAGTAATCGACAGCATCTCTCTTGGATTTGTGATCCAAAAACACATTCTCTCCGCCCCACAGGATGGCCAAAAGATGCGCGACCGTCGATTTCCGGCACAACAATCACGTTTCGGCGTTGGGAAAAATCCGAATACGCAACGACGGTTTATGAAATTGATCAGTTCAGTGGCAAGCCGGGTAAGTGCATTGCGGCGTATTCCATCACATATGATGAGGGGCGTCGGGCATGTATCACGATTAGAATTCCCGATCCGGCAACAGGTAAGCTTGTGACATGGCGCATGACACAGTCTCCCCCAGAGTATCATGATCGTTTCTCCCTTTGCTATAGCCCGACAGACGGAACATTGGAACCTTTCCATGAAGATGCCACTGTGGATGTTTTGTGGGGAAAAGACCAATACCCAACCGATGCTATCAGCTTCCTGATATGGCGTTTGACTGGGATCAAAAAGACTGCACAGCAAGGCATGTGGGATGAGGAAATGGATCGTGAAAAAAAGGGTGGGAGGGACAATTTGGAAATTACAAAGCCAGCCAAAATCATTGTCGTTGGCATTCCCGAGGCGGTGAAAGCATTTTCATGGCCTGACAGTCAGGCCAGAACGGAACCTTAATAAAAGATGGCGTTAAGCCAATAATGCACTGCCATTCGGGTCTGGGTATCGCTGCGTGCTTAGGGTGTGATACTCGCGACAACTTTTGCTGGCGGAGCCTGCGGAGTTCTTTAGCATCATGTGCTTCTCATGCTTCAAATCAGTCAGCTTCATCTTCCCGTGGATCACACGGCGGAAGAACTGCGCCTGGCGGCGGCGGGGGAGCTTGGACTGGGTGTTGATGCCTTCAGGAGTTTTCAGATCAAGCGGCGGGCGGTGGATGCGCGGAAAAGGCTCGGAGTGCAGTTTTGTTATACGCTTCTGATTCAAGTTGAGGACGAAGAGATGGTGCTGCGAACCGTGGGGAAGCCGGGCCTTATCGAGATCGCGCCGGATGAAACTTATCGGAGCGACGGCACTCCTGCCGTCGCAGGCAATGACGACAAGTTGCGAAGCCGCGAAGCGAATGTCGTCACTCCTTGTCTTTCAGCGAAGCCTCGCGTCGTCATTGTTGGCAGCGGGCCGTGCGGATTGTTCTGCGCCCTGCTCCTCGCGCGGAAGGGGTTGAAGCCGCTGCTGCTGGAGCGCGGCAAGGCGGCGGGACCACGGGCGCGGGATGTGACGGGCTTCTGGCGGCGCGGGCTGGAATTCAATCCTGAATCGAACGTGCAATTCGGCGAGGGCGGCGCGGGCACATTTTCCGATGGGAAACTCTACACTCAGATTCGTGACCGCGAGCATCGCATCCCCTGGATCTTGCGCGAGCTCGCCAAGGCGGGCGCTCCCGATGACATCCTCATCAAGGCCCGTCCTCATGTGGGCACGGATCGCTTGATCAAGGTCGTGCGCACGCTGCGCGAGGAAATCATCTCATTGGGCGGCGAGGTGCGCTTCGAGACGCGGGTAGCGGATGCCGTTATCGAAAAGGGCGTGATGCGGGCCGTTGTCACGGCTGCGGGCGAGACCATTGAGGCCGATCGTTTTGTCTTCGCCATTGGCCACAGTTCCCGAGATACCTTTGAAATGCTTCACGCGCGCGGCGTGCCGTTTGACGCCAAATCCTTTTCTATCGGCGTGCGAATCGAGCATCCGCAGTCGTTGATTGATCGCACCCAATATGGCCGCTGGGCGGGGCATGCTTTGCTCGGAGCCGCGCCCTACAAGTTTGTCGCGCGCGGCCCGTCCAAGCGCACCGCCTATAGTTTTTGCATGTGCCCCGGCGGGCTGGTGGTGGCGTCCTCCTCGGAGCCGGGGATGGTCGTCACCAACGGCATGAGCAGTTATGCGCGAGCGGAAGCGAATGCCAACGCGGGCTTCATGGTCGAGGTCAGGCCGGAGGATTTTGCGAGCCCGAATGTGCTGGGCGGCATCGACTTCCAGCGCGAACTGGAACGGCGCGCTTTCCAGCTTGCGGGATCGAACTACCGTGCGCCCGCGCAACTGCTGGGCGATTTCATGCGTGGGCGCGCTAGCAACGGGCCTGGCACCGTGCGGCCATCTTACGAGCCGGGTGTGGTCTGGTGTGATCTGCGTGAAGTGCTGCCCGATTTTGTGGCTCGCACCTTGCGGGAGACAGTGCCGCTCATAGAAAAATCGCTCGCAGGCTTCCAGCTTGACGATGCCGTGATGACCGGCGTGGAGACGCGCAGCTCATCGCCCGCGCGGATTCCGCGGGACGCGGAGACGCTGGAATGTGTTTCGATAAAAAACTTTTTCCCCGCCGGTGAAGGCGCGGGTTATGCCGGCGGCATCATCTCCGCAGCGGTGGATGGAATGCGCGTGGCAGAAAGATTGATCGGCTGAAGCGCAATCACGGCACCACTTCACCGGAGCCGGTATAGACCCATTTTTCCACTCGGCCATTCATAATCCGGGCCTGGGCCTCGGTATCGAAATCACCAAACATGGTCTTGGTGGTGTAGTTCACAATGACGGTGATGTAATCCCTGCCGTTAATCTTGGTGACCTGGGCTGCACCCCATTTTTTGATGTTGGAAGGGGTGATTTCATTGACCTGCCCGGTCTTCATGCTGGTGAGAAGGACCTCATAGGTTCCATCGGGATTGCGCTTGGGCATGTCGCTGCGATTGATGGCTTGGGGGTCCGATCTGATAACATTTTGCGCATTGGCGGCTGCTGTTTTTCGAAATTCCCACTGGCGGCGTTGCCACTCCGCCATCTTTACCTTCCATGTATCATAGGCTTGGGTGAGCGTTTCCTTGAGGTCGGTGTCCCCGAGCGAGACCTGAGAGTGGGCCGGTGAATTTTCCGTGGGAGCGATGATAAGGTTTTCTCCCTCCTGTCCGAGCGCCATCGCACTGCCGCCAGCCTTCACGCGTGAAGATCCCACGCTCATTTTAAATTCGACATCCTTGAGCAATTTCACCGGGCGGGGGAATGCTTTTTGGGGGATTTCCTTCCAGCCCTTTACGACCTCATCCAGTGGCGGGAAGGTGGGGGGCAGGAAATCATCAGGACCAACCTCTTGCCTGGCCATTTCGCCAGGACCAACTGTCGTGGGGACGCTGGGTGTGCCCGGCGATTCCTCACGTTTTGGTCTTTCCGACATGGGGGGGGTGTCCGTGACCGACACCCTTGGCTTTGACAGTTTGGCAGGCTCATCTTTTCTGGCCAGACTCTGATCTTCAACTGCGGCGGCCGGTTCGTGTCTGGTCACAACCATCTTCTGGAAGTCGAACATATCATCCAGCTTGGAATAGGCGTATTGATAGCCGACAATGGCAACGAGGACTGAGAGGAAGATGATGCCGAAAGCTTTCATGTGTTTGAATGGAGAGGGGAAAAATTACGATAAGCGGAACTCTTTGCAATCAAATCGTGCCGTGGAAAAAGTAGCTCATCAGGTGGAAATAAAGCGGGGCCGAGAAGCAAAGGGAGTCGATCCGATCCATCATTCCGCCATGGCCTTCGATAAGAGTGCCCCAGTCCTTGATGCCACGGGCGCGCTTGATGGCGGACAGCACGAGCCCGCCGAAGAAACCCAGCGTGCACATCAGCAGTGCCATGACAAAAGCCTGCCAGGCATTGCAAGGGGTGAGCCAGTGCAGCGACGCGCCCAGCACGGATGAACTGAGGATGCCGAGCACAAGTCCCTCCCAAGTTTTCTTCGGACTGAGCGTGGGCGCGACCGGATGGCGACCGCATAGTTTGCCCCAGACATATTGCAAGACATCGCTGCCCTGCACGACGATGACGAGGAACAGGATCAATCCCTCCTTGCCCAAGGGCAGTGACGGAAAATCGAGGTGCAGAATCATCGGAATGTGGCTGATGAAAAAGACGCAGATCATCAGTCCCCACTGCGTCCGCGCTGCGCGCTCCAGGAAATCTGTCGCATCACCGCGCAGCACCATCAGGACCGGCAGCAGCACGAAAGCATAGACGGGAATCAAGATTACAAACAAGCCATACCAGTGGATGTGGACGAGCCAGTATTGCAGGGGCAGCACGAGAAAGAAGGCAAAGAAAAGGCTGCGATGATCCGCGCGCCGGGTCGGAGTGGCCGTGATGAATTCTCGCAAGGCCAGAAACGAGATGATGGCGAACATCATCGTCGCAACTGTCTTCCCCGATGCCAGTGCGCCGAGCAGCACGATCACCATGATCCACCAGCTGTTGATACGCGCGTTGAGGTTGTGCACCGTGGACTTCGCACCATCGGTTTTCGCGAACTTACCCAGCACGAAGCCGATGCTGCTGGCGACGACAAGCACACCGAAGATCGTGAAGATGAATTCCCGGGTGATGGCGGATGAGAGGTTCATGAATGAGCGTGCGGCATGAGATTCAGCACCGCCTCGCGGGCGCGCTTGAGGAAGTCAGTCTTCTTCTCGGCGGCATCTAGTTTTATAGGTGCGCCGAAGACCACGCTGCTGATGAGCGGGATGGGCAGCAGATGACCTTTGGGCAGGATGCGGTTGAGGTTCTGCAAATAAACCGGCACCAGTTCGGCCTCCGGCACTTTCGAGGCAAGGTGATACAGCCCCGGTTTGAAGGAGCCGATCACGCCGTCAGTGCTGCGTGTGCCTTCGGGGAAAAGGATGAGCGAGTGCCCCTCGCGCATCGCGGCGGCCATTTGCTCAATGGGGTTGTCCTGTCGCGTGATGCCCTCACGCGCGATGAGCAGTGAGTTGAACAAGCCCACCGCCGTGGCGCGCGTGAGTTTTGTTTTGCCCCAATAGTCGCGGGCCGCCACAGGGCGAGTGCGATCGCGCATCGCTTTCGGTAGCGCGGCCCAGAGTGTGGCGAAGTCGAGATGACTTCCGTGGTTGGCAAAGTAAACGCGCAGCTTTTCCGAATGCGCTTCGCAGTTCACCCAAACCGGATTGGCACCGGTGATGAGTTTGGTCAGGAAGACGGAAACGGAGCGGAGCATGTCAGCCTCTTTTTTTCAACTCTTGCGCAATCAAACTCAAACGCCGCCAGCAGGTGAGGACGCTGCCCGCCACGATAACGATCAACGCTGCCAGCATCACATTCTGAGCCGGCTTGCCATCATGCCGCACCCAGACTTCTACGATGCTACCGAGGCACGCGACCGTGAGCACCGCCATGCGGTGCTGCTTGGCCATGGGGCCGATGAAACTTTGTGTCCCGGTCAAGGTGCCGCCCAGCACGCGAATGTAAGCTGTCATCATCGAGAGCACGGCTGCGACCCAGCCCAGCGGAATGCCCCAGAGTTTCACCACCCATTCATTGCAGTAACCCGCTGCCATCAGCAGCAACGGATCAGCGATGCGGTCTGGCACTTCGTTGTAAAGACCGCCCACCGGAGATTTCTTTCCGCCTTCGATGGCGACCATGCCGTCGAGCAGATTGCAAATCAGCCGCAGTTGAATGCAGGCCGCCGCGCCCAGCCATATCAGGCTGTTGGCAATTTTGCCGGTCGTGGTGTTGGACCACTCGCCCGCCTTTATCAGGCAAACCGCGCCGACGATGGAAAACACCACGCTGAAAACGGAAATTGTATTTGGCTGGAAGCCCGCTGCCTTCACCCCATTTGCCAGGGATTGCGCCCACGCCCGGTCGCGAGATTTGAGATAGCGCCTCGCGCCTTGAATGGATTCGTTTTCTGCCATGCCGTTAATGTAATGCGTGTAGCAAATGCGGCAACGTAGATTCAACGGCTCGTTTAAAATTGTGTTCAAATACGCGAATTCTGCCTTAAACAATAAGATGCCGAACCGTCTCTTTCTTCTCGATTGCATGGCCTTGCTCTACCGGGCGCATTTTGCGCTCATCAGCAAGCCCATCTTCACCAGCGACAAGGTGAACACGTCCGCGCTTTTTGGATTTGCCAACACGGTGCTCGACATCTTGCATAATCAGAAGCCGACTCATCTGGGCGCGGCATTCGATACCCAGGCTCCGACGATGCGGCACGAAATGTTTCCGCAATACAAGGCGCAGCGCGATGAGATTCCCGAGGACCTGGCCGTGGCCATTCCAGCGGCCAAGCGGCTGCTCGCGGCCATGCGCATTCCAGTGCTCGCCGAGGACGGTTACGAAGCGGATGACCTTATCGGCGCGGTGGCGCATCAGGCCGAGGCGCGAGGTGATTTTGAGACGTTCATGGTCACGCCGGACAAAGACTTCGGACAGCTCGTCAATGAGCGCACGAAGATTTACAAGCCGGGTCGTCAAGGATCCGACGTGGAGGTGCTGGGTATCGCAGAAATCTGCGCGCGCTGGGGCATCGAACGACCGGAGCAGGTCATCGAAGTGCTGGCGCTCATGGGCGATGCCAGCGACAACATTCCCGGTGTCAAAGGCGTGGGCGAGAAGACCGCAGTGAAACTGATCCAGAAATTTGGCGACGTGGAAACGATGATCGCGCGCGCGGACGAGATTGAGGGCAAGCTCAAGGACAAAATCAAGGAAGGTGCTGAAGCCGCAAGGCTGTCGCGCAAGCTGGTGACGATCATGCGCGATGCGCCGGTTCCCTTCGGGCTGGATGATTTGAAGCTGCATGGCTTCGACGATGAGGCTCTGAAAGCGATCCTCGTGGAGTTTGAATTCAACGCGCTGGGCAAACGGTTGTTCGGCGAGGACTTCAAGGCGGGGCGGGGTAGGCAGTTGCAACTCGAGAAGAAGCCCGCGCCGCAAAAAGAGATGACTTTCGGCGAGGGCGATTTGTTTGCTTTGAGCAGCGCCAGCCCGCAGTCCGCGCCCAGCGGTCCGGTCGTTCCGGCTGATGCTTCTGCAAACAGCGGCCCCGCATTGCTCACGATCCACGACGTCCCGCATCACTACGAACTCGTCCGCACGCAGTCCGAGCGCGAGCGCTGGCTCCAGAAACTCGCGCTGACAAAATCATTCTGCTTCGACACAGAGACCGACAGTCTCGACACTCATTCCACGCGACTGCTTGGCGTCGCTTTTTCTTCGGCAGCGCATGAAGGGGCTTATTTTGTAATGCCGCCCGATCGCTCCGGTTGCATGGAAGTTTTGGACGAACTCAGGCCGCTGCTCACACGCGGCGACATCGAGAAGATTGGGCACAACTTGAAGTTCGATCTCAATGTCCTGCTTGCTCACGGGCTTGAAGTGAGCGGGCCGTTCTTCGATACCATGCTGGCCCACGCCTTGATCGAGCCCGATCAACGTCACGGCATGGATTTCCTCAGTGAGACTTACCTGGGCTACAAGCCCATCTCAATCAAGTCACTCATTGGCGAAAAGAAAGGCGCGACGCCACAGATCAGCATGGCGGACGTGCCGGTGGAACAGCTCGCGGAATATTCCGCTGAAGACGCGGACGTGACCCTTCAACTGGCCGACGTGATGCGCCCCCAGCTGGAAAAACTGCATCAGCATCGCGTATTCTATGACATTGAAGCTCCCTTGCTGCCCGTGCTTGCGGACATGGAGCACGCAGGAGTGAAGATAGATGTGGCCGCGCTCAATGAGTTCGGTTTGGAACTGGAAAAGCAGGCGGCGGTTCTCGCGCAACGCATCCAGGCATACACCGACTGGCCGTTTAATCTCAATTCACCGAAACAGCTCGGTGAAGTTCTCTTTGATCATCTCAAGCTCGCGGACAAACCCAAGAAAACCGCCACAGGACAATATCAAACTAATGAGCAGACCTTGCAGACCTTGCAGGGCAAGCACCCCATCATCGACGACATCCTGAGTTATCGCGAAGTCTCGAAGCTCAAGAGCACTTATGTGGATGCGTTGCCAGAGACGGTGAACGCGCGCACGGGCCGCGTGCATACCACTTTCCATCAGCTCATGGCGGCGACGGGGCGCATGGCATCAAGCGATCCGAATTTGCAAAACATCCCTATCCGCACCGCCCAAGGGCGCGAGATTCGCAAAGCCTTCATTCCTGAGCGTGAAGGCTGGGTGCTGCTTAGTGCGGATTACTCACAGATCGAGCTGCGCGTCATGGCATCCATCAGCGGGGATGAAGCCATGGTGGAGGCTTTCCAGCGCGGGCTGGACATTCACGATGCCACCGCCGCGCGCGTCTATGGCGTGGAATTAAAGGACGTGCTGCCGGAAATGCGCCGCACGGCGAAGATGGTGAACTTCGGCATCATCTATGGCATCAGCGCGTTTGGGCTGAGCCAGCGGCTGGGCATTCCGCGCGGTGATGCCACCAAGATCATCGACAGTTACTTTCATCAATATTCCGGTGTGCGGGAATACATCGAGCGCGAGGCGCGGGAAGCGCGGGAGCGAGGCTTTGTGATGACGCTCACCGGGCGGAAGCGTTATCTGCGCGACGTCAACTCCGCCAACCAGACCATCCGCGCCGCGAGCGAGCGCGTAGCCATCAACGCCCCGATTCAAGGCACTGCCGCCGACATGATCAAGATCGCCATGGTCAAAGTTCACGCTGCGCTGCGTGATGCGAAATTGGAAACCCGCATGTTGCTGCAAGTTCACGACGAGCTGCTCTTTGAGGTTCCGCAGTCAGAAGTAGAAATCGCCCGCCCCATCATCATCCATTGCATGAAAGAGGCGCTGCCGCTCCGGGTTCCAGTCCTCGTGGAAACCGGCATTGGAAAGAACTGGCTGGAGGCGCATTGAGCTATTGTCGGGCAACATCTTGGCAAGCTAACTGATCCTCCTGGCTGAAAAGGTATCAGGCTGCCGGCCAAATTGAGTCGCGATCCAGCCGCACGGTGATGACTTGGGCATTCACCCCAAAACGAGGAGCGATCTTATCCGCGAATTTATCCCGAAGCGGGCTGCTTTGCATGAAATTGGGCAGGAGCTTTTCTGCTTCGGGCGCAAATTCATCGAAGCAGGCTCTTAAACGAGATTCAGGAACCAGCAGCCGCCCGGCAAATTCGTTAGCCTCTTGTTCCGCATCATATTTCTTGCCGCCGTAATTGGCTGTCCACCGGGCAAAATCGGGCAGGGACGCGAAGTTCTCCGGCTGCGGCAGGTCGCGGTGCAGAAAGTAGTGCGCCAGCTCATGGGCCACTGTAAAACGGAGACGGTTGAGTTTCCAGTGCGGGCCTTTCTCCATCAGCGCATATTGTTCGGCATCCAGATAGATGCCTGTGAAGTCGGCTGTGATCGCGGCCTCCACCCTGTATTTTGAGGAGAGGTCGTCAAACGGGATGGCATTCAACCCGAGGTCAACTTCGAAGAATGTGAACACATCAATCGGTGTCCGATTTTCTCGCAGAAGCTCATACTGAACGCGTAGTTCCTCGATTTTTCCCCAGATTTGTTCCATGATCGGCGGGCTTCAGTCGTGATCGCGGGTGTGCAGCTTGCGGATGTCGTCCGAGAGACTAGCAAGCTCGGCTTTAGTCAGTTCATGGCCACGCGCTGCCCGGAAGAACGCAGGCAGGGCTTTTTGGAGAATGACATTGTCGGCCACATCAGGCGGTATCTCCCTCCGTTGCAGTGCCGCCTCGTCCATGAAGGCCAGTTTTTTCGTTCCGGTGAGACCAAAAAATTTAGCCAGTCGCTCCAGCACTCCGACATCGCCCGGCGGCGGGTTGATGCCTCGTTCCACCTTGCTCCAGTTGCTCGGGTCCAGTCCGGCCTGATCGCAAAAATCACGCAGAGTGAGGCGCTTTTGAATGCGCAGGGCTTTGACTGTTTCGGTGAACATGTTTGCTGTTTGGTTGGGTGTGGTAGAACTCTACCACAAATGTCAACTTTCGGCCTTATCAGAATAAGGAACCGTTGGCAGCATGCCTGTTTTCACAGGCACGCGGGTGCCGGTCAAATCGCTTTTCAAGCATCACGAGACGAACTACACGCTGGAAGAGTTCCTTGAGAGCTTCCCCACCGTCACGCGGAAGATGGCCGTGGCCATGCTGGAGCGTTCCGAGTCCGCCTTGCTTGCCATTGCATGACCACCAGAGACCATCCAGCCGGGGGAGTATCGACATCTCGATATTCCGTGACCGCCTCGGTTTGTTTGCACAAGGTGCAACATGATCATGAATTACGAAACGATCATTGGGGGAAGCGGATTATTTTCCGTTAAAATGTTAAAATGAAATGGTGCTGGTTGATCGGGCGATGTTCCGACATCGCTTGTTTGAACAAACGTTTAAACCA
>JAYVOH010000244.1:0-3395 GCA_043758025.1 Verrucomicrobiota bacterium
TTCCATTCCGGGCATTCTCCTGCAACGCGCCATCGGTGGTGGTGATAACTTCCACCCAATGGCCCCGCGCTGCCAGCCCACGCGCGAGTGCCTCCAGCGTGTGCGCCACGCCATTTATATCCGGCGGGTAAGTATCGGTTACGATCAGGACGTTCATGGATTTTTCCTGAGTGCAGCTTACGCCCCTTCCGGCATCAGCCGAGCGTGACTTGGTGAAGTTTTTGTAACACGCGGCCCGGCTAAGATTCACTGCGGTTGAAAGTCAGCGGGCTATAAGAAACATCGCCGCAAAGGTGTTCGGTGTCGGCTTCCAGTCCTTGCCCGGCTCCACCGTCATGTCTGAGATGTCGCCATCAAGATAGAGCGCGTCCTTGCAACCCAGTTGAAGAAAGAATGACGCGAACTGATGAAAGCTTACACGACCCCGCTCGCGATCGTCGCGATCATTGACGGCGAAGATGATCTGTCCGTCTTTTGATCTGACGCCGACACCGTTGCGCAAACGTTTGTTCGGAGAGCCGGCTTTGAACAAGGGGTGCATGACGCCTTTCCTCAGCAGCAGCGGGCCGGATTGCGTGGCCAGCCTCGGCTTGATGCCGCTTTTGGAAAACTCCGCAGTCTCCATGACGCCTGCGCCATGTTTGTCATCCAGATAAAATACGCCGCCAGGCTTGAGATAAAAATTGCCGTCGCCGTTCTGCAAATTCATCGGCACCAGTTCCTTGCCCGCGCCCATGGTCAGGCCCAGGGGCCTCGGCCCTTGTTCGTAAATGCCTGCATTCATGGCAAACACTATTTGCCTGCCAGCTTCCGTGGTTTGTTTTTGCAAGGCGTTGAAGTCACCCAAGGGTTTCCCCTCCTTGCCCAGCCAGACCAGTTCCAGCTCAGAAAACCTGGGCCGGTCGAGGCGATACAAATGATAGACCGCGCCATCGAACTCCATCTTTTCAGCAGCCGCCCGGGCCATGCCCGTGGCACATCCAAGCATCGGAAAAATCCAGCGGCAAATCAGTCGGCGCATCATGCAGCCATGCTGCCCCAAGTTCGCCGGCTTGTCATGCGCTCACTTGAATCCGTCTGCGACGCAGCACATGCAGTAATGAGGCGCTTATGATCAATACAAATGCTCCCGGCTCCGGCACGGCGGCGACTTGATAGCCAATGTCTTTAAGAAACGCGACATCCATTTGGGTGAGTTGATTGCGGGAACCCGAGAATTGCGCACTGCTCATGGCGACCTGCTGTGTCAGTCCGGTATAAATGTTCGTGCTCATGAGACCGAGCGCCAAGTGCGCGCCGTCCAAGTCCAGCAGCCCCGCGCCAGACCCTCCATTCAATGTTTTTGCATTAGTCCCCAGCCAGGTGGTTCCGCTGGAGAGATTGGTCCAGTTGTTCGATGCCCCCATGCCAAGCCCGTGCAACATCTCGTGAAGCGCTAAGGAATAAAGATCGAACTTGCCGGCGGCAACGCTGGTGGTGTGGTTGTAATGCCAGAAGGCATCGAGGGTGCCTAGACTGTCGGTGATGCCGTTGTTGTCCGTATCATTGGAAATAGACAGACTGGCAATGGATGCCCCATAGCTCAGCGAGTATCCAGCCGTATTGGCACCCAGTGTCAGGCTGCCAGTCAAAGTGCCGATGCTGGGACCGCCTCCGCGCCCCATGTAGGAGTTGGAAGTCGATTGCAGATTGCTCATGGCTCCCGAAAGCTCGGAGCCGAACCCGTTCGCTGACAAAATAAGGGAAGCATTGGCGGCAGACCCCTCCCCCAGCGCGCCTCCAAGCCCCATCATGCCGACATAAACTGTGACTGCATTTGCCGGCAAGTTTGGGCTGGCGACCGCAGTGCTCGCATTAGAAGATGGATTGTTATAAAACAAATCCCAGTTGGCGCTCACCGTCGTGCTTAAGTTGGTGCCAGTGATCAAATTCACGTTCGGCGACCCCGAGGGACTGATGGCGGACAGATTTGTCGGGCTTAACAAAGCGCTCAAGTCAGCGGCAGCAGCATCAACCGCAGCCTTGGCCACGGGCCGCAAACCAAAAAAATTGCCCGTATCGTTGCTGTAGTCCATGACAATATTCAGGCCAAGACCCGGAGAGGCCAAGGACAGCCACAACGCCGCAGAACGAATGGTTGCCGATAAAGTCATGATGGAATCTGTTAATTTATGGTAATTGTGGATAATATCAATTTGATCCTTCAAAATCGACTTACTCCACTCATTCACGAACTCGTAATTCAATCTGGAAAAACATCTTGACCCATTCAATCACCCCTCTACTATTCACGCCCCCGAACGCGCCCCGCGCACGAATGCCCAATCTCATTCGATTTCCATGAAAGAAGGAATCCATCCCGAAACCCACGACACCACCATCACCTGCACTTGCGGCACGGTTTATAATACCCGCAGCACGGTGAAAGCCATCCGCATCGGCATCTGTGCCGCCTGCCATCCCTTCTACACGGGAGAACAGCGCTTTGTGGATACTGCAGGCCGAATTGATAAATTCGCCCAACGCTACGGCTCCACCAGTTCCACGCGCCGTGCCAAGCCGAAAGCAGAAGCGGCATCCGCCTAGCTTTTCTTTCCTGATTTTCACCACAAACGGTGTTCGCGCCCTCCTGCGCGGCACCGTTTTTTTATTTCCTATCTGCAATCTGCCATCTCTAAAATGGACTATTCCCCCATCATCGAGAAAAAGAAGGTCCGCTTTGCCGAGCTGGAAGCCTGCATGTCCTCACCCGATTTTTATGACGACAATCGCAAGGCCGGGGAGCTGTTGCGCGAGCATCGCCAGCTCGACTCGCTTTTAAAATCTTGGGACGCATTTGGGCGCGTCCAGAATCAAATCGCCGACAACCAGACCCTGATGAAATCCGGCGACGAAGAATTCGCCGCGATGGCCGCAGAAGAACTCCCCGCCCTGCAAAAGCAACTCGCCGATCTCGAAGCTGCCGTCCAGCTCGCCATCCTCCCGGCCGATCCTTTGGAAGGTCGCGATGTGATCATGGAAATTCGCGCTGGCACCGGCGGCGACGAGGCCGCGCTCTTCGCCGGCGATCTCTACCGCATGTATAACCGCTACGCGGAAACGCGCGGCTGGAAGATCGAACCGCTGGAATCCAGCCCCTCCGAAATGGGCGGGTTCAAGGAAGTCGTCTTCAAAGTCAGCGGCGAAGATGTCTTCAGCACCTTGAAATACGAGAGCGGCGTCCATCGTGTGCAGCGCGTGCCCGCCACCGAGGCCCAAGGCCGCATCCACACCTCCGCCGCCACCGTCGCCGCCCTGCCCGAAGCGGAGGAAGTGGACTTCCATCTCAAGCCCGAAGAAATCCGCATCGAAGTCTGCCGCTCGTCCGGCGCGGGGGGGCAGGGCGTGAACACCAC
>JAYVOH010000245.1:0-9821 GCA_043758025.1 Verrucomicrobiota bacterium
TCTCAGTTGCGGCAATGGTAATGAAGGGATTCTTAGCTGCTTCTGTGAAGAGGGAGCAGGAATCGCCAGCGATTCAATGACGAGGCCGTCCACCCATTCCAGCGACTTGATGGGCAGCAAGACCGCATCCCAACAAATATTGATAATTCGTCCATTTTTAAATTGAGTTTTGAGTCGCTGACCATCCTCTGAATTTTCCACAATCAACAATCTATCAATCACTGTTTCAGGCTTAATTTTAAGCGCATTCGCCCACAGCAGTATTTGCTGATAATCCGGCTCACACCATTCATAGTCACCAATTCTGAATTTTGGCAGTAGTGCCCCTGACGTGGCCACCAGGCTGGTTCCGACCTCTTGGCGTGACTGTGCCAGTGCCTCGCTCACCATCGCCGCGACAATCCCACCACCCTGTGGTGCGACTCTCGCGAGGCCACTATCAGGCTGGGTAATGAGAGAAGGGTTCGCGTCTTCCGGCATAAGAATCAGTGCTCCAATGCCTCAGCTCACTTTGTTTAGCACGTAAATAACCGGTTGTGGTGTGTAGAGGATGTTTGACTTGTGGTTGCTGCTTAGTGCGGGTTCGATGTCTGGATACCAGTGTCGCAACATGTCTAAGATAGCCCTTGCTCCGATGCCGGTCAGGATTGTGCGCCCCTTAAGATCCTGACCTGTGCATTCCAAAATGATTCCAGCAAACTGAATAAACATTCCAGGACAAAATGGATCATCCAAAAAGAACGAGCCACCACTGAAGCCCTTGAAACTCTTGGGTTTTTGATTGTGGTCCCAGTTTTCAGAAATCGTCTTTTGAGCATCGTAGATTCCGCACACATACCAACCCTTGTTAAGTTTGCGCACTGGATGATGGTCTAGCGATGTGTGATCCTTTTTCACAATAATGCGAAGGCCGTTTGCCGACAAGGTTGACTTGGAAATGTTTGCGTGGTTGTCGTCGGCGAGGAAACCAGTGAGTCGGTAGTGGAGATGTTTAAATCTCGGTTTGTATGGCGTTGCTGGATCCAGCGGAATGAAAAGTGAATCCTCGGCGAGAGCATTTGCTTCACTTACCGTGAGTTCGGTTACTGCAAAATCGATTGCTTCACTTTCAGGCTTGCCGCGCTCATTTCTCTGAAATGTCCTTCCGACCAAGGAAATTGCGGGGCTGCACGCTCCAATATGAACAGAGTGGCCTGCTGGAAAATCAACGACGTGGGCTGCAGTGCCCAGAAAATGGCGGTTCCGAAAAGTAAGGAGGACGCCAGACCCCTCGAAATCGAGTTCTCCAGTATCTTCACGAACACGAAAGAGCGGCACCGTGGACAACTTTTCCGTTGCCACAGAATACGTGCGAGGTTTTGGTCGTCGTTTATTGTAGAAATTGTGATCCATTGTAGTCGAAAACTCGGCTTCACAATCGCATGTTTTTCTCGTCATCACAACATGATAGATAGGTCGTCCGACTCTCATGCCGATCGAACTTCCCACCTAAATGAGCCATTCGTTTCATCAGTCAATACACATCATCACCAGTGCCCGCCCCTTCGAACAGGTTGGCTTCCGCGCCTTCGTTTAACCGCGTGGCAGGGGACAGTGTGCGACTGCCGACCATTGCGGCGATAGACTCGGAAATCAGAGTCGGTAGTCCAAACTTGTGCCGTCGGATGAAGCTCGGTCATGCGCACGAGACAGGCATCCGCGAAATCCATGGGCACATCCGCGTATTTTTCCAGCAGGTGCCAGACAGCGGACGATTCTGTTTGGAAGTCGAATGCTACAAGAAGTATTCCTTCCCGATGAAGTCTCGACAACGCGTTGCGCGAAGGTGGCGCGGAGCCGAGCAGGTGCCAGGTCTCGGCCAGGACAGCTTCACAGGTGAGCAGCGGCGGGATCAGGGTCTTGAACGTGTCCACGGCCCATTGGTGCCAGGCATCCGAGCGGTCCAGCAAGGCCACAAGCGCGCCGGCATCCGCGATGACAGGGTTCATGGCTTCTTATGTCTGCGCAATGAACGGCCAAAGCCCTTGAGATGAGCTTTGTTCGTGGAGAGATCACCGTGGCCGCTCGCTCCAAGTTTGCCTGACTTCTCAAACAAATCGCGCGTGAGGTCGTAACAATTCGGACTGGCGGCAGCGAGCTTGGCCGCGAGCTTCATCAGGAGTTTCTCCTGCTGCGGACGCGGCAGTGTTTCCACAGCGGATTCAATGGCGGCAAGTGTGCTCATGGTGGGAATATAACATCGAAGCACATGCGTTGTCCACTCGCGGCATGTGTCCATGCTCAGCACGCTGCGCTGGGAAGAGGCATCAGCCTCAATTCTTGTGCCATCAAAATACACGGCTATTTCGCCGTGATTCCCGCACCGCGCTTGCGGTGGACACGGTTTGCGGTTAGTCCTCGATTTCGCATGAAACGACCCATCCCTGGAGGACTTCTCATCGCAGTCGAAGGCATCGACGGCGCAGGCAAGACAACTGTTGCTGCCACGATCACGCAATGGTGCGGGGAGCACGGCTTGCTTTGTGCGCTTTCCAAGGAGCCGACCAGCCTCAAGTGGGGCCGGAAGCTCCGCGAGTCTGCCGCGACAGGCAGGCTCACACTTGATGAAGAGCTGGATTTGTTTCACAAGGATCGCGAAGATCACGCCAGCAATTCCATCCAGCCCGCGCTGGATGAAGACGCGATCATGATTCTCGATCGCTACTACTGGAGCACAGCGGCCTATCAAGGAGCGCGCGGCGCGAAGGTGAAGGAGGTTTTGGATTTCAATGAATCCAATTTCCCCGTGCCTGATCTCGTGTTGCTGCTCGATCTGCCCGTCGAGGTCGGACAGAATCGCATCCGCGTCCGGGGCGACCAGCCGAACAGCTTTGAGGAAACATCCGCGCAGGAAAAATGCCGCGAGATTTTTCTCACCCTGCCCAAGAAAAGCGCCGCGCGATGCGAGATCGTCGATGCTTCCAAACCGTGGCGAGATGTCTCGAAAGAATGCCTCCGCCTGTTCCAGCAGGCCGCCTTGCAGAAGCTCTGGAAGGCGGGCGACGCCAGCAGCATGTCATCGGAGACGCTTGCGTTGTTCGGCGGCTGAAGAAGCTCACCAGATTCTGGACGCGCCGAGCAGAGACAGCGGCGCATCGGGGGAGAGAAGAGTCATCTTGTGCTCGATGGACTGAGCGGCTAACAAGCGGTCAAACGGATCAGCGTGAACGCGGGGAAGCTCGCCACTGCGGTGAATTGAAGAATGGTCGATGGGGAGTGCGTTCAGTTGGAAAAAGGTGGCTCGGCTCGGCAACCAGCGCTTGGGAATGTCAGGCAAATCGAGTTTTCCGACGGAATGCTTCACGCAAATCTCCCACAGGCTCGAGTCGCTGAGGAAGAGCGTGTTCGAGGAGTCGTCGATGAGCTGTGCGGCGCGCTTGGAGAGCTTTCCTTGGGGAAGCGCCAGCCAGAGAAACGTGCAAGTGTCCAGCAGCAGGTTCATAAGCCCCATTCCTTGAGTTCCTCTTTCGTCAGCGGCGCAAACACGGAATCAGGAATTTCCCACGGCGGATCGAGCGTCTCGCCAACCTTCGGTCGCGCCTTTAGCTGGTTCTTTTTCAACGGCACCAGCATGGCCACGGCGGATTTGCCGCGGGCGATGATGAATTCTTTTCCTTTTTCAACCTCGGCAAGGTAGCGGGAAAGATGTGTCTTGGCCTCGTGCGTGGTGATCGTGGTCATGGGGGAAGGTTCACGGGAAAGTGGACTTAGTCAACTTTCCTCCGGGGTTGCTTTCGATTGGCCCGCCGGAAAAAGTTGCCATCCAGCCCGCGCCCGCTCATCATCGATGCATGAGTCAAAGAAAAGGCATCGTTCTCGCAGGCGGCTCCGGCACCCGGTTGTATCCTCTCACCATCGCGGTGAGCAAGCAGCTCATGCCGGTCTATGACAAACCGATGATTTATTACCCGTTGTCCGCGCTCATGCTCGCGGACATCCGGGACATCCTCATCATCTCCACGCCACATGATCTGCCGGGATTCAAAAAACTCCTCGGCGACGGCTCGCAGTTTGGCCTGCGGCTGGAATACGCAGAGCAACCCAATCCCAACGGCCTCGCTCAGGCATTCATCATCGGCGAAAAATTCCTCGACGGTGCCAAGGCCGCACTCGTTCTCGGCGACAACCTTTTTTACGGCACGCAGTTCCGCAAAGCCGTCGAGCGCGGCAGCGCACAGGAGAAGGGCGCAACCATCTTTGGCTATTACACGGCGAACCCGGAGCAGTATGGCGTCGTTGAGTTCGACAAAGGCGGCAAGGCCATCTCGCTCGAAGAAAAACCGAAGGTGCCGAAGTCGAACTACGCCGTGCCCGGAGTCTATTTCTACGACGAACGCGTCTGCGAACTCGCGCACCAGATCAAGCCCAGCGCGCGCGGTGAATACGAGATTACGGATCTCAATCGCATGTATCTTGAGGCCGGTGAACTTCAGGTCGAGGTTCTCGGTCGCGGCGTCGCGTGGCTCGACACCGGCTCGCCGGACTCGCTGTTGGAGGCCGCGGAATTTGTCCAGGTCATCCAGCATCGCCAGGGCCTGAAGATTTCCTGCCTTGAGGAAATCGCCTACAACAAGCATTGGATTAGCCGCGATGAGATGCTGAAGTCCGCAGAGAAATTTGGCAAGACGGAATACGGCGACTACCTCCGCAAGCTCGCGACTTACGACCACACGACCGCGTCGCACGGGCCGATTGCGTAAGTTATTCCGCGCAAAGAAACGCAGAGGGTTTTGCTATGATGACTGCTCGCTTTCATTTGCCCGATCTTGGTGCAAACGCACTTGAAGGCGACGAAGCCAAACACTGCGCCCAGGTCCTGCGCAAGCACGTCGGCGATCAGATCATCGTCTTCGATAGCGCGGGCAATGAAGCGACTGCGGAGATCACAGCCATCTCCACGAAGCAGGTGGATTTGAAAATCCTCGAGCGCCGCGAAACTCCGGCGCCAGCGGTTTCCATTTCCCTGATCCAGGCCATCCCGAAGGGTGCGAACATGGAATGGATCATCGAGAAGGCGGTGGAACTGGGCGTGAATGATATTTACCCGGTGGTCACCGAGCGCACGGTGGTGCGGCTGGATTTGCGCGACTGTGCGAGGAAGCAGGAGAAGTGGCAGCGCGTCGCGCTTGAGACGTGCAAGCAATGCGGACAGAACTGGCTGCCCAAGGTTCACGCGCCATCACGATTCCCCGCCATGCTGGGTGCGCTGCCGGGGCATGATTTAAAAATCATCGCCGCGCTCCAGCCGGATGCAAAGTCAGTGCGTGACGTTCTCCAATCCGCAATCCCAAATCTGCAATCCGCAGTCGTGGCCATCGGCCCGGAGGGCGACTTCACCTCCGACGAATACGCGGCGGCGCGGGCGCACGGACTGGTGCCGGTGACACTTGGTCCACTGGTGCTACGGGTGGAGACGGCGGCGTTTTTTGCAGTGAGCGTGCTTGTTCATGAATTGCGCGGCGAGGAGAGAATATACAAGCCCGACGGAATTAACTGAATTTACAAAATTAAAAACCCCCGCTCACATGAGTGTGTCGGATTACCCCACCCGGCCTATTTTGCTCATTTTGTTTATTCTGTCTAAATAGGTGACGCGGCCCGAGGCTTCGTTACAATGCGCTGCCCGTGTCCTCCATCGTCCAACAAGAAAAGGCCGCCCTCGAGTGGCTTTATGGCACCCAGCTTTTCGGGATCAAGCTGGGGCTGGAAAGCACACAAAAACTTCTCGGCGCGCTCGACCTGCCTCTGGCAGGGCAGAAATACATCCACGTGGCGGGCACAAACGGGAAGGGCAGCGTCTGCGCCTTTCTGCACAGCTTGCTGAAGGCGGCGGAGGTGAATGCCGGGCTGTTCACCTCGCCACACCTCATTCATTTCCGCGAGCGCATCAAGGACGCGGAGCGGTGCATCACGCCCAAGGAGATCGTTGACGGACTGGAGCCGTTGAAAAATATCTGCCAGGACTTCGATCCGCATCCGACATTTTTTGAGCTGACCTTTGCCCTGGCCATGGACTGGTTTCGCAAGCGGAACCTCGAATGGGTGGTGCTGGAGACCGGGATGGGCGGGCGGCTTGATGCCACGAACACGGTAACTCCAGCGGTGTGTGTCATCACCAGCATCAGCCTTGATCATCAGCAACAACTTGGGGCCACGCTGCGGGAAATCGCCACCGAAAAAGCCGGCATCATCAAGCCCGGTGTCCCGGTCATCACGCTGAAGCAACACACGGATGTCATGCAGGTTATTTCAAAGACGGCGCGGGAACGCGATGCGCCGCTGACCATCGTCACCACACCACCGCGCGGTTATCACATTGGGCTGCCGGGGCAGCATCAACTTTGGAACGCGGCGCTGGCCATTGCCGCCTTCAAAATGGCGGGCTTCAAGACCTCGGAATCCGTGCTGCGGCATGGCTTGAAAAATGTGGACTGGCCCGCGCGGTTCCAGCGTTTCGCCAATGACCGCGTCATCATTGATGGTGCCCACAACCCTGACTCCGCAGCGGCCCTGGCTCGGACTTGGCAGCAAATGTTCCCCTGTGAAAAAGCCCAGCTCGTGTTCGGTGCCGTGGCCAGCAAGGACGTGCGCGGCATGATGCGGGCGTTGCAGCCACTCGCGGCGTGCTGGCATTTCACAACATTCAACAGTCCTCGTGCCTTGCCGCCCGAGCAGTTGGAGCGGGAGATCGAAAATCTCTACAGCGGCAATGTCGCGACGCAGACGCACGCTTCGCCCAGTGAGGCGCTGGCTTGTGCGAGGAAAGGGGGCGAGCGAGTCCTCATCGCCGGTTCGCTTTATCTGGCGGGCGAAACCCTGGCCAATCTGACCGGGGAACACGATCTGTTTGAGAGCAGCGGCCAATAGAGGGAGCCGGTGCGGCCAAGGATCAAAATCCAAGTTCAAAGATCAAGGAAGCTTCAAGAATCAAATTCCAAACCCAGCAAGCTCAACGCCGCGGGCTTTTTGAAAATTGAACCTTCCTTGATCCTTGGAGTTTGACCCTTGATGCTTCGAGGCAATACGGGCCATGTCATCAGCCTGAAAGACATCCAAAAATGTGCAGCGCCACACCCCATAATCTTGGGCGCGTGTTTGCCGTCCCGCTTTCACGGGAGCATGGACGGACCCCACCGGGCCGAACCTGAGGGCTAGCTCCTGTAACGCAAGCGCTTCTTGTGGCGATTAGCCTTCATGCGCTTTTTGCGTTTATGCTTGTTGATTTTCGTCTTCCGACGCTTCTTGAGCGAGCCCATGTTTGTTGTCTATGTATTGGTTGGTAAAAAAATGAATGGCGGGGTCAGTGGACGACCTTGTTTAACGGATATTCGATGATGCCCTCGGCTCCCAGCGCCTTGAGCTGGGGAATAATCTCTCGCACAACAGATTCGTCAATGATCGTTTCCACAGAAAGCCAGCCGCCGCCGGCGAGTTGGGAAATGGTGGGCCGCCGCAGAGAGGGCAGCGCCTGAAGCATGGCATCGAGCTTTTGCTCCGGTAAATTCATCTTGATGCCAACCTTGTAACGGGCTTCCAGCGCGCCGTTGAGGAGCAGAGTCAGGCGCTCCATTTTCTCGCGCTTCCACGGATCCACGAATGCGGACTTGCTGGCGATGAATTGCGGATAGCTCTCCATGAGCGTGTCCACGATGCGCAATTTGTTGGCCCGCAGCGAAGAGCCGGTCTCGGTAATGTCCACGATGGCGTCCACCAGCTCGGGCACTTTTACTTCCGTCGCGCCCCAGGAAAATTCGATCTCGGCCTTCACGCCGTTTTTATCGAGATACTTTTTAGTCAGGCCGACGGCTTCGGTCGCGATGCGTTTGCCTTGGAGATCCTTGACGGATTTAATGGGCGAATCCTCCGGCACGACCAGCACCCAGCGCGTGGGCAGCGAGGTGGCCTTGCTGTAGCGCAGATCGCAGACGACATCCACGCTGGCCTCGTTCTCCGCGACCCAGTCTTTTCCGGTGATGCCGCAGTCGAGAAAACCGTGATCCACATAGCGGGCAATTTCCTGCGCACGGAGCAGGCGGAGTTCCAGTTCCGCATCGTCCACGCTGGGCCGATAGGAGCGGGAATTCACAATCACATTGAACCCGGCGCGCTTGAAAAGCTCAAGCGTTGGCTCCTGCAGGCTGCCTTTGGGCAGCCCCAGACGGAGCGTGTTTTTAGTGGGTTCAGACATGAGCCGGCTGAAAAAGGGCGCGCAGAATACACGCGGAATGCGGCTTGGCGAGGGGAAAGTTGTTTCTCAATATTGTCCGCTTCCTTCGGGAGCCAGGTTCTCCGGCAGCGTGATCAACTCCAGACTGTCCCCGTCCGACTTCCATGCGATGCGTCCGTCCTCCAGCACGCGCGTAATGACACCGCGTGATGAACCGCGCAACGTCGTCACCCGGTCGCCGGGCTTGAAGCTGGCGGATTGACACATTGAAAGCACCAATGCAAATGACGATACTCGGTCGAGCACTCCCGCGATGTAGTGCGCAATGGCAGAGCGGAGCGTCTTTTTCCGGATAAACGGAAGGTCGGCAAAAAGATAATCACAGAGCACCCTGCCGATTTCAGCAAAAGTGTTGCCGTTGAAAAAGAGAAACGGCGCAGCGCGATGGCATGCGCGAAGATAATCCAGTGTCTCCTCCAATGTCAGTTCGGAGCCATGTTTCTCCGTCCATTCCTTTGCAACAATCGTGTGGCTTTCTGAATTCTCGCCGTGCTGCGCGCCGCCTCGTTCGCAGAGTCCTCGGTTGAGGCCGACAACAGACTGCCAGTTCCAGTTTTGGAGAAAAGCGGCTCGGGTTTGTAGCGGTGACTCTGTGCCGCCGCCTCCTTGAGGGTTTCCTTCGGAGTGGCGAACTTCAGCAGATCCAGTCTGATTTTCATGATTCATATTTTAACGGATTTTCACCGTCTGACAAGTCTGCTTTGAACGGGGCCTGTTTGTCAATGGCGCTCCTGCCGCCCTGCTTCACAGAAATGAACGGATCACTCCCCGAGCGGAAACGTCGCCAGCACCCTTTGTCCTGAATTCACCTGGCTTGCGCCATCCATGATCTCGCATAGAACTTGCAGCGTGCGCGTGTCCATTCTCGCGGTCGAGTCCGGCTCGAATAATCGGCGGGGCGCAAAGGTCGGCAGCACAGTGGTGACACGAATTTTTCCTGCGGGCTTGTCTGATCCGTGAGGAGTGAACACACCTTCCATGCCCGTCTTCACCGAGGCGGCTTCCTGTTCGCTGACTTCCAAACGCACGCGCAGATGACGGGTGTCGGCCATGCGCAGAATGACGCTGGGAAAATTGAGGGAAGCATAATCCCCAGCGTGCTTGTGCATAGTAAGAACGAAGCCGTCGGTTACAGCTCGCACTTCACGCAGACCGTAAGCTGCTCGGGCAGCGGCGACATCGGTTTCGGCCAGCGCAATGTCTTCCGGCAGGGCGCCGCGTTTCAGCGCATCGTGCTGGCTGGCGGCGCTCACGAGCTTCTTGCGGAACGTTTCAGATTTTCGTCTGCGCTCATCAAGCATTTCCTCCGAGATGGCCTGCGCGTTACCCTCGCGCAGTTTAAGAGCGCGATTATATTCGATCTCGGCAAAGGCGAGTTCAGCGGCGATGGCATCTCGCGTGGCAGCGGCGGCGGCGATTTCTTCCCAGCCGTTGCCAGCCTCCACGCGGGTCAGTTTCGCTAGCAGCCTGTCGGACTTTGCCAAAGCACGGCGTTGATGCTACCGGAAGCAATGGCAGCACGATTCGTCAACATCGACCACGACACACCTTTGCT
>JAYVOH010000246.1:0-3372 GCA_043758025.1 Verrucomicrobiota bacterium
CTGCCGCAGGCTCTTCAAGGATTATCCATTCGGCCTTCAGCTCATCGTCAGCAATACGGGTGAAAAAAATTTCCTGCTGCCCTTGCGCGCCGTGGAGGAACCAGATCGTTATTTGAGCGATCTGGTCGTCGCTTCGTATCGTCGCGATCAGAACAACTCCACCGGACAAAATCCAACCGCTTGATCCATGGGACGTATCTGGGCTGCCAGCTTGATGATAGGCGTGACCGTGAGTGCGGCGCTGCTCATGCTTTATAATAGCACACCAATTTTTCAACTGGGTGCGGTGCGGTTGGAAGACCTGTTCCACGCCATCCTGATCCTCCCGGCAAAAGGCGAACTGCGATTCATTCTGCCGCTCCAGTATGCCTTCTACACTTTGGTCGCCTTCGTCTCGGCTTGGGTTTGCATGGAACTTCCGCGAGTGTTCAGCCGTGTCGCCTACCTCGCGGGCGCGGTCTTTCTCACCCTGCTCATCTCCCCAGCGCTGGCATTCTGCGGTGTGCTCTTCGAGCCTTTCTCGGGCGTCAGCGCCATTCTGGTCGCGGGCATTTGCGGCATGATCCTCGGCGCAACGGAGGCGGGGCAGCGTCGCCACACCCTGCTGCATTATTTTGTCGGCAGACTATCCACGGAAAAATTCCAGAAGCTGGTCAATGCCAAGGAAGCCGTGGACATCAGCGACAAACGCGAGCTGACCGTCATGACCTGCCGCATCCTGAACTACGCCGACCTCAGCGCGCAGATGGAGCCGCACGATCTGGAGAAGCTGAGCTCGCTCTTTCTTCAGGCCACCGCCGAGTTCCTCGTCGCGCGCGGCGCGTATCTGGACATGTGCAACGCCGAGGGCGTGCGTGTCTTTTTCGGAATGCCAGTCGAGGATGCGAATCATGCTTTGCACGGCTGCCAGACCGCTCTGGAACTGCGGCAGCGGCTGGTGAATCTCGACCAAGAAATGCAGAACCGCTGGCATCGCAAACCGGCGTTCGGCGTGGCGCTCGCCACCGGGCCAATGAGTATCGGACTTTTCGGCTTTCGTGAGTTCCAGTTTTTCAGCGCCGTGGGCGAGGCTCTCGACTTCAGCCGCAGGCTCTGCTCCATCAATCTGATCTACGGCAGCCAGGTTCTGGTCAATGCCCGCACCTTCCATCTCACCAAGGATCATCTGGAAATGCGCCCCATGGAAATGGTCTATGCGCCCCGTATGCACCAGATCAGCGAAGTCTATGAACTGCTCGTCGCGAAGGGATCGCTGAACGATGAAGAAATCAAGGCGCGCGATGCCTTCTGGCAGGGCGTAGTCAGCCTGCGCAAGGGAGCTTACAGCGAAGCGGTGCATTTCCTGGAAACGGCAAAGATCGAAGGCAGTGAAGACGCCCCGCTGAAGTATTTCCTGGAGCGCGCTGAGGCCGGTCTCCGCGATGACAAGATGAACATCGACAGCAAGGGCTCATCGCGCCATGTGCGAATGCTCACCGCCAACTGAAGATTCAACAACCATCCGACCCATGCCACTTCCCCTCCGACCCGCCGCTGAATGCCGCCATGATGTTCTCGCCCTTGGCGAGGTCTTGCTGCGTCTCGATCCCGGTGAATCCCGCGTCCGCACTTCGCGACAGTTCAGCGCATCGGAAGGCGGCGGCGAATACAATGTGGCGCGCGGACTGCGTCGCTGCTTTGGGCTGAAGACCGGCGTGCTCACGGCTTTTGCCGACAATGAAATCGGGCGGCTCTTGGAAGACCTCGTCCTGCAAGGCGGCGTGGACACTCAGTTAATCAAATGGGTTCCGTATGACGGCATTGGCCGCAAAGTGCGCAACCCGATCAACTTCACCGAGCGCGGTTTCGGCATCCGTGGCGCAAAAGGCTGCGTGGATCGCGGGCACAGCGCGGCATCGCATCTGAAGCCGGGCGACTTTGACTGGGACGATCTTTTCGGGAAGCAAGGCGTGCGCTGGCTCCACACCGGCGGAATCTTTGCCGGGCTTTCAGAAACGACCGCCGCGCTCACCATCGAAGCGTGCGAGGCGGCGAAGAAGCATGGCGTCATCGTCTCGTATGATTTGAACTATCGCCCCTCGCTCTGGCAGGAGCGCGGCGGATTCGCTGCGGCGCAGGCCTTGAATCACGCGCTGGCCCCTTATGTGGATGTCATGATCGGCGTTCTCACGGATCATGAACCGGCGGCGCTCACAGTGAACGATAATCCTGACGACATCTTCGGCGCTCAAGCCGCTGCGCTGCAATCGGACATCGCCAGAATGCTCAAGCAATATCCCAACATCAAAGTCGCCGCCGCCACCCTGCGACGCGTGCATACCGCATCATGCAATGACTGGGGCGCGATCGCATGGATGGATGGCGCGTTTCATCGCTCAAGAAATTACCCCAAGCTCGACATCCTCGACCGCATCGGCGGCGGAGACGGTTTCGTTGCCGGACTGCTTTACGGTCTGCTCACCGGACAGCAACCGCAGAAGGCCATCGACCTCGGCGCAGCCCACGGCGCATTGGCCATGAGCACGCCCGGCGACACCAGCATGGCCACGCTGACAGAAGTTCTAAAACTCGCTCAAGGCGGAGACGCAAAGGTGCAGCGCTAGTCCACATCCTCTAACTGTGCGTGTGAGCCACCGCCCACACGCCCGCTGTAAAGCTCGATGGCACGACGAGCGACGATGTCCACGATGGCTGGCTGCAAGGTTCGCGCCGCAACATTGGACACCGCCATGGAGGCCCATACCAGCGGGCTGTTGAAACGGATTACCTGCCAGATGGGCAGCAGACGTTTATACCATTTGCCGATCTTCTGCATGGCTTCGTGCTGCATGACTTCGCGGCCTTTCTCCCAAGTGCGCAATGCCGTGTGGGCGCTCACATCAACGAGCCGACCCACCGTTCGGGTCTGGAGAAACTGGGTGACATCGGACGCCGCGAGTTGCAAAGCCTGAGTAAAATGGCTCAATCCCGGTGCCAGCAATGGCTTCGGTGAGTCAGGATAGTAAATCACCGCGATCTCGCGCACCAGCCTCGGTATCTCCTCGACCACCGGCGAGAGCCACTCGGGGTTCGGATTCTTATGCCAGCGCAGCCGCCTCTTGCATTCATCGATCGCCGCCAGCGCCGCTTGATCACGCTCACCCGCCACGATGCTGAAAAGCTCGGCGGCCGTGGCATGTTTTGCCGCACGCAGGTCCGAGATAAATCTCAGTCCGTGCCAGATAAGCATGACACCCAGGCCCACAATAACACCGGAGAGGAATAACAAAAGATTGCCCATAGTGTAAATTGTGACTTCTATGAGTGCTTCTCATGAGGGCGTCTTGCAATGTATTTTGACTGGATTTCTTATCAACTTATCACAGCAAACAA
>JAYVOH010000247.1:0-9749 GCA_043758025.1 Verrucomicrobiota bacterium
CCACCACCCAAGGGCGCTTCAATCCCAGCATCGCTGCATAATGCTGCTTCAATTCATCGCCGCTGTGATCTTCTTGTGTTTCCATCAACACTCTTTGCCTCACTCCCTTCACCGTCGCCAGCCACTATTTTCGGACAAGAACCTAATTTTCGCGGCCTCAACAACGGAAGAGGGTCCTTTCAGTGGAACTTCCGCAGGTTCGGACTTCGTTGTCGATGGAGTTGACTGAGCTTGACCGCTAGATTCGGATTTGGCAGGACTTCCCGCAGATGCGCCTCCGCCTGACGCAGTGTCCTTGGGGCCGCAACTGGCCAGAAAAATGACCGAGAGCCAGTTCTAGACTCTCGATGAGGTCAAGAATTGTGCTTGGAATTTACCAATGAGCGACTTAAGCGGGTGCTTCATGATCGGGAATTGTGATGAATATGATTCGGACTGCAATCCGATTTTTACACGTTTAAAGCTTTGAAACGCGGGCACTAAAATATCGTGGCTGTCTGCCACGATAAGATAGGAATGCTGCTCGATAGACGCAGGCGAGTCCGCCTTCAGGCCACCGGACGGATCAACTTTCAGCGCCTTCAGCAACGGCGGGCGTTGCAACTTCAGCGACTGCTTTCTTGGCAGGTGCTTTAGCGGCTTTTTTGGCCGGAGCTTTTTTTGCGGCTGGCTTTTTGGCGGCGGCGACGCTGGTGCGGGCGGCTTTGCGGGCGCCGCCTGCTTTCAGGAGAGCCTTTTTACGATTGAGGTAGGCCTTGCGGCGACGGCGTTTGACGACTTTGTTGTGTTGCTGGCCCATGGTTTGCTTTGTTTTTTGAAAAATTGAGCCGGAGACTCACACGTCCCCCGAAAAGAATCAACATGAAAAAGAAATCCTGCGCCAGTTGACCGGCCACGCACAAATAAAAGCCTTGCGCCTGAGGGTATTCTCATTCACACTTCAACTGTTGTCGGGCCTGCTGGCCTGCACAAAGTGATCTCAGTTGCCTTCCCTCGCAACGGTTCGCACCTTCCCAAAGCCGTCCACTGTGGCGCGGCGCATGTTTTGAGCGAAGGAGCGTGACTCATCAGGAAGCCCCCTGCTCACATGAATTCCTCATGGCTCCGCAATTCCAAAATGCGGCCCAAACTCCCACACTCACTCAAAATTTCCCATCATGGCAGGCCACAACAAATGGTCGAAGGTCAAACACATCAAAGCCGTCGTTGACGCCAAGCGCGGCAAAGTTTTCAGCAAATTCAGCAAGGAACTCACCGTCGCCGCAAAGCTGGGCGGCTCCAATCCCGAACTAAACGCCCGTCTCCGCAGCGCCATCCAAAATGCCCGAGCCCAAAACATGCCCAATGATAATATCGATCGCGCCATCAAAAAAGGCGCGGGCGAACTGGCGGGAGCGGCGCTTGAGGAAATCGTTTACGAGGGCTACGGCCCCGGTGGTGTCGCAATTCTCATCGAGGTCGTCACCGACAATCGCAACCGCACTGTTGCGGAATTGCGAACCCTTATGTCCAAAAACGGTGGCACTCTCGCCGAGGCCGGCAGTGTGGCCTATCTTTTTACCCGACGCGGTGAAATCCGTATCGATAAAGGAAACCTCACCGAGGACGCCGCGACGGAGCTTGCACTCGATGCCGGTGCCGATGATGTGGCCGATGACGGCGCGGAATGGATTTTCTACACCGCCACTGACCAGCTTTTCGCCGTCTGCTCGGCATTGCAAGCCAGAGTCATCGCTCCCAATTCACAACATTTTATCTACCAGCCCATGACAACCGTGACCGTGGCCGATCTCGACACGGCAAAAGCCCTCATCAAACTCCACGACATCGTGGACGACTACGACGACACCCAAAACGTCCACGCCAATTTCGATCTCCCTGACGACATCATAGCCGCCATCTCATAAGCCGCTCATTCTTTACCAGCAACCCGATGACCCCCGATACCACCCTGCCCACCGCCACTCAGGAACTCGCCTTCCAGCCTGCGCCGGAAATTCTGCGCGCCGCACCCGCCCGCAAACGTGCCGCGAAATCGACATCCAAGAAAAATGCTGAAGCCAATGGCGACTCTCCGCCCGAGGCCAAGCCCAAGCCTGCAAGAAAAACTGCGGCCAAAAAATCAGCCAAGGCCACCGCAGATGCATCCGTTGCGCCAGCGCAAGTTTCACCCGCCCCCGAGCCGGCTCCGGCGATCATCACTGAACCCGCAGTTCAAGTTCCTCCCGCTCCAGTTCAAGAATCAAGCTCCCCCACCCCGCATTCTTCCGCTGAACAAGCCCCCTCGACAACACCACAAGCAGAAGCGGCCCCACAGCCCCAAGACAGACCACACCAAACTGAAGGCCGACCGCAACAGGAATGGCAACGGCATGGCGGACAACGCTTCCGCAAATGGGACAAACGTAACCGCTTCCGTGACCGCGACCGTAACCGTGTTGGACAACAGGAAGGTGATGCGCCCCATCCATTTCAGCCGCCGCCGGAGCGCCCGCTTGGACCACCGGAACCCACCGAAGGTATTTTGGAACTCACTCCAAAAGGCTACGGCTTTCTCCGGCAAAAAAGCCGTCTCTTCGCGCAGAATCCGCAAGACCCTTGGGTCTCGCCGGAATTGATTCGCAACATTGGCCTGCGTGAAGGCATGTTCATCAAGGGCATTGAGCGCATGGGGAATCGCGGCCCGCAGGTCACGGAGATCAGGGAAGTCAATGGACTCGAACCCGATAAAGTGCGCGACCTCCCGCTCTTCGAAGAACTCAAAGCAGTCAATCCCAACAAACGCATCCTGCTCGAAACGCGCCCTGACAGGCTGACCACGCGTGTGATTGATATGATGACCCCGGTTGGTCGCGGTCAACGCGGCTTGATTGTCGCCCCGCCCCGCGCGGGCAAGACCACGCTCATTGAGCACATCGCCGAGGCGGTTCAGCAAAATCATCCGCAGATGCATGTCATGCTTTTGCTCGTTGATGAGCGCCCGGAAGAAGTCACCGAGTTCCGCCGCGTATTGCCGAACGCTGAGATTCACGCCAGTTCCAATGACAGCGATCCCAATCTGCATCTCCGCACAGCCGTCTTCGCTATCGAGCGCGCCAAGCGTCTGGTCGAGTCCGGTCATCACGTCTTCATGTTGCTCGATTCCATCACCCGGATGGGCCGCGCCTTCAACAATGCGCACAAGAGCGGTGCCACCATGAGTGGCGGCGTCGGCGTCGGTGCACTCGAACTCCCGCGTCGTCTGTTCGCTGCCGCGCGCAACACGCGCGATGCTGGCTCGCTCACCATTCTGGCCACCGCCTTGATCGAAACCGGCAGCCGCATGGACGAACTTATCTTCCAGGAGTTCAAAGGCACCGGCAATTTCGAGCTCGTGCTCGACCGCAAAATTGCCGAGCAATACATCTACCCCGCCGTGAACATTTTCCGCTCCGGCACCCGCCGCGAGGAACTGCTGCTGCCGCCCTTCCAGCTTGAAAAAATCCACATGCTGCGCCGCGGTCTCGCCGGTCACAAACCGATCGACGCCATCCAGCGCGTGATTCAATTGATGGAACGCTCACCCACGAACACGCAGATGCTGGTGGACCTGCCCGGCAAGACCGCCAGCAGCATGGGCTAATCCCATCCCCGGGGGCTCGAACATTATGCCGCGAAAGCCAGTTACTGCTTCCGAGGCCCATGTTGACGCCGTGCTTCCGCCGGACAGCGGCGGCCGTGCGCCGACTGGACAGAATGCTCATGATCATGCAGAAGCGTCGCGCATTGTTGCGCGGTGGATGGATGATCTGCTTCGCATTCCTGGAACGAACGTCCGAATCGGGCTGGATCCATTGATCGGGCTCATCCCGGTGGCGGGCGGTCTGATCTCGAGCTGCATCAGCCTGATCATAGTCATGGAGGCGGTGCGGCTTCGGATGCCGCTGACGGCGCTGCTGCGAATGGGCGGAAATGTTTTCATCAACGAGCTGTTGGACAGCATTCCGGTGGCGGGTGATTTCGCCTCGATCTTCTTCCGCTCCAACTCGCGCAACCTCGCCTTGATCCAGCGCTGGCAGTTGGGCGGGCAACGCGGGATCAAGCGCAGCAGCCGCTTTCTCGTCTTCGGATTTCTCTTCGTGTTCCTGCTGTTACTTGCGGGATGGTTCGTCTTGTGGATTGCCGTCGCCATGTGGGTATGGCATCGCCTCACGGGCCAGTCATAAACCGCCCGCAATCCGTGCCTATTTCCAACCTGCCCATCGAAACACTGCGCCAGCCGCTTGCGGCTTGGTTCGCTTCAAGTGAAACTCGCAACGCAGTCATCAAAGCACCCACTGGCTCCGGCAAATCCACGCAGGTCCCGCAGATGTTACTGGATCACGGCATCGCCGGAGACAAACGCATCATTGTCCTTCAACCGCGGCGCATCGCTGCAAGAATGCTCGCTTCTCGTGTGGCAGCGGAGAGACAAGCGCGTCTCGGCGATGAAGTCGGGTATCAGGTGCGATTTGAAAATGTGAGCAACGCCAAAACGCGCATTCTATTTGTGACCGAAGGTGTCATGCTGCGGCATCTGCTCGACGATCCAAAGCTTTCGAAAATCGGCTGCCTGGTGATTGATGAATTTCATGAGCGGCATCTCGATGGCGACATCTGCCTGGCTTGGGCGAAGGCGATTCAGGCGAAGCACCGGCCTGATCTGAAGATCATCGTCATGTCCGCGACGATCACGCCGGAGCCGCTCAGCGAATTTCTTGCGCCGTGCGAAGTCTTCGACTCGGATGGACGCACGTTTCCGGTTGAGATCGGTTATCAAACGCCACTCCGGGAGAAGAACGGACTCAGCGAATTTGTCTGGGATCAAGCCGCGCGCGCTGCGGAAGATTTGATCGTGAAGCGTGGTATTGACGGCGATCTGCTCGTCTTCATGCCGGGTGGTCATGAGATTCGCAAAACCATCGCCGCGTTGAGCGGGCGGAGTTTCACGAAAGGTTTCCGCATCCTGCCGCTGCATGGCGAACTCACGCCGCAGCAACAGGATGAAGTGCTCGCGCCCGGCGGCTCACGCCGCATCATCGTTTCCACGAATGTCGCAGAGACATCGCTGACCATCGAGGGCGTGCAGGCGGTGATTGACAGCGGACTGGCCCGCGTGGCCAGCTACGACACCAGGCGCGGAATCAATACGCTGATGGTCGAGAAGATCAGCCGCGCCAGTGCCGACCAGCGATCGGGGCGCGCGGGAAGGCTGGGGCCGGGCATCGGTGTGCGCTTGTGGCCGGAGCGGGAGCATCTTCATCGCGCAGCGAATGAGTCGCCGGAGATCAAACGCCTCGATCTGAGTGAGGCCTTGCTGACGTTGGCAGTGGTGAAGGAGTCGGCAGGAATGGAGTTCGATTGGTATGAAGCGCCGACAGAGGAGTCCACGCAGCGCGCCATTTCACTTTTGCAAAGTCTGGGTGCTTTAAGTGGCACAGGCTTGAAGCCTGTGTGTGGTCCGGGCATTCTGCCCGGACAAGTGGAGAGCGGGCAGAATGCCCGGACCACACACAGGACAGAGACCTGTGCCACTGATCTCGGGCGCAAGATGAGCGCGTTCCCTTTGCATCCGCGTTTCTCGCGAATGCTGCTCACCGCGGCGGAACTCGGCTGTCTGGAGGACGCGGCCTTATGCGCGGCCATTGAGCAAGGTCGTGATCTTCTCATTCGTTCTTCGCAAACCACACGGAAACAGGAAGAGTTTTTTGAGCGGAGTGACATCACTGAGTTCCAGCCTCTAATTCGCGCCTTTGAAAAAGCGGCAACGCTAAATTTCGATCCCGCAGCCTGCGCGCCCTACGGTATTCATGCGCGCGCATCATTTGAAGCCATGCGCAGTCGTGATCAGATCATGCGCTTGTGCCAGCGGATGAAACTCGAAAACTCAACACTCAATAGTCAAAATTCAAATCCTGAGATGCTCGCCAAGTCGCTGCTCTCGGCGTTCTCAGATCATCTCGGCGTGGAGACATCCAGCGGCTCAAAAGTCTATCAACTGGCCGGAGGTTATCGCGGTCATTTGGAAAAGGATTGCCACATCAAGGCACCCGCGCTGCTTGCTGCCGCCGAGATCGCGGAGATTCAGGGCAAGGCCTTGCAAGTGAAGCTGAATCTCGTCACTCACGTTGAGGAGGAATGGCTTCGGGAACTTTTCCCGGACGACATCACAAGCGGTCATCGCGCGGTATTCGATGCGGTCAACCGACGCGTGATGAACCGCGAGGAAACACGCTTCCGCGATCTCGTGCTTCACAGCCGGGAGCGCGGCGAGCCTGATCTGGATCAAGCGGCAGAATTGCTCGCGGATGAGATCATCGCGGGGCGGCTGCAATTGCCCAACTGGAACGAGCGCACAGAACAGTGGATCACGCGGCTGGCTTGTCTGGCGGAATGGATGCCAGAGCTGGAAATGCCGGTGGTCGGCGACGAAGACCGGCGTCTGCTCATCGCGCAAATGTGCCACGGAGCGACAGCTTACCGCCAGATCAAAGACCGCACGCCGGACGCCGCTTTGAACTCTTGGCTCTCATCACAGCAGCGCGAGATGTTGGAGAAATATGCGCCGGATCGCGTGAAATTATCGAACGGAAAAACCCCGCGTGTGGAATACCGCAAAAATGCTCCGCCGCAGATTTCCGTCATCTTGCAGCAGCTCTATGACATGAACGAAAACCCGCGCATCGCTGGCGGCAGGGTGACGGTGCTGGTGGAAATTCTCGCCCCAAACCAGCGTCCCGTGCAGGTGACTGCGGACATCGGGAACTTCTGGAAGACCAGCTACGCTGCCGTGAAGACGCAACTCAAGGGCCGCTACCCCCGCCATGAGTGGCGCTGACAAGTTTCCGCTTGTGCGCACGGCCCGTTGCCTTTTGCCTTCACTCCATCATGCCGGGAATTTTCCTCATCCTTTTGCTTGTTCCCCTCGCGGTGGCATTTTTTGCTAAGCAACGCCACGAGGCCGCGCTGGCGTATGGAATTAAAGCAGTCATGCCGGGCGGCCAGACGGCGGCGGAAGTGGCGCGGGAGTTTCTTGATGCTAATGGAGCCGCCGACGTAAAGATCATGGAGCATTCTGCGACAGTGACGGACTACTTTGATCCTAAACGTCGCTGCCTGTTTCTGCATCGCGATGTGACAAACGGTCGAAGCGCGGCGGCCTGGGCCATTGCGCTGCATGAAGCGGCTCATGCAGCCCAACCATCCGCACCTGTGGAAATGAGGCTGGGCAACATCAAGCTCACTCGCTATGTGCCGGCACTGACCGTGCTGGCGTTCGTGGTGCTGGGCTTTCTCAAGCGTGTGCCCTTTCCGATTGGGCTGAGAATCACCGCCGTCATCTGGTTTGTTGTGATGCTCCTGAATGTGATGAGCCTCGCTGTGGAATTCAACGCATCGGCCCGGGCCATGGCCTTTTTGGAGCGAAAGCTCAGCCGACACCATGAACTGCTGGAGCATCTGCCGCACATCCTGAAAGGCGTGGCCTGGCGGGATACGGCGGCATTTTTGCGGTCGCCGTTCTATTGTCTATTCGGCTTGTTGCCAGTAGGCGGCTCTCTCCGGCCACGGTAAGCGCTAACCTTAATACCGCCGCATCTCCGGGTCTATGCGGTCGGCCCAGGCATCGATGCCTCCGGTGAGATTATAAACTTTATTGCAGCCTTTGCTGCGCAGGAAATTTGCGGCATGTGACGAGCGCATCCCGTGATGACAATAGATGACGATGGGTTCATTGAGATCCTTGAAGAGCAACTGAGACTGCTCGGCGAACCCGGATAACGGGATCAGTTCCGCCTGATCAAGATTACAGATGGCATACTCGTCTTCCTCGCGAACGTCAATCAGCCGGAACGGGCGCACGCCGGGCTGCCTCATCCACTCATCCAGCTCTTCAGGTGTGATCTCCATGTCAGGGCGAAGAAATCAGTTCCTGACATCCACTGGCGTGCCGATTTGCACATTGTTGAAGAAGATCGCCGCCATCCTTTCCGGCATTCGCACACATCCGTGGGAAGCGGCATAGCCCGGCAAATATCCGGCGTGCATGCCGATCCCGCGCGTGAAGCGCATGAAGTAGAACATATTTGCGCCATCGTATTTCGCACCCGGTGGCATGGGGTCGATTTTCCGGTCGATGTTTTGTTTGATGGGCTGTCCACTGGCGTCCACGTAGTCGCCGTATTGACTGGATTGATGGTGGCGGTCTTTCTGCTGGATGGTGAATGAACCGACTGGTGTGCGGTGCTCGCCGTCCCCGGTGGAGATGATGGACATGCCGACCAGACGACCGCCTTTGTAGAAGTAGGCTTTTTGCTGCCTGAGTGAAATGACAATGCCGGGTGCGCCTGTGACCTCATCACCTTTCCACCAGGACTCTGTGTCATCCTGCTGGTTACTGTAGCGGGCATCCCCTGGAGTGTAACCCTCAAGATAACGGGTGCCGCCCATGGCACCAGCCGGACCGTAGTAATAGAGATTCGTGCATGAGCAGAGCATCAGTCCGGTCACGGCGAGGGCCGCATGTTTTAGTTTGGAAGTCAGGGCTGCGTTCATGATGCGATTTAATGAATTGAATCATGGAACAGGGCGTGCCTACTGTCATCCAGCAAGTTGCCTGCCGTTTGCCCGGCCTTTTGCCCTTGCCTCCAGCCACCATCTGCGGCATGGGTCTGATTGCAGCATTCCCGATTCTGCAATCACTGCTTTACCAAGAAAATCATGCCTACTTACGAATACGAATGCCTGACCTGTGGCCATCAATTTGAGGTCGTTCAATCCATGAAGGATCCTCGTCTCACCGACTGCCCGCAGCCGGGTTGCACGGGAACCGTGGAACGGAAAATCGGACGCGGTGCCGGAATCATCTTTAAGGGCAGCGGCTTTTATCAAACGGATTACCGGAGCGATTCCTACAAGGCCGCCGCCAAGAAAGACTCGGATTCATCCAGCGGATCAGGCTCATCCGCGCCCAAAGAAGCCGCCGCCGCCAGCAGTTCCAGCACCACAACCACAAGTTCCTCAGCCTCACCGCCCGCTACGAGTAGCGCGGCGTGAACGCATGAACCCAGCCCAACGCGTGTGTTCCGGTTTGCCCTCAGCTTTTTGGTCACAATCTGGTTCGCCTTTCTAACGGCTGCAGTCATCCAGAGTCACCGACCGGCAAACCTGAACGCTGTTCCGGGACTTGATGCTGGCAGCAAAACTGCCCCGGTTGATTTGCTCGATCTGGTCGAGCAAAGTGTTTGGCACCGCAATACACCCCTGGAACTTGCTGAAGTGGATGTGAACCGTTATCTCGCATCGGTGCTCAATGGCCACCAGTCTGGCCCGTCTGCCTACCTCGCTCAATTTGACCGGGTCGCGCTGGATTTCCAACCCGGCATCTGCCGGGTGCTGTTTCTCTGGAACTCCCGCGGGTCGCGTTCTACGGCATCTTTAGATTTTACCGTGACACGCGACAGAAAAAAATTCGTCATCGTGCCGGTCGCTGGCAGTTACGGACGCCTGCCAGTTTTTCGCGGTGCGCTGGCAATATTGATACCCGCTTGCCGCAGCCTTTGCACTGCGCTGGATGCGGATGTCCGTGCGATTTTACAAATGAACGAAATTCGTTTTGAAAAACACAAAGTCATTCTCGATCCCCGATTGAATGCGAGCAAATAGCACCCGACTATTGAGTATGCGCAGTTTGGCCAATACGTCCTACTTTGGATTGACCGCACCGCTTGCCG
>JAYVOH010000248.1:0-9713 GCA_043758025.1 Verrucomicrobiota bacterium
CACGTCAGCGGCGGCATCCTGTGGGCTAACCTCCATCTTCTTTTCTGGCTCCCGCTCTTGCCGTTCACCACTGGCTGGGTGGGCGAGAACCATCTCGCATCGGTGCCCACCGCTGTCTATGGATTCGTGCTGCTCATGGCGGGCATCGCCTATTACATCCTGCAACGCACCATCATCGCCCGGCAAGGTCACGGTTCCCTGCTCGCAGTGGCAGTCGGCAAGGACACCAAAGGCAAAATCTCCCCTGTGCACTATTTTGCGGCCATCCCGCTTTCCTTTGTCAGTCCGTGGATATCCCACGCACTGTATGTGATCGTCGCGCTCATCTGGCTCGTGCCCGACCGTCGCATCGAGCGGGTATTGAAAAAGGATCACCCAAGTTGAGAGCGACGAAAGCCATCAGCACGAAACTCACCACAATAAGCCGTTGCCCGACGCGAACTCCCCAGTCTATTCTTCGTTCACATGAAAGCTCCATCAATCTGTTCGCGTCGCTTCACCCTCACCCTCACCCTTCTGGCCGGATTCATTTTTTCGATTGTCTCATTCGCAGCTGATGAAAAGCCCGCGAATAAAAAATATGAAGGAACCCTGGAGACTGGAATCATGGCCATCGGCGGAGAGACGACCGGCATTATTCTGAAGACAAAAAATGAAGGGACATACGAGCTTGATCTCGGCAAGGACCACAAGCTGAAGGCGACGGCGGAAACGCTGAATGGCAAGGCCGTGATCGTTCACGGCGAATACAAACCCCGCGCGGGAGTCGAAATTCGGGAACGGCGGATCCTCATCGTGACCTCGTTGGAGGCGGCCAAGTAGTCTTCGCTAAGCCAGCCGGAACATCGGTGTTTCGTCTTTTGCCTGAAAAATCAGTTTCCCTGCATCGCTTTCAATCTTTCAGCAGCAGATGGCATCACTCGCGAACATCACATCCAAAGCGCAACAGCTCGGCATTAATCCCGATCACACCATTCTGTATGGAACGGACAAGGCCAAGATTTCGCTTCAAGCGCTCGAAGGAAAAGCGCAGCGCGGCAAGTTGATCCTCGTTTCCGCGATCACGCCGACACCTGCGGGCGAGGGCAAGACCACCATCTCCATCGGTCTTGCGCAGGGACTGAGAAAAAGCGGACGCTCCGTCGCGCTCGCGTTGCGCCAGCCCAGCATGGGTCCCGTGTTTGGCCGCAAAGGCGGCGCGACCGGCGGCGGAAAAGCACCGTGGAGCCGTCAGAGTCCATCAACCTTCACTTCACAGGCGATTTCCATGCGATCACTGCCGCGCACAATTTGCTCACGGCAGTGATGGACAATGCGCTCTATCACGGCACCACGCGGCTCGATCCGCTGCAAGTGCTGTGGAAGCGCGTGCTGGATGTCAATGACCGCGCGTTGCGCCACATCCGTGTCGGACGTGACTCCGCCTCCGTAGAGCGCGTGACCGGCTTCGACATCACTGCCGCCTCCGAAATCATGGCCGTGCTCTGCCTTGCTGAATCGATCCACGATCTGCGGGAGCGAATTGACCGCATCGTGCTCGGTTTTTCGCCAGAAGACGAACCCGTCTTTGCCAAAGAAATGCGAGTCACTGGAGCTCTCGTCGCTTTGTTAAAAGACGCCATGATGCCCAATCTGGTGCAGTCCGCCGAGGGCGTGCCCGCCATTCTGCACGGCGGCCCCTTTGCCAACATCGCCCACGGTTGCAACAGTGTGCTGGCCACCCGCATGGCGCTGGCGCACGCGGACTACGCGGTCACTGAAGCGGGCTTCGCGTTCGATCTAGGCGGAGAAAAATTCATGCACATCAAATGCCGCCAGTCTGGTCTCGCTCCCGCAGCCATCGTCATCGTCGCCACGGTGCGCGCGCTGAAAATGCACGGGGGTATTGCGCTCGCTGATTTGCAGAAGCCTGATGTCTTCGCTCTCGAACGCGGACTGGAAAACCTCGCCGCGCATCTCGATAGCGCCGCGTTGTTTGGCCGGCCTGTCGTCGTGGCCATCAATCAATTCACGCCGGATGCTCCAGACGAGTTGCAGGCCGTGCATCAATTCTGCGCTGCGCGCGGCGTGGCCAGCGCGACCGCGAATGTCTTCGGCAACGGCGGCGATGGAGCACTCGATCTCGCTGAGATAGTAGTTCATGCCGCAGCACAGAACTCGCCTCCGCTGAACTTCCTCTACGACGAGAGCCACAGCGTCGAGGAAAAATTGCACCTCATGGCCACGCAGATCTACGGAGCCGAAGGTGTGGAACTCAGCCCGCTCGCGAAGGAGCGCATTGAGGTTTCCCGCAAGTGCGGTTTCGGTCACCTGCCGATCTGCATGGCCAAGACTCAAAACTCCATGTCCGACGATGCCACCCGCCTCGGCCGCCCGCGCGGCTTCAAGATACAGGTGCGCGACTTCGAGATCGCGAACGGTGCGGGCTTCATGGTCGCCCTGAGCGGCACTTTGATGCGGATGCCCGCATTGCCGAAAGTGCCTGCCGCCGAACGCATTGATGTCGATGCGCAAGGACACATCACCGGGTTGTAAGAATTGTTACTGCTTCCCCTGCAAACGGCGCCTCGCGACCCGGCGCTTCCACCATTCGCGAAGCCCAAGCCAGTCCAACACTGGAAAGACGACGCCCAGCACAGAGTTGGTGAATTGTAACCAGCGGTTCGGAATACCGTGGACAACCACATGCTCCGCACCATGCCCCTTCAACAATGAGCGCACGCGCCTGGACTGAACATGGCAGGAAATGGCAATGAGTCTGGCCTGCTCCTGATTCGACAGAGCCAGCGCCAGCTCACACTGCTCCACGATGTCGAACCCCCGTTTGGAGAGCAACAGCGCCTCTTCAGGAACACCCTCGGCACGAAGTTGCTCTCCATAGAAATCGATTTCCGCGTGTGATCCAGTTTGCTGAAACGCTGAAGGCACAAAAATAAGCGACCCGGGTGTTGCCCTCTGCATTTCCGCCGCCTTGCGGCATTGCACCCGCCAGTCGAACTGCTCCCTTGGACCCGCACGCGAAAGATGCGGTCCTTGGGTAGGTATGAAAAGGATGGTTTGCATGGAAGACTGCGTGGAAATGGGGGCGGAAATGACTGAAAATTCCAATCTTTCCTCAATCCAAGATATTTCAGCCTGTAATGACTTTGTGCTTGCCCTTGATTTCAAAAATCTGTTATTTTAAATCTAATGTTTAATATCCTGTCAACACCCCGGCAACTGCGGCCCAGTGGCACCAGCTTGGTGGAGGTCATGGTGTCTGTCGCCATTCTCTCGGTGGTGCTTTTGCCACTGATCGGCATGCTCTCCATGTCTATTGAGACCAATAAAAAAGCGATCAACCTTACCATCAGCGCCCGAATCTCGGAACAGATGATGGGCGAATTACAACAGGCCGATTGGGGTAAACTCGACAGTTGGGACGCGAAGGATTATTACTTTGATGAACTGGGGTTGAAAGTTACCGATGCCACCGCCAGCAATCTGGCAAGTTATACTGCACGGGTGAAGCTGCTTCCGGCGGGCATGACTGTGACAACGGCTTCCGGAAGCACGCCCAACACTTGGGAGCGACAAGTCCTCACCCTTGTCACATCCGGGGGTGGCGCCTTGGCTTTAAGCAGGCTGGATACCGCCACGCTGGCCCTCCAAAACAAAACCGAGATTCCCCGGCAGGTGTATCTTAGCCGGAGCCTGGTAACTAACATGGAAAAGCCCACGTCATGATAGGAATAAATCGACGCTCGCTATTAAAAGACGGCCTCGCCTCGCGGTGCTGGCTCCAGCGGGTAACTCATACCGGATTTACCCTGATCGAGTTGCTCGTGAGCATGGCGGTATTCACCGTCGTGTTGATTACCACCTCATCGTTGCTCAGCGTCTCACTGAGAGAGCTACGGTTTGCTGAATCAAGGATGGGGCAATTTCAGGAGGCGCAATCAGCCTTTGAGAGCATGTCCCGACGTCTGGTCGGATGTGAACTCAATCCCTATTACGGCTTCGTTTATCCCAATAATGATACCACCAAGGTGCCCACGCAATTCGCCCTCCAGTCAGAGCTGCACTTCATCTGCGGCCCCTGCAATACCGGAACGCAACCCCTGTTCGCCAGCGGCTCCCTGCCGCCCCGTCCCACTCACGGTTTGTTTTTTCACGGCACCTACGGATTGACTGACAATACGAGCTGGAAGGCCATGAGCAATCTTCTCAACAGCTGGGGATATTATCTGGAGTTCGGCACGGATGGCACTGATCGCGCCGCCTTCCTGAAAACCGACACAGTCGTCGCCGAGCGCTATCGTTTCCGGCTGAAGGAATTGCAGGTCAGCGCCGAGCAGTTGCGGACTTACAAGATCGATATAAATAAAATTGGGATTACCGCTTCGGATGTTTTCAAATGGTTCCGCGACACGGCCGCCGCAACCCCCAGCGCCGGAAGAACCATCGCCGAGAACATCGTGGCGTTGGTGATAACTCCGTTGAAGTCCGACCCGGTTACCGGGACTAATGTCGATTTGTCACCTGATTATTACTATGACAGTCGCGCCTATCAATATACAGCACTGTCACAGACGCGGCTAGATCAGATGAGACACCGTATTCCGCCGCTGGTGCGCATCACGATGGTTGGGCTGGATGAGCCGTCGGCATCACGTCTGGCGGACGTGAGCAAGACTACAGCGCCAGACCTCAGTCTTGCCACTCTCTTCGCTGACGCAAGCAAATACGACGATGATCTAACCACCCTGAAAAATACGCTTCAGGGGAAAAAACTAAACTACCGCGTCTTCACTACAACCGTGCGACTTCGTAACTCCCGATGGACCGGCTCTTATTAATTTCCGAGAGAGCAAGACGCAGAAGGGCCGCCTTCACGTTGATTGAAATTTTGATCGTGGTTACGATCATCGCGATCCTGACCACCATTACGATTGGGGCAGCAAGTTCGAGTATCAATTCCCTGAGAATGAAGCAGGCCATCTCGTCAGTGACGGGCATCATCGCTCGCGCGCGGCAACAGGCCATGTCCACCAACAGGGAAATTTATGTCCGCATCTACAAAATGGCCGATGAGCGCGGCGTTGTCGGCTGGCGGGCGATGGAATTCGGTATCGCCCTAGTTATCACCGATCCAGCCGCCACAGGCTATGTCGATCCCTCCAGCCCGGGCTTCAAAAACACCTTCCAGCGTATAGCCCCCATGGAGCGATTGCCGCAAGGGTTTGTCTTTCACCCGTCCACTACTTACTCGACGATTCTTGATAGCACTAACACCGCATTAGTGAGCGGCACCGAAGTGGCGCCAGAAGGAGGAACGCGGGACTATGTCAGTTTTCTCTGCCTGCCCGAAGGACGCTGCACTCTGCCAGTTAGCAGTTCCTGGACGCTAACAATCGCCAATGAGCAAGATTTGCTCAAGACCAAAACCGGGCTCCCGGCAAATTTCACAACTCTACAGATGGAACCCAGAACCACGCGCATGTGGACATATCGCCCTTGAGGCCGCGCAGCTAACAAGCCATGAAAATCGTTTCTTCAATTGCATACAAACCGCGCGGCATGGCCTTGTTGCCGGTGCTGATCATCACCGGCATGATTACGGTGGTGATCCTGCTGCTCTTCAGCCTCTCCAACACCCTGCTGCGCACCTCCTCCGCCCAATCTGCGTCTTACCAGACCACCGCCTTACGGGACACGGCCATCAATATGGCCATCGCCCAACTGCGCCAAGGCACCACTCAGACTGGTGCCCTTTGGATTTCCCAGCCCGGTGCCCTGCGCACTTTCGTCAACAACACCGGCGTGGCCTCCAACATCTACAAGCTCTACAGCAACCAAAACATGGTTGTGCCCGTCACGCCGTCCATGACCGCAAGTCAGTTGAACTTGGAAAATGACGTGCCTTCGGATGCCGCCGACTTGCCAGATGTGTATGCCGACCTAAACCTGCCGTCCATTGACGCCACCGGGAAGATTTATTTCCCAATCATCGATCCCCGCTCCCAGGACGTTCCATTTCCCACCTATCCCGGCAGCAGGACGCCGGAGGGCTTCAGCTATTCCGACAAACAGCAGATTAGCACCACCGCCATAAAAGGAATTTTTCCGCCCTCATCCACTGACAATAGCAAGCGCCTAGCCATGCATGCGCAGTGGATTTATCTTTTGGCCGACGGCAGCATGGGCGTCATCGACAGGTCTTCCTCCCACGCCTTTGTCCCTTTCTCCGGCCAGAACAATGCCTCAGCCACCAACCCCATGGTCGGGCGCTTCGCATTCTGGACCGATGACGAGTCCTGCAAGATCAATGTCAACACCGCCTCCGAGGGCATCTATTGGGACACGCCTCGCTGCGCCACCAGTCAGGAGATCGCTTTTGCCAAGCAGCCCCCCGTCAACATGGAGGTGCAGCGCTACGGCGGCCATCCGGCCACCACCTGCCTGAGCACCGTATTCTACCCCGGTCAGCGGCTGCTGCCTTCCACCTACGCCACGGAGTTGAAGACGATTTATGACATGTGCCCGCGCGTGAGTTACAAGGACAAGAATAAAGCTGTGACCGGAGCCTTCCTCTCCGCGCCAGCCGGCCCTACTGCAGTCAATCCTGTAGCAATGGAGACGCCGCTAAAACGCCTCTATGCTTCCATCGACGATTTCGCACTGACTCCAGCGCGCACCGAGCAGCCTTACTTCACGGCCAATCCCTGGTTGCTGGATAAAATGCGCTTCTTCCTCACCGCCGAAAGCCGCGCCCCGGAAATCACCGCTTCAGGCCACCCCAAGGTTTCCATCTGGCCGATAGCCTTCGATTCAACTGCAAAGACCCGGTCCACCATATTCGACAACCTGGCGCGTTTCTGCACCACCCTGGGCAACACCCCGTATCACTTCCGGCGGCTCGGTGTCACCTCCAACATCCAGGAGTATTATAATCAGCCAGCGGTAAACTATACGAATGCCGCCAACGATCCCATGCTGATCGGACCGGTCTGCAACGCCAATCTGGCGGTGTATCTCACCGAACTGGCCAAACTCACGAAACACGGTTATGCGAAATCCTTTGCGGAAAAATACGACGGGCGCACCGGCACGCCCCTGACCAAGCCTTACAATACCGCCACCGGCCTGCTGGACTGTTTGGAATATATCCGGAGCACCAACCTCTCGGACACCACCACCGCCGTCAACGGCTCCCTGGTGGTGCCTTACGTTAGAGTAGGTTGGGGTAATGTAGGCTGGCTCGATAGAAACTGGGCTGGAGGAACTGCCGGCAATCTCTGTGCGCAGGATTTAAACACATACACCAGTCCGCTCAATGCCACAGACACGATGTTGAAGAATGCCAGCACCGATGGCCCGGTCTTCACAAACGGTATCTCCCGGGAATTTACCCTCTCGGAATTTGGCCTCGTCCTGCTGGTGGCGGCGGAATACAAGCCCGATGGCACTCAGATCAATTCCCAGCTCGTTACCAAGCTCAAGTTACCCAAAGGTTACAAGGCTATACAAATTGCCCCGCTGTTTGAAGGATTCTGCCCGTCCCAGGGCTTTGCCGGCATCTCCCCCACCTCCTGCGCAAGATGCGGGCAGTTGGACACGCTCAGACTTCTCTCCGCCGGACGCGGCTTGGTAAACACCGGCGCAGCAGTCACGGCCACCGTGCCCACCCTCACTCAGGCTGCCAACACCAACTGGGGTAAAAATCTCAATGCTTGCGTTCCCTATCTTGGTAACATGACAGCGACCAAGAATTCCTACCAGACTGCGGATACCTATAAGTCCGACGCCAAGTGGTGGGTTCCGTGGGGCGGCTCGGGCGGCCGCTGGATGTATGAGGACAACAATAGCACGGCTCTCCCCACCCCAACGGAATGGCCAGTTGGCGTGGCAGACTTCGATGACCCATCTCTTGTTTATACCAACGATTACAGCCGCGGGTTCTTCTTGATCCCATCAACAGAGAAGACCGTCACCCTCAAGTGCAGCCGCGCGGTCGCGGTTCCGGCGGTGGCTCGCTGCTTGGAGCTATCCGTCGGCAACCAACGTAATGGCGATTTTGCATCCACCCGCATTTTGCTGGAAGTGCCCGACATGATCATTCCGGTCCCGGATGCACCGGATCCCCCACAGCCTGGCAAACCTGATATGCGGGTTTCTTATGGCGTCCGTTTGAAAAACGCCAGCGCCAACCGCTATAAAAATCCCGAGGTGTTGGATCCAAATGATGTCGTGCGCACCTGGGTCGTCCGGCATGGGGACTTCCGCCTCTCCCACATTCGTCAGAATGAAGGTGGTGCCGGTTTCGGTTCCAACACCGGATTCACCGACAACAACAAGCGCCTGTTTGTCCCCCATCCTGATTGGGACCCGCAAGGGACCAAAAAGGATACCACTACGCGTCAAATCCATTCCTTCACCAAATCCGGAGGAGCACCTGAAACGCTACCAAGTTCACCTAGTAACGCGACCTTCCAGCGCGGGTTGGTCAAGGGCATCACTTACGGATCCAATGTGCAGCCGGATTTCACTATTGAACCCGACCCTGCCGTCGACCCCAAAACCCGGTTCAAAGCCAACGTGCCTGCCAATTATCCCTACAGCGTGGACCCCAGCGACACCCGTGATTGGGACAACGGTGCCGGCATCGCCCCGGACGGTGCCTACTGGAACAAATCCGACGATGTGGCTAAAGTTTGGGATGGCAGCATCCCACCCTACCTCAGCAACGCTGTTTGGGACGGTTCCCTAGCCGGTGCCGTCAATCAGACCACCGCGCCCAATCAGTTGATTCCTTCCGCCGTAATGTTCGGCTCCATCCCCTCGGCCGCATCCACCGGCCTGCAATGGACCACGTATCTCTTCCGCCCAGACATCACGACCGGCGGTCATCTAGGGTCCAAGGACAACAGCACCAAGGGCGGAATGCCCGGCGCGCCGCCAGATCATGTCATGCTCGACTGGTTCTGGATGCCAGTTGTTCAGCCCTACGCCATCAGCGAGCCCTTCTCCACCGCAGGCAAGGTAAACATGAACTACCGCATCGTGCCCTTCACCCATATCAACCGCTCCACTGCAATGCATGCGGTGCTCAAGTCAGAGCAGATTCTTGCCATTCCTACCAACAAGGGCTCAACCTACAAAAACTACCCACCGGTCGGGAACGAAGTATGGCGTCACTACCTTGATGTCGGTAAGACATTGCTTCAATGGGAGGAGAAGTTTAACAACGGCCAGTTCTTTATGAATCCCGGGGAAGTCTGCGAACAATTCCTAGTGCCTGAAAACAGCGGAATCACCGCCACGACAGGAGCCTTTGTCAGGTCCCAGATGGCCAACTACTGGAACGACAACAAGCTCACCGGAGATAACACCCTTGAGCGTCCCTACGCGAACATCTATCCGCGCCTCACCACCCGTTCCAACACTTATCGGGTTCACTATCTGGTGCAGACCATCACCAAGGCGCGCTCTACCGACCCAACGAAATTTGCCACTGGCAAGGACACCATCATCGGTGAAGCCCAAGGTGACGCCCTTGTGGAGCGCGCCATTGATCCCAACGATCCCGCTCTGATCGACCCCAGCAATGCCCAGTATCAATCCTATCAATACATCAAGCCTAATGGCAACAACACCGCTGACTTCAGCGGCTTCAGTGCGAAAAAGTCCCTCGACAACCTCTACATCTGGCGCATCCGGAACATTCATCGTTT
>JAYVOH010000249.1:0-24489 GCA_043758025.1 Verrucomicrobiota bacterium
GGCGGTCTTGCGGGATGAAAAATATCGGCAAAAACTTGGATAGCAGACTAAAAATACGGTGCTTTTTTAAAACACGCATTGTTCAGCGTTTCCTTAGGAAATTGCTTTCGTGGGTGCCGGGCTGAAGTGGCCCAGGACGCGCATCAGAGCCGGGGAGTGAGGGGGTATGGGGGGAGAGAGGGGTGAAAAAATGACAAATGCCGAATATGGAATGACGATTCATCCCGGCCACGGCGCTTTTCGCGCCTGATTTCTCGCGGTGGTGGTGGGTGGTGCCGGGTTTCATGGCGCAGTTTCAACGTGCTGAGCATACCTCTCCTGTCCGCTGTGCCAAGATTTTTTTGGCAGCGGGGTTGCGGCGCTTGAGGATTGAGGCTTGAGACTGGAGACCGCAGGCTGGAGGATTTGGTGGCGGGGTGTTGCCTGTTTCAATCGGCATCGAGGACCAGGATGCGATCCTCATCGAGCGGGACCTCCTTGGGCTTCCAAGTGGATTCGTGCTCGGATGGGCGTCGAACCACTCGAAGACCGGCTCATCGTCATCGGCGGTATCCATTGCCTGATGGCCTGCCAGGGCGGCTCGATGGTTTCGAAGGTTATGTGCTCGATGGCGGCGGCGAGAAGTCGGTGACCGGGAAGATATCGTAATTTTTCCTGGTGTGCCAACTACTTCGGATATCCCGGGTCACATCACAATTCAATAATTTAGTCTCGAACATCGGCATTTACTCCGCCCTTCTCAGCCATGTCCATCCCGCGCGCGTCTGCCAGGCCTCAAGCAGCAACGCCACCAAAAGTGCAATGAGGAGCCAGCGTTGCTCATTGCGCCATGCGGGTGTTCTCGGCGCATGCCAGACATCGCTCAGATCAACTCGCTCGCGACCACCACTGCGCGTGCTCACGGCTTTCAATTCCTCCAGCCGCACCTTGTCGAACGCCCACTCGGGATTCGACACCACGTTCACCGGCCCGAACGGCAACGCTACATCACCAATCTTCACCGCGCCACGCAGATAGTCCGTGCTCGCGACATCCATTGACGCGCGGAAGTGTCCCGGCGCGAGCCGCTCCCACGGCACACGGAGCGCGCCGCCGTTCGCACCTTGGGCCAGCAACAACTCCGGCGCATGAGCCGCTACGCGCGCATTCCATGTCTCATCAAAAAACAAATCGGTCTTCAAGCGGCTGCCTTCCACCACCGTGCGCAAGCCCGCGCCCGCTGGAACCTGCTCGCCCATGAGCCAGCGCATCAGGCTCTGTGAGAAGCCGCCGTAGTTTTTCCATTCGCGTGTCAATTTTGAAAAGTCTCCGCCCAGCGGAAACGCGACAGCCGCGACGCGCCCGGCGCCGCGTTGCCAGAATGAAACCAGCGGCGCGGCATATTCATCGCCAGAAACGGCGGCCTGGGATGCGCCCGGTCGCAGATAACATAGATTGTATCCGTCAATTTTGGGCAACCAGTCCAACGGAGATGCCGCCATCTCCATCCAGCCCGGTGTCGCTTTCAAAGCCACCGGCTCCTCGATGAACGCCGAGCGCGCGATGGTCACGGTCTCCTGGGCAAAAAGCGCGGGCAGTTCATTCGGATTCGCATTGAAAAAAATGCGCCCGTTCCCGCGTCGCGCCACATCCTTGAGGAAATCTGCGTCAGAATCTTTTTCAGTGCCCAGGCCGATCACGCTCACCGTGCATTTTTCCTTTTGCATCTCGGCCAGCAGCTTGATGTAATCACCCGGCTCCTCCGCGTCGGCTGCGTCCGCAAACAGGATGACGTGCCGCTGTCCCATCGGCGCAGTTTTCAAAATGTCCCATGCGGCTTTTAATCCTGTGTAACAAAAAATTCCGCCCCCGGTGCTTTCCACCCGGCGCACCGTATTTTGCAATGAGCCGCGATTCGGCCCGACCTGCACCAGTGGCGATAACGGATGCGCCAGGCTGTCCACGGGAATAACGCAGACCATGTCGTTATCGCCCAGCAGTTCAATGGCCCGCGCCGCGCCCTCGTCCGCCAGGCTCATCTTGGTGACGCTGGTCCCCGGTGCCATCATGGCCATGCTGCCGGAGCGATCCATCACGATGGCCATCGCCACCGCCATTTTCCGGTGCTCCTGTTTCAACTCCATGCTCACCGGAAGCAGCGGCTCCACCGGCGAACCAAACCATCCACCGGCGGCGAAACTAAATTTGCCGCCAATCATCGCCAGTCCGCCGCATTGATGGTTCACGAAAAAATCCAGCCCGCGGACAAACTTGGAATCCAGCTTGTAAGCGGGCACGTTGTTCAGCACCACGACCTTTGCGCCGCTGAGCGAACCGATATTCAACTCGCCCAGCGCAGTCACGAGCTGCACTTCAAAACCCTGCGCGCGCAAGACCCCGGCCAGTGGATCGTCTTGATAAGCCGTCACCAGCAGCACGCGCGGCCCGCCCTGAACCTCGACCCATTGCTCGGCGGCATTGTTACCGGCAATCGCATCATCAACAGGCAGCAGCCGGATTTCATAACGACACGCGCCGGGCGCGGCAATGCGATCCGTGAACCGCAAACGGCCCACGCCGTCGTTAACTGATACCTCGCGACGCCCGATGTTTTGTCCGTTGCGAAAAATCTCCACCGGCACCGTGGCATCGCGACCACCAAGCACAACAGCCTCGCCCAGCAGAGCCTCGCGCAATTGTGCGCGACGCGGCAGAACAAAAGACGCCACCCGGTAATCGTTCATAGTCTCGCGCGGCGGCAGCCGGTAATCCAGGGGCACGCCTTGTTTCAGTAACCGCTCCGCAAGCCCCTCCAGCGGCTCCGTGCTGTAACCGTCCGTCAACGCCAGCATCCGCGCTGCGCGATCCGGCGGCATCTGCGCGAGAGCGAATGCGGCGGCGGAATTCAGCCGCGTCGCATTGCGCAATCCGTCATACTGCTGGCCGTCCGCGCCCGCCTTTAGCTCCGCTCCGCGCGTGACCGCTTCCGCCGCGAAATCCACGAAGAACAAATGATCATCCGGCCCTTTCGATTTGTGGAGAATGGTCTCCCATTCCGCAACTCTCGGACGCAACAAATCCCAAGCGGAATCCGAACGGTCCACCAGCACCCAGAGATCAAGTCCATCGCCCTGACGACGCACCTCTGGCTTGACCAGAAGCAGCACGACAAAAATCATGCACAGCAAACGCAAAGGATTCTCCAGCCGCAACCCGCGCCAGAACCATCCCGCCGCGAAGAGAAGCGGAAGAAGAAGAAACCATTCGGGTGAAGCGAAGCGCATGAGACGTTATCAGTTTCCCGTTTTCCGTTTTCCGTTTTTTGCTCTCCATGCCCATGAGATCATGAAACAGGCCAGCACCAACGCCATCCACAAAAGCATCAGCGGATCAGCCTCCGATTGTCTGAGCGCGGATTCAAACCGCATCTTCTCCAGAGTGTCCAGCGCTTCCGCTCCATGAAAATCCGCCTCCCGGATGTCCGCGAAATGAGCCGCGCCGCTGATCATGGTTTTGTCGCCCTCCCGAACTTCAAAAAATCCCGGCTTCTCCGGCGCGCGACCGTCGAACCCAAGGGAGCCGCCCTCACTCCAAAGTTTCGCATTCACTCCTTGGAACTCCAGCTCCTGCCCCGCTTCAAAATTTCCCGCCCGCGGCTCGCGCTTGCTCACGCGCACGGATTCCACAAATCGCCGGAGCATCACCAGCAGCGCGGGAGTTTTTGGCGCGTTCGATTGCTCGAGATCCCAGTTCAAAATGAGGCGTCGCAAGGGCCTGCCATCCGCCGCAGTTCCATGACGCAATAGCGCGAGGATGCGCCCGCCTTTCCACAAGAGCGGCTCATCATCCGCCGTTAGAACGAGACTCATGGGCTTTCCGCACAACAGACCTGACCACGCCAGATCGCGGGTCAATCCATGATCTTCCGCCGCCACCCAGGCCGGGTCCAGCGGCGCGCCTTCGCCCGCCGTGCCTGTCACCTGCACCGCATCATTTTCCACCGCCGTGCCCAGTTCGCCCACGGTCAAATCCGGCGTCGGAGAATTAAGCTCCACACCCTCGAAGGCATCGAACATTTTCTTCAGCAAATCACCCGTCGCTCCGCCCAGTCTCACGGCTACGCGCACGACTCGCGGCTCCGGTTTTTGCAGGGGCAACATGTCATCCCAGGCAAAACGATCCCCGCTTAGCTTGAAAGTTAGCTGCTTTTCATCGCGCGGCCACCCGCCTTCCAAGACCACGGTTTGCCCGGGATCGATGACCAGATGCTGCGCGCTGCTCTGCAATTTAACATCGGGATTGCGCCCCTCGAAGAACCAATCGCGCTCTTGTTTTTCCGCGCCGTAATTTTTTACCAGCACGTTCCATCTGGTTGCCGCGCCCGCCGTCTTTACTTCGCCGCCCGCGAATCCGACATTCTCGATCATGGCTCCGGCAGAAAGCACCGCGACTTCTGCAGGAACATCCGTCTTGCGATCCGTGACGAAGATCACGGTGCCCGAGCCTTGCCGCACCAGGCCGCGCGCGGTCATCAGAGAATCATCGGGCCGATGCGTGCCCAGCACGGGATCCCATTTGTCAAAGGCCTCCATCAATCCCTTCAATTCCGTTCCCGCGTAGAGCGTCGGTCTGCGAGGCGCGCTGTCGATCAGATGCCAGTCGGTATGCGCCGCCGTGCCTGACCAGCGCGCCAGTTTTTGCGCCAGCATCTCGCGCGTTTCTTTCTTGAACGCGCTCATGGATGCGGAACTGTCCAGCACCACCGCCACCGTCTGGCGCGAGTCACGGCGAATCCATCGCGGGTCGGATAGCAGCCAGGCAATGATGAGCGCGGCGAGCAATTGCATCCACAGCGGGACGGAATTTCGCAGGCGATCAATCCTCGCGCCGCCGACGCTCTGCGGCTTCACGCGCTCGAGCAAAAACAAAGTGCTCGCCCGGATTCGACGGGTGCGTTCCTGCAAAAAATGAATCAGCAAGATCACCGGGATCGCAAGCAGCGCCCAGAGACCGGCTGGATTGGCAAGAAACAACTTCATTCAAAGAAAACTATGTTTTAACACTTATCCCCTAACTCCTAACTCCTAACTTCTAACTTCTAACTTCTATCCTTCATCCTTTCTCACATCTCCACCACTCCCGCCGCGACCGCCTCGGCCCGCAGCGCGGCAAAAAATTCCGCATCAGAAGACACTCGCGCAAACCCCATGCCGCGCCGCGCACATTGCTCGCGCCAGAGGAAGAAATGCGTTTCGTATGCGCGAAGGTAGCGCGCCAGCAGATCGGATTCCACCCGCTGCTTAGTGAGAGTTTGCAACTCGCTTTCCTCAAACTCGATGTTGCCCGCCCAGTCCGGGCTGGCTTCTTCGATGCAGAACGGTGCCAGCAACAATGCGCGTCCGCGATTGACGGTCAGCGCGGCCACCGCTCTCTCGGGCGGAGATTCATCGAGCAGATCGCTCACCACAACTCGCAGCGATCCGGCGCGCAATGGCACCCGTTCCAGCAACGCGCACAATTCCGGCTTGCAGGCGGATGCATCCTCGGGCCAGTCGTAGGCAAGCGCGCGATCAATGGCAGTTTCTCGCACATCTTGACGCAGGGTGTGGAGCTTGACTGAAGCCCCGAGTCGCAGCGCGCTCTCAAGGCAGAAATAAAGCAACTCCCATGCGCGCGCGGACTTGGTTTCGTTGAGAAACATCGAGGGGCTGGCATCGAAGATCAAATCCACGCGCGGAGTCACTTCCTGGCGATAGAGCTTCATCGTGTAATGCCCGGTGCGCGCGTAAGCCTGCCAGTTGATATGGCGCGGATCGTCGCCCGGCATGTATTGCCGCTGGTCCTGGAAATCAATCGAGCTGCCCGTGCCTTGTCCCAGCACGCTGCCCGCAACGCCCGACCATTGCCCCGAACGCAGCGGAAGCCGGGCCACCGCGGTCGCGGCTTTCATTCGCTGGTGAATCGCGGCGAGATTCATGTCATTGATTCATGCAGATCATGCCTGGGAATTTTTCTTGATGCCAGCTGCGGCTGACTTCTCCAGCATGGAATAAGCACGAAACTCGCGCCGCATGATGAACGCGAGGAACAGCAGCAGCACGCCACCGACAACGGAAGTGGTGGTCAGATAAAATGCGGCCAGCTCGGCATGATCAGCATGAGAAAGCATCGCGAGCAAGGCACTGGCGGGAAACGGTGCCAGCCAGTAAAACGCCGAGGGCGAATCCCGATCCGCCACTGTGGAGGCGGCAGCGAACAGCAGCACGAAAACAAGCTGGATGAGCAGATACAACCAGAAGCGTTTCTCCACGCGCTTGAACAAAAACATGATGGGAAGCGGAGCGACCAGCGCCAGGAAGACCAGCACCCACACGGCATAAAACGCCAGTTTGCTGGATTCAGGGATGGGATCGAATTTTGCCACTCCGCAGACACCCAAAAACAACAACCCCTCGACCAGCGCGGTAAACATGATGGCCGTGGCCCAGCCGGGATACAGGAAGCGCCCGGCCAGCCGTCCGATGATGCCGCGCCGCGCAAAGGGCATGAACAAACTTGGCAGCAATACCGGGTTTTCCGTCAGGGCCTCCACGATCACCCAATTGATGATCGGAGCCATCCATAGGGCAATTGAAAAATACCACGGAGGTCCGCCGAGCCAGCCTGCGGCCACAAGGACAATGGAAAACAGCAGCACAGCTGATCGCTTCCGCGCGGAATGGTTCTCCGACTGCGGCGCGATCTTCGAGGCCGCGTATTCGAGGAACATCACCACATAAACTGCCATCGCGATGAGGATAAGCCACCAGTCGTCCACCGGAACAAAACCGACGCTGGAATAACCTCCACCACCGAAGGCCCGGCTAAGAGCAACCGTGAAGGAAAATGTCAGAAAGCTGGGCAGTGCCGCCAGTAAAATCAGCACGCGAAGAACCAAGTGAGCCGTGGAGAGAGCGATGGCCCCGGCTGTGATGACGAAAGACGCTGCCAGCAACCATCCGAGAGATTGCAGTTCCAAGACCACATCCACCCTGCCAAAGAAATAGCGCAGCACCGCATAAGGCAGGATCGCCGCCACCAGCAGCCCTGATTGCGACACCAGCGCGATCCATTTGCCCAAGATGATACGGAAGGCCGTCAATCGCGTGAGCCGCACCAAGTCGAGCGTGTTCGCCCGCATTTCTTCGCTCACCGCCGCCAGTCCCCGCGCCGGCATGAGAATCAGCAGGGGAAAGCCGACGAAGAACCAGAAAAACCCGTCAAAGCCCGAGGTTCCGGCATTGGTGGACAGCGATAACAAATGAAACCCCACCAAAAGAATCATCACCACCTGGACGACGATGAACATGGAAACAAAGGTCCGGGCCTGCAACCCCTGCCGCAGTTCCTTGACGAGGATCGGACTCAACCAGTCGGCAAAGTCATTGGTGACGGGTATTGCGGGTGCGGCGGCAGACATACAAATACAGGTAAATAACTTCTAACTTCGAATCCGGGTTCTTACTGGCTTACCTTCTTCAACATATCCACGAAGGCGTCCTCCAGCTTTCGTTCCTCACGGCGGAACTCAATAACGGGCACGCCGTCGAGGATCATCTTACGCAATCCGGCTGCGAGGTCCGCCGCGTTTTCTCCTTCAAACGCGAGCCGCGCGCCGTCGCGTTTTTGCTCCAGCACACTCCAGCCCGGATTCATGGTGGCCCATTGCGTGAGCGTATCCGACGGGCCGGTGACGCTGACGCTCACCACCATGTGGGCCTGCCCGCTGGCGTTGGTGGCGTTGCCGCGCGTCAGGGCTTCGGCCCCGCCGTGATAGACGATCTTGCCACCGTCAATAAAGAGCAGCGTGTCGCACATCTCGCCAAGTTCGCTGAGGATGTGGCTGCTGATGAAAAGCGTTTTGCCGCGCTGGGCGAGAAGCCGCACGAGGTTCTTGAATTCAATGCGCGCTTTCGGATCGAGACCGGCGGCCGGCTCGTCGAGAATCATGAACTCCGGGTCGGGGATTAACATGCGACCAAAGCAGAGACGCTGCCCCATGCCTTTGCTGAGCTTGCCCATGGGCCGGTCGGCCAGCGGCGTAAGGTCGGAAAATTCCATGACCTCATGCACGCGCTCGCGACGCGCAATGTTATTGAAGCCATAGGCGCGTGCGAAAAAATCGAGATACTCGAACACGGTCATGTTCGCATAAGTGCCGAAGCTGTCCGGCATCCAGCCGATAAGGCGCCGCACGCGCTCCGGATGCTGCATGACATCCTCACCAGCGATGCTGACGGTGCCGGTGGTCGGCTCGTCCAGCGTGGCCATGATGCGCATGGTCGTGGTCTTGCCCGCGCCGTTCGCGCCGATGAAACCGACCACCTGGCCGCGATGGATGTCGAAGGAAGCCTCCTGCACGGCATGAACCTTGTCGAACACGCGGTTCAAGTCCCGCACCTCGACGAGTTTCTCCGGCAGCGTGGCGGTGGATGTTACGGTGTCGGTCATGGCGTGGTGTGCTTCAAATAAGGCCCGGCGAAGATCACGCGTTCATCGTTCCAGCGGATGGAGTCGAGCGTGCTGATGGCGAACTTGGAGGCATCTGAGCTTTCGGCAAAAACGAAGCCGCTGCGATTGCGCAACCGTTCCAGCGTCTGCTTCATCATGGGCCCGGCATCATTGAAAACGCGCTTCTCCATCCATTCCGCGAATTCATTTTTGTCACAGGCTCTAAGAGTCTTTTTCTCTCCGGTGCCGATATTGTCCGCCTGCCAGATTTTGTTTTTATCATCCACGACAAACACGCGCTGCAGAGGCGCGGCGATACTGGAGACGACAGAGGGCGCATCATTGGGGGACGTAGATAAAAAAACTTCAATGACCCCGCGCGTGGGTCGCACCGTGGCGAGCGCATGTCCTTGCACCGCGCGGCTGGCGAACCAGTCGCCAGAGCGTTGCTGTTCATCCTCGTTCAACTGTCGCTGTCCATTCGACCGGGGATTGTATGCCGATGTATCCTCCAACGAAATGGCTTGCATCCACGCGGGTTCCGCCTTGGCAAAAGTTCGCCCCATCAGCACGCCGGTGCGGCTGGCCTGCTCCTGAATGATCGCGGTCTTTTTCTGCTCTGGCAGCATCAAGGCGAGCACGCGCCGCGCACCATTACCACCGATGCCGTCCTGCAAAAACATCAGGGCGATCAACAACGCGCTGGCGCCCAGCGAGAGCAATGGAGTCGTCCAAAACAAGCGGTGCCTCCGGCGCGGTCCCGCCATCCAGAAAAGATTCACCGGGCCGACCAGCACGCCAAAAACCAATATGAACGCGAAGATCAACCCGGAATGCAGACGCGGGACGCCCACCACGTCACGCAGCGTCCAGTGGCTGTATCCCGCAGTGGTAGTCGCACTGTTGTCAACGTTCTTGGTCTCAGCCAGACGCGCCGCGTCATTGAGAGGAAATGTCTTGCCGTCCCATGACTGGATTTTGAATTCACCCGCGCCGATCCTGGGCACACCGTCGGCATCCCACCCCGGCAGCTTGAGTTCCGTGAGCCGCGCAGCCGATGCATTCGTGCAGAACAAAACCGTGCGACCACCCAGCGCCATCCAGTCCATGATCGCCGCGCGCGCGCCCGCACCAAGGGCAAGCCATTCGGAATCCGTCATCCAGAGCTGCGCCAGCCCGGAATAGCCGCGCCAGTCGTCGGGCGCTTTCGTCATGTCCACTTTCGTGGCTTCGAAAGGTTTGGGGCCGCCCGGTGCTTTTTCAAACCGCTCGCTCAATCCGCTCCAGCCTTTGTCGGATAAATTTTTGCTCATGGCCATGAATTCCATGTCCTTGCCGCTACCCGAGCCGGAGTGAGATGGCGCCGAAAGCGAGGTATTCCATGTCACGCCATGTCCCTGCAAATTTAAATTCAACGTGCGATAGGAGCCAGCGGGCGCGACCGGCGAATATACGGTCGCGGTTGCTGTGCGCCCCGGCCCTACCGATAGATGAAACGTATAGTTCGTGCCGTTGCCGTAGCCATCCCGCGCCGTGAGCGTCCATTCATGGCTGCGCGAGCTGTTGTTCGCAATCTTCAGCTCCAGCGGCATCATGCCGTCCTGCGGACAGTGATCGAGCCAGCTTTCGATTTCGATGGTCACACCGCTTTCCGCATCCGTGGGCACATGAATGGTGGTGGTGGCCGGAAGTTGCACCGCCGCTCCAGCGAGCATCAAGGCAAAGAAATTTCTAAGTAGTCTCATGTGTCCGTGTGAGGTGTGGCGATCAAATCTTCGCCGCGCTCAGGCTCGAGGGAAGCGGCTTGTCCTGAGCGGGGATTTTTTCAATCAACCGCGCCACAATGAGATCGGTTGTCATACCCTCAAGCTTTGCGCCATAATCGAGAATCAAGCGATGCCGCAGCACGGCGGGAGCGACCGCGCGAACATCTTCATAACTGGCGTTCAAGCGGCGCTCCATCAGCGCGCGTGCCTTGGATGCGGCGGCCAATGCCAGCGCAGCTCGCGGACTCGCGCCGTATTTCACACCACCCGCGAAGGCTTCGCCGGGATGCGTGCCTTTGACCAGACGCGCAATGAAATTGGCCACCGGTTGCGGCATGAACACGCTGCGGGTGAGATCAAGCAGTTCATTAAGGGTGGCCGCGTCCATCACCAAATTCACCTCCGGCTCGACACCGATTTCGCGATGCAGCACGATCTTCTCCAGCGTGGCCGCGTCATTGGAGCGCACATCCAGCTTGAAAAGAAAACGATCCAGTTGCGCTTCCGGCAGCGGATAAGTGCCTTCGAGTTCGATGGGGTTCTGCGTCGCCAGCACAAAGAATGGCGCGGGCAGCATGTGTGACTCGCCCATTACCGTTACACGGCGCTCCTGCATGGCTTCAAGTAACGCGCTCTGGGTCTTGGGCGAGGCGCGGTTGATTTCATCCGCGAGCACCAAGTTCGCAAACACCGGCCCCGGCTGAAACACAAAGCGTCGCGTGCCATCAACATCTTGCAGCATCGGATTGCCCGTGATGTCGCCGGGCAGAAGATCGGGCGTGAACTGGATGCGCTTGGCCTGAAGCCCGAGCGCCTTGGACAAGCCCTTTGCCAGTTCGGTTTTACCAAGGCCGGGCAAGCCTTCGAGCAGCAAGTGGCCGCGGGCAAGCAGGCCGGTGATGACGTGATCAATGAGTTCTTCCTGGCCGAAGAGAACATTTTGCAGAGCCACACGCAGGCTGGTGATGGTTTCGCCCGCGCGGGCGGCGTCGGTTTCGTTCAGATGAGTTGGATTGGCCATGAGATAAAATTGATGATGCTATTTGAAATACTTCTTCAATGTCGCGCGCTCCGAGGGCATGAGTGAATCCTGCCAGACTGCAGTGCCGCCGTCGCCGTTGCCGTTGATGCCGCCGCCTTGCCTGGGGCCTTGATAGGCGTTCTTGTCCACTTCGTGCTTGCCGTCCGTGACGGTGAGTGTGTCGCCGGGCGCGGCGCGTTCAGCATCGAGTTGGGATTTCAGCGCCTCCATTTTTTTGGTGTCGAGGTTGGTCTCGTCATCGCTCAAGGTCAGTTCCGCATCACCGCGACCGCGGTCAATGCCTCCTTTTCCGGGGCCTTCGCCTTTTTTGCCGTTGCCGGGCTTTTTGCCCTGACCCTCGCCATCACCCATGCCGGGAATGCCGGAAGGATCGAAGTTCGGACATTGAGCGAGACTCTTTTTCAGCGCCTCGCTGTTCTTGGCCAGTTGCCCGGCGAGCTGCTTCATCTGCTCTTTAGAAAGCTTGCCCAGCTCCGAGGGTTGCATCTGCTGAAGCTGCTGGAGCAATTGCTCGTTCGGTTTCATTCCGCCGGCACTGAGACCCTGCGCGGCATCCTGCAAACTTTTCGACAATGAATCTTTCACCGCTTGCGGCATGGTATCACCCATCGCCTGCATCGTAGAGGCGGCGCGCTCGGCATCGGCCAGGTTCTCCGCAAGCTCACGCAACTCCGACGCGGTTTGCTCTTTGAGATTGCCTGCGGCTTCCAGGCTGCCGTGCTCATACCAGTTTTCTGATGGACGCTGGAGCAGGTCAGCGATTTTCTTCTCCACATCTTCCAGCGATTTTTCATTGGCCGACTCATCACGGCGCAATTCCTGCACCCACTTTTCCACGTCCATCACAGCCGTGGGTTTTTCGATGACATGTTTTTTGAACGCGCCTTTGGATGAGAGCGGAATCAGCGTCGCGAGCGCGAGCATGGCCGCCGTGAACAAAAGCACTGCGAGCGGACGCTGCCAGCGCCAGCGGACGGGCCAAGAAATTTTTCCAACAACCGGCGCGGGCCATTGACCGATGCCAGCCGCCGCCGCGCTGAGCCGCGTCTTCAATCCCAGCGCATCCTCCAGCCTCACCCGCGCGGCGTCAGGCGATTCAAAATACTTCCGCCCCGCTAGCCATGCGGCGACCCCGCCGACGACGAGCAAAGTTGCGAGGGCGATCCAGACCCAGCGCAATTGATCGGGCCGGAACCACCGCACCAACAACACCGTCACTGAACCCGCCGATGCGGATGCCATCAACCAGCCCGTCCAGCGCTCCAGCCACCAGCCGATGTTGATGCGACGTGAGAGCGTCAAAGACGCCGACTGCCAGAAGCGTGACTGATTTTCCAAGGACACTGGAGTAACGTAATCGCCGTTGCCGCATCATTGGCAACGGCGATTTACAATGAATTCCCGTCGGTCTGTTTCGAAGTCTGGTGACGGGGGAACGCCATCACTCCATGCGTTCTTGACATCTATGCGACCGTCAGGGTTTGGCGGCAGCCGGTTGCAGAACGGGCTTGGGCTTGGTTATCATCTCAAAGTCATCGGTGCGGAAGGGCGTGACGGGCAGGCCGTCCTTGCTGAAGAGATTGCAATCAGGATTGCTGGCCCAGGCATAGCGCACGGCGACGGGTTTGCCGACCTGGTCACTAACGACCTCCACTTTGTCAGGACCGAGGAGAAGGCCCTTAGCGTGGTGCCAGACTTTGTCTTCTCCGCAAACGGCAAAGCCAATGGCTTCATTCACGTCGAAGGGACGGAGCACGCTGCCGAACATGTCCAGCGTGATGACGGCCTTGTGGCCTTCAATGGCCAAGTTCTTGAACTCGGGGCTGCGGTAAGGAAGCTTCAGTCCGTAGTCTTTCACCAAGGCCCAGCGCACGAGACGCGCGGCGACATCGTGTTTGTTTTTTGGATGGATGTCCTGGCCTTCACCGAGGTCGATGATGACCGCCTGGCCGGTGTTGGGCAGCTTCAAAGTTTTCGTCTGCGACTCCCGGAGTTCGGCCCAGTCGCTCTCGACAGGCTCAGGAGTTTTCGGCTTAAAGTTGGCCAACTGCACCCAGTAGAACGGGAAGTCGCCCTGATTCCATTCCTTGCGCCACTGCTTGATGAGGAAAGGAAAGAGGTCGGCGTATTCATGAGCGCGTGCGGCATTGCTCTCGCCCTGATACCAGATCACGCCCTTGATGCCGTAGCCGTGGGTGGGGTTCAACACGCCGTTGAAGATATTGCCAGGGCGCGCGTTGCCGGCGAGCCAGGCATCCGCGCCTTTTTTCGCATCGGGTGTCTGAGTTGCGTTGATCCTGGCTGCTTCCAAGTCCGCTTCATGTTTCACGGTGTTTTCCATGAGCAGCTTGAAGCGCGAATCTTTTTCCAGCGAATCGCGACGTATCCAGGCCTCTGCGGCAGAACCTCCCCAGGCGTTGTCAATCAGTCCGACCGGAACGCCGAGTATCTGATGAAGATAACGCCCAAAGAGAAAACCGACGGCGGAGAAACTATTGCATGCATTGGCGTCGGTCGCGTCTTTCCAAGTGCCATTAAAATCGGACTTCAATTCCTGGGTGCCCACCTGCGGAACCTTGATGAGGCGGAGGTTGGGAAGCTTTGATGCCGCCGCTTCGAGATCGCCATTCCAGTCACCGCTGAGTGTGAATCCCATGTTCGACTGGCCGGAGCACATCCAGACCTCACCAATCAGGACATCCTGAACCTCGCACTTCGTAGAGCCGCTGATCAGCATTTTCTGAGGCTGCGCATTGGCAGGCATGGGATCAAGCTTCACCGTCCACAGGCCGTCGGCGCCGGCTTCTGCGGATTTGGTCTGCCCGGCGAACTCGACCATGACTTTAGTTCCAGGCGTGTCCCAGCCCCACACAGGATTTTGCTGTTTCTGCTGCAGCACCATGTGATCGCCGATGATGGCGGGTATTTTTAATTCCGCCCGCAGGAATGCAGGCAGGATAAGAGCGAAAAAAAGAGGGGCTATGAGTTTGTTCATGGATTGCATGGGGAATAGGTTACGGTGAAGCATCGGCTGTTTTATCGTCATGCCGGAAAAACTTTGTGTTTTTATTTCGGGGTGTCGACGTGAGTGCAGAATTCCGTTGTGCCTCCCGATACGGCTGATTCCTCGTCCCGTGCTCACGTGCTCACGTGATGGACATTCAGAAGCGACCGCCCGCTTACTCGATGTGATCCGGACTTGGTGCGGGGATGAAGTGCCCGGACTTTTCAGACCCATCTATAAAAAATCGGCGTCAATCTTGGAAAAGACGACAAGCATTTCTTCATCAATCGCACGCTGGAATCGAACTGGCCGGACGGGTTTCAACGGATCAATGCAGTCCACAGGCAGGGCGTAATTCTGGAGGTGATAAGCGTGATAGCCGGCTGAGGCAAAGAGGGTGACGATATCATCACCGGACCTGCCAAGTGCCTGTAGTTGGGCTGGATGCATCTCGATGATCCACTCGAGCACTGGTGACAGATCAGGCAGGCAAGCGAAGATGCCGCAGATGGCGGACCATTCGCCTCCCTCGATGTCGATCTTGATCAGACGTGCCCGCTGCAGTTCATCCGGTTCAAGAATGGCTGTAAGCGGAAGTGCGTCCACTTCCCCATGAAAATCCAAGCCTTGGCCGGAGATCGTTGTGGTTTCGCCACTGTTGTAATCCGTCCCGTGGAAAAGCGCAATTTTTCCGGGTTGATCTGCCACCGCGATGTTCACCGCGCGCACTTGATGCGTTTGATTCAGTGAGAGGTTATGCTGGAGCAAGCTGAAGATGACCGGCGAGGCCTCAATCGCAACGACCTTGCCTGTCTCGCCGACTGATTTTGCCGCAAGCAGGGAGAAATAGCCTATGTTTGCGCCGACATCGATAAAAACGTCACCGGGGCGCAGTCTGGCGCTGACCCATTGCGTAACAGCAGGCTCCCATATTCCAAAGAAATAAATGCACTGCTGCACCACATCCTGGGTGTTGCCCACCATGAGCGAGCCGAAGCGGGTAGAGGCGACAAACTTGCGCGGGTGCCAGGCGAAACAGGGCCGGACAAGCTGGCTCCAGATGAAGGTCTTTCCAGCACGGAGCGGCCAAAATCTCAGATAGCCGCGCACTGCCGGCGTGAGGATGTTGCGCACGCATTCATGCTGGGTTAGTCTCCAAAACGCTTTGTTGAATTCCATATTGTCAGCTTGACTACACAGGCTCAGGATATACCCGCTACTTCGGGTTCCGTAAAACCGAAACCTTCTTCCTAAGCAACGAACGCCTCACGCGCCAGTGAAGTATTTTCCACGAGTCCTCCGCTATATCAAACCATATTGGGGCATCGCCGCGGCATCTGTCGGGACAATTCTCCTGGCTGGTTTGATCGGGCTGCTGGTGCCTTGGCCCATGAAGATACTAGTGGACTCCGTGCTCGAGACGCATCCGCTGGATCCGCTGCTTGGAAAGCTACTCGGCTGGGTTGGACGTGACCGAATGGCGCTGTTAGTTTTTGTCGTGATCTCGGGGCTGGTTGTTACCTTTGTCCACCATCTGCTGGGCATCCTCGGAAGCTATCTGAACACCCGCCTCAATCTGAGCATGGCGCAGGATTTCCGGGCGGATCTTTATCTCCATTCACAAAGACTCTCGCTGGCCTTTCACGATCAGCGCCGCTCGGGCATGCTGATTTATGCGGTTAATTTCCAGGCGGACGCAGTGCCGGGACTGGTGATGGTGGTGCCCGTGATGCTGGAGAGCGTGGTCACGCTGGTGGGCATGTTTTGGATTACCTACAAAATGGACCACACGCTGGCGCTTCTCTCGCTTGCAGTAGCGCCACTGCTTTACTATTCCGTTGGATATTACATCAAGCACATCCAGACGCGTTTGATGGAGGCCAAGTTGATCGAAGGCGAAGTGCTTTCCATAATTCACGAAGGCATGTCGATGCTTCGTGTGATCGTCGCTTTTGGTCGCGAGCTTCATGAACTGGCCCGCTTCCGGGTTCAGAGTGAGCGCGCGGTGAATGCCCGGGTGAAGCTCACCGTGAGACAGACGCTCTTTTCTCTGGTGGTGAACATGACGACCGCAGTGGGAACGGCCATGGTTCTGGGTCTCGGTGCCTTGCACGCAATTCACGGGCAACTCACCACCGGTCAGCTGCTAGTGGTGCTTGCCTACATCGCTTCGATCTACAAGCCGCTGGAGGCCATCAGCCACACGATCGGATCCATGCAGGAGCAGTTAATCAGCCTGCGCTTCGCATTCGACCTGCTGGACACCCAGCCTGAAATCCGCGATGCACCGGACGCCATGGAAATTGGACGTGCGAAGGGCGAGATTGTTTTTGAGGACGTGTCTTTCAGTTACACAGAACGAAAGGATACAATCCAAAATGTGTCATTCACCGCGAATTCGGGCGAAGTGATTGCGGTCGTCGGGCCAACAGGCGCGGGCAAAACCACTTTGATGAGTTTAATCCCCAGATTTTATGGTCCGAGCGCCGGCCGGATCCTTCTGGACGGGACGGACATCTGCAAAATAACACTTAAATCACTCCGCGAGCAACTTGGCATCGTGCTACAGGATCCCCTGCTTTCATCGGGTTCGATTGCGAGCAACATCCGCTACGGGCGGCTCGAGGCGAGCATGGATGAAATCATAGAAGCAGCGAAGGCGGCGAATGCACATGACTTCATCATGTCTCTCCCCGAGAAGTATGAGACACAAATCGGCGAACGGGGCGCGCAGCTCTCCGGAGGAGAACGTCAGCGCATTTCTGTCGCACGGGCATTTTTGAAAAATGCGCCGGTGCTAATTCTTGACGAGCCAACCTCATCCATCGATGCGAAGACTGAAGCCGTAATTCTGGATGCGCTCGATCGTCTCATGATCGGACGCACCACATTCATGGTCGCGCACCGGCTCTCGACGATCCGGAATGCGGACAAGATTATTGTGCTCAACCAGGGCGTGATCGTCGAGCAGGGCACGCATGATCAGCTCATTGCTGTGGGCGGGCTTTATAAACAGCTATTCGACCACCAGATGAAACGTGTCAGCCGGAAAATCGCGTCGGGTTATTCTCCCATGGAGGAAGAGTTGTGAACATCACGTCAAAACCCAAGCTGGTGTTGCTCGGCATGATGAGCAAAATGCCGGTTGCCGGCGTGGTCTGGCAGACCGTTCACTACCTCATCGGGTTTCAAAGGCTGGGCTTCGATGTTTACTACGTTGAGGCGCATGGCTGCACCCCGCGCTGTTTCATGGAAACCGGGACCGACGACGGCTCGGCTAATGCGGCGGCTTTCATTGATGGCGTGATGCGCCGCTTTGATCTTGGTAGCCGCTGGGCGTATGATCCTCGCTGGAATGACGCGCGGCATTTCGGCATGAGCCGGACAAAAGTAAAAGACCTTTTCAATGAGGCTGCACTGGTCATCAATCTGCATGGCGGCACGGAGCCACTGCCGGAGCACAGCGCCACCGGGCGGCTGGTGTATCTGGAGACCGATCCGGTCGAACTGCAAATTGAGCTGCACGACAACAAGCCTCATGCCCTGGCGTTTCTCGAGCCCCACTGTGCGTTCTTTTCATTCGGCGAAAATTTCGGCTCGGCAGATTGCAAGCTGCCGATGTCCAATCTATTTTATTTCAAACCGACGAGGCAACCCGTGATCATGGATGCTTGGGAAACCGCAGGACGGGGCTCGGCGGAGCTGTTTACCAGCATCGGGAACTGGCGGCAAGTTCATCGCAAAGTGCATTTCCTTGGGGAGACCTACCACTGGAACAAAGAGTATGAGTTTCTGAAGTTCATCGATTTACCTTCGCGCACCGAGCAGAAGTTTGAGCTGTCGCTCAGCAGCTGCGAATCCCCGGACAAAGAAATGCTTCAGAACAAGGGATGGCAGGTAGGGCACGGGCTTAACATCTCAAATGACATCGACGCCTACCGCAGTTATATCGGCGGTTCACGGGGGGAGTTCACCGTGGCGAAAGATCAGAATGTGCGCCTGCGCACTGGATGGTTCAGCGACCGGAGCGCCACCTATCTCGCCGCAGGGCGACCGGTGATCACGCAGGAAACCGGGTTTTGCAATGTGCTCCCGACCGGGTCCGGCTTGTATGGCTTCCAGACGATGGAAGAAATTCTCACGGCCATCAAGGAGATCAATTCGGACTATGAAAAGCATCGACGTGCGGCTCAGCAAATCGCCCGTGAGTTTTTCAGCCATGAGGTCGTCCTGGGCAATCTTGTGCGTGAACTCGGCTTGAATGTGCCCTGATTGATAAATGCATCTGGGTCTGGTTTTAACACATGGTCAGAAGATGCTTGACGCAGAGAACCGAAACCGTCAAATTTGCGCTCTCAAAGGTAATCCAAATGTATTTTCTATATTTTAGCAGTGGTGACACGAAGATTTTATGAAGCGGAAGCTATCAATGGCATCTCATTTTATCGGCAAGATTCTCATTCCATCATGACCGCCCACGGCGAACTCTCCTATGACGAATTGATCTCCCGGGTGCGCGAGGTCGCATGCAGGGCACTGCCGCTTGATGCAATTGTCGCCGTCGTCAGCAAGGGCGACGCAGAAATGCTGAGATTCGAAGGCCGGACGGCGTGGCATTTTCCCCGGCGCGTTGACGGCGTGTATTGCGGCTACCATCCTGGGGACAGCGAGGCTGCGATTACCCACCTTGAAGGGCTGCGGGAGCTTGGGGTGGAATACCTTCTCATTCCACAACGCTCGCTTTGGTGGCTCGAGCATTATGCCGACTTTCGGCGCCATCTCGAGGATCATTACCACGCTATTGTGCGCGATGAGGATACGTGCGTCATCTATGCGCTGGCAGAAAGCGCGGCGCAGCGCCACCCAGAACTTGCCCTAGACAATCCCGAGGGGCTTTCAGACTTGGTTCCGGAACAGCGTCTGGCTGATCTGGCCGTCATTTTTGACGCCCAATATTATGAACAACAGGCAGATTGCCAGTTTCCATCACGCGAAGCCGCAATGCTTCACTATGTGCGGACCGGCGCGGCCAGCGGGTATAACCCACATCCGCTTTTTGATACAAAATACTACCTGGCACGCTATCCCCAGGTCCGAGCCTCCGGTGTAAACCCGCTGCTGCATTACCTCGCGCAGAGCCCCGCGGGCGGTCACGACCCGCATCCTTGGTTCGACACGGACTATTACTACGGCCAGTCACCCAGGCTGCGGGTATCCAGAGTCAACGCGCTCGTTCATTACCTTACTCACGCCGTGGACAAGAATGCCTGCCGCCCGAACCCGCTCTTCATAAGCAGTTTTTATTCCGAAACCTACGGCGACGTGCGCCATGCCGGTTGCGTCCCGCTCGTGCATTACGTCCTGACCGGTGCCTCCGAGGGGCGGTTCGTCTCGCACTTGCATCGTAGTATGATTGAGATTCTGCTCCGTTCATCAAAGGCTCCTCTGCTGCGTGGCCAGTGGAAGAAGGGTGTAGTGCTCCTTTTTTCAAAGGCCAGTTCGCCTGAGTCCATGCCAGGGGTAATGCAACTCGCGCGCCATCTGGCAAATGACTACCATCTCGAGCCTTACGTGATCCTTTTCCGGCGACAGGAATGGGTGCGCGAACTTGAGAACTGCGCAAGGATTCTGGTCCTTGAGGATTTTCGCCTGGCGTGTGATGTGCTCCAGCCAGCCGCATTGCGGATGCTCACCGCGAGTCTTTGCCGGTTGGCACCTTTGTGCGCCTTTGCGGACAGCCCGGAGGTGGTCGCGACGCTGTCGGCGGAAAAAGTGCCGGCGTATTTCCATTACGATGATGAGAATCCGACGGCGGAGTGCGTGCTCACGGAGGCCTTTGATCAGGCCCGCCGTGTGATTTTCAATTCCAGCGAAGCATTCCACTCTGCGGCCAGCAAACTTGGACGCTACCCGGTAAATGTCGCTCTGCGTCCGATCGATCAGGCCGCGTCCTCCCGTCGCCCGAAGCGATCCGGCAGCTCTGCCGCGGCACCGGTTGCGAACCCGGTATTGGAGCTGGCCCGGCGTGACTTCGACCTGCCCGAGCTGGATTGGAGCGAAGATTTAAGACGCGTCCAGGAGACCACCCGCTCCATCATCATCCCGTGCTGCGACTGGTCGCTCAGCGGTGTCAATTCCTCCCTCGAAGCGCTCGGTCAGGAACTCATCAAACTCGGCTGGGACGTCCAGATCATTTTCACGCGCAGCGAAGCCGAAATCCGCAACACGGCGGGAACCGACGAGCATCTGCCCAAGCTTCCCTGCCGCTACCTCAAGCCGCGCAACCCAGGCATGGAGGGGATGTGGGAGGCGCTCATCGCCGAGTTCGAGAAGATCGCGCCCTGCATCATGTTCATGGGCTACGACTTCGCCGCCAATGGAGTGGCTGCGGCGCTCACGGATAAAGTCGGCGTAGTCGTCTGGGTGCAGTCCGATGACGGCGACTACTACGAACAGGCCTACCGGCTTGGCCGATACAGCAACGCAATCGTCTGTGTCTCCGAGCGGATCAAACAAGGTGTGAACACCTTGAATCCATTATTAGGGGAGCGCTCGCTGGTGATTTATAATTCCAGCATCAGAAAATCGGAGATTCTAAAATCCAGGTCACCACGCACAAAAAAACTCCGCCTCATCTACACCGGGCGTCTCGTCGAGTATCAAAAGCGCGTGTTGGACTTTGTCGAGCTAGCCAAAAACCTCGACCGGCTCAAGGTCCCCTACGAAATGACCCTTGTCGGAGAGTTCTCCCGACAGGAGAAAGTTAGGGAAATTTTCGAAGCCCGCGCCAAGGCCCACCTTGCTGACGGACGCATCCGCCTTCCCGGGAGGATGACACGGGACGCCATCATGAAGGAACTGGCGCGGAATGATGTCTTTCTTCTCCTCTCGGATTTTGAAGGTCTGCCGCTATCGCTCGTCGAGGCCATGGCCGCAGGCTGCGTCCCTGTCGTGTCCGAAATGGAAAGCGGCATCCCCGAGGTCGTCACCAGCGGTGTCAATGGCTTTATCGTGAGTGGTAGGGATTACCAAAAATGGGCCGCTCTGCTCTCGGACCTGTGGAAGGATCGTCCGCAGCTCGCTGCGCTCTCCAGGCAGGCGCGACGCACCATTGACAAGCGTTTTACGGTCGAACATGTCGCCGAGCAGTTCGACCGGCTGTTCGAAACGACCGCCGGAGAAATCTGCTCGGGCAAATACAAGCGTCCGCCATCATTGCACTGGGGGCACCAACGCTCGCACACCGGTGATGTGCTCCCGCCGCAGTCCATCTACCGCCCTCCCATGGTCTGGCACTCGTTCGGCAGCCGCCCGTAGCCTGGCATCAAACAATATGGACTACTCCAATTTCATCATCATTCTGGCACGGCAGCGCAGCGGAACCAACGCACTGCGTTCTGTCTTCGAATCCCATCCTGACATTTTCTGCCACAACGAGGTCTTTAACCTCAATGACGCTACCTCCCAGGACAATCCCTTGCTCCGGGAGACGAACTTTTTCAACTTCCTGAAAACTTACGCAAACGGAGACATCACCCGCATTTATCCAGACCAGCACGAGAAAATCTTTACAGACTACCTGGAATACTTGCGATGCTTTTCGTCAAAGCGATACATCGTTATCGACGTTAAATACAACACGACCCATTTCCTGACCCCGCCTTACAAGTGGGATGTCGTGCCTTTTCTTTTCTTTTTGATAAAAACACTTGGCATAAGGGTCTTGAACATCACGCGGAAGAACTATTTGCGATACGTCGTCTCAGCGGTGAAGGCCGAGCGCTCGGGGATTTTTTCGGTCAAGGCCCGGCAGGCCAAGCCACTCGACGCCAAAATCCCGATCGAAATCGACTACCTATTCCGGCATCTTAAGAATTGCGACGCAGAGAACAAGCAGATCGAGGATTATTTTGTGTCCTACCCATTCTATCTGCCATTCGATTACAACGACATCTTTACCCCGGGATCGGAGACTTTGGCGCCCGCATTTTTCGAAAGTTTTTCCGATTGGCTTGGCGTGCCAAACTCCTATCCGGGACCCAGTGAGTATCTCAAGCAGTCTTCGCTGCCTCTCGCACAAACCATCGAGAATTATGCCGAGGTGGCCACCGCCCTCCGAGACACTGAGTTCGCTTATTGTCTCGATGATGAAAAAATATATGCGCCCCTGCCCGTTGCGACAAATGCGAGTCGCCGGCGTTCCAATCCTGGCCAAAACCGAAAACCATCGGCACGTCAGAAGCGCATAAGCACCGCAAGGAGTTCGGCCAGCAAGAGGAAAAAATCGCGACACAAGACCACTCATGAAAAACATAAAGCCAATAGGTAAAATACTCGGTGCCACACCAGACTCTTACCTTGACTCCTTTTACGGCCAGAGGCCTCTGTGGCTACAGGGTTACATTAGCCATTTTGATGCGCGCTTCTTATTCAAAAAGGCACTGGAGGCACGCACAGCTCTCGTTGTTGAAATCGGAACAGCCTCGGGATTTTCCACAGCCGTGCTCTGCCATGCGCTCGATCTTGCCAGCCAGGCGGGTTTGGTCGGGTCGGACTACAAGGTTGTTTCATATGACATCGATCCCATGTTTTACGCGGATCGCACCATAAGAACCGGTGAGGGCGCGCGCGAACAATTGTCGAAGGATTTGCTGAATCATATCGTGTTTCGAAATCCTGCGGTCGCAACGGATACGAGACAGGACTTCGCGCATGGGCAGGTGGAGTTTCTGTTTATTGATGCCAACCACGATCATCCCTGGCCCACGCTTGATCTTATAGCAATGCTCGATTGTCTTGCTCCGGGGGCGACTGTGATCTTGCACGACATTAATCTGCCGATCCTGATTCCAACTAGCAGCGGATGGGGTCCCAAATACTTGTTTGACGAACTTGAGATCGAAAAGAGAGTCCCGGAGGATGGCGTGCTGGCGAATATCGGCAGCATCACGATTCCGCGTGTCAAGAAGGCACTCAAAAAGCAATTGCTCAAAATTCTCTACGCGCACGACTGGCAGGCCGACATTTCGCAGGAATACCTTGACAGGATCGGGGTAGAGCGGAAGCCCGCATGAGCTAATTTTTAAATACGGCGGACCCGATACCTGTCTCCATCTCACCCAATTGAATAATCATAGGGATCCCATCGCGAAACTGAAATCGAATTCTTCATTATCTGCTCTACGTAAAACACTATGCCTAACCAATCAATTGCTCCAACTTTTGGATATATTAAGACCAAGCCTTGGCTCGCGAATGACTTTGTTGTCCCGAAAGAGGTTTTGTCTTTCACGGGCATGTTATCGTATCAGGAAAAGCGGATGCTTTACTATCTCACTCTGGAGTGGTATTCCGGCCAGGGCGCAATTGCCGATATGGGCTGCTTTTTGGGGGGATCCACAATTTGCTTCGCAGCCGCACTTCGGCAAAGGGGATTTACGCAACCCGTCATTCACTCCTACGACCTTTTCAAGCTGGGCGAGTTTGAGCGCCAAAAATATTTCCCCGACACCCCACCGAATGATTTGAGGACGCGCGCGATTTTTGACGAAAATCTTCGCGACTATCTGGACCTCATCAACGTGCATGATGGTGATGTGCTTGATTTTCCTTGGAGCGGTGGCCCCATCGAACTGCTATTCATCGATATCGCGAAAAGCTACAAGGTCTTCGATTATATACTCCTGCACTATTTCCCATCACTGACTCCGATGAAGTCGTTACTCGTTATGCAGGATTATCTATGGGGGACTGGCGGACCGTGGCACCACGTTGTCATGGAGAAGCTCAGCGAATATTTCAGCTACCAGTTCGATACTGAGATCGCCTCAGTCGTGTTTAGGCTAGAAAAGGATATTCCAAGACACGTTCTTGAACAGTGCCTGTGGATAACCATTTCACCTGAGGAAAAGATTCGACTAATGGACAGCGCCATTGAAAAATTGGATACCCCGCAGAAGAAAGCCTACCTAATGGAGTCCAAGCAGTTGCTCGTTGACGGAAAGGACGCATTTTGGGGAATGCATTACCACAAACTGTGACCACGTCTGTTCCGTTTGAAATCACTAAACAGCATGCAGAGCGATCTGCACGAACTCAAAGGCCCAATGCAAGATGTCTTATTGGCCAAGCCTGGCGATTTTCTAAAGACTTGATTGATGCCTCGATTAGCGCAGCAATGTTATTCCGCAGCAACAGTCTGACTTGGG
>JAYVOH010000250.1:0-9639 GCA_043758025.1 Verrucomicrobiota bacterium
TCCAACAGTGCCTGATGAACCGCATGACGCGCCGATGCAGGCACTGGTGTCCGAGTCCGCACTGCGCCTCATCCCGGCTGCTGCACCGCCATGGTGAAATCCGGCACGCGCACGAGCACTGCGGTGCCGTCGTCTGTCTGGCCGAAAAATGTGCCCGAGGCCGTGCTGGGATACTTGATCACGTGATAGCTGTTGTAACTGAAGGAATGTCCCGGCTCCAGGCGCGGGGTCTGCCCCACAACTCCATCGCCCTCCACCACAAGGGTGCCACCGTGGTCGTCGCTGACGATCCATTTGCGGCCGAAAATCGTCACGGGCAATTCCGATTCATTGTGAATGGAAAGGTGATAGACAAATGGATGCGGGCGCGCCGCATCGCTGTTCAGATGCGGCTCATGCGTGACCGAATCCACGGAGACCGTCAGTCCCGGCAGTTCCTTGAATCGCATTGGCTTTTTTGATTCGAGCATGGTGGAATCTAAGCAATCACTCGAAAGCGGTGCGATGCAAACCAAAAATATGAAGACAAACTTCGATGCATGCTGCTTGATGCCTGATGCCAGATGACCTCCAATCGCCCCAGTCGCCGCCCGTGGTGCTAAGCATCGCCGGTTCTGACTGCTCAGCGGGTGCGGGGGCGCAGGCGGATTTAAAAACCTTTAGTGCACTGGGCTGTTATGGCCTTACGGCGCTCACGGCGGTGGTCGCGGAAGTGCCGGGCAAGGTGGAATGCATCAAGTTGATCGAGGCCGAGATGGTGGCTGCACAGATTCGCACGTTGGCCGGAGCTTTTCCGATAGCCGCCGCAAAGACGGGTATGCTCGGTGGAAGGCTCCAGATTGAAGCTGTCATCCGCGCTTGGGAACCACTGGCGTCGCGCGCGGTTCCTTTGGTGGTTGATCCTGTGATGGTCTCCACCAGCGGCACTCGTTTGCTCGATGAGGATGCAATGGAACGCCTGGTAGGTGGCCTTGTTCCGCTGGCGAAACTTATCACGCCGAACCTGGCGGAAGCCGCTGTGTTGCTTGGCAGCAGCATCACCAATAAATCGGAGATGGAAGCCGGCGCGAAGGAATTGGTGCGGCGGCACGGATGCGCCGTGCTGCTCAAGGGCGGGCATCTCATCGGAGACGACGCATCCGATGTGCTGGTTTGTTCCAATGAGGTTCATTGGATTGAGGGGCGGCGCATTCACGGAGTGCGAACGCACGGCACCGGCTGCATTTATTCAGCGGCCATCGCGGCTGGACTGGCGCAAGAGTTGTCGCTTCTCGAAGCCGTGCGCCAAGCGAAGCGGTGCATCTTGGCGGCGATCTCCGGCCATTTCCGCTGGGGCGCAGTGGATGCTTTGAATCCCGTGCCGACTCATGCGTCGTCATAAAAATTCACGGACTAGGAATCAGCAGAATCTCGTTTATGAATCTTCACGACTGCGCATGAGACTGGTTTCCTTGATCATCATTTGTTCCCTGATCGCCCCACTTCTGGTGGCGGAGGACAAGCCCTTGCTCGACCAGCTTCCGCAGGGCGCGCTGCAATCGGCTTTTCAAATCCTCCGGCGCGACTATATCCGGCGCGATGATCTTACTTATGAGGCGTTGAATCGCGCGGCATTGCAGGGCTTGCTGGAGCGGCTGAAATTTGGCGCGGAACTGGTGGTCGCCGACAAGGAGGAAACCGCCGCCAAGCCTCAGGTTTATGCGGAATTTCTGGCGCCGGACATCGCTTATCTGCGTCCCGAGACCTTCGCGGCTGGCGAAGCCGTCGTTTTTGAAAAGGCGCTGGCGAAGATTGTGGACCAGAAAGCGCGGCATCTGATCCTCGATCTCCGCGCGACAAAAGCGGCGGGGTCTTTCGAGGAGGCGGCGCGAATGATCGAGTGCTTCGTTCCATCGGGCGAAGTCCTGTTCAAGATGAAACAAATCGGACGCGACGATGCCGAACTGTTCATCTCCAAACGCGAACCGATGTGGCATGGGAATGTGGTGGTGCTCATCGACGGGGATTCGAACAATGCCGCCGAGGCTCTCGCGGCAAGCCTGTTGCAGCGGGGTCGCGCCTTGCTGATTGGGGAACCCACCCGTGGGGCTGCCGTGCGCATTTCAGAAGTGAAGCTCGATGATGATTGCGCGCTGCGTTACGCCAGTGCGGAGATGCTCCTGCTGGACGGCTCCACGTTCTTTCAGAAAGGGCTGATGCCAGCCGTCGTCGTGCGCTCGGTCATGGCGGAGAAATGGAGGGCTGTCGCCAGCAGCCGCGACGCCAGCCTGGCTGCGTTCGTGACAGATCGTGTGCGTCCACGCTTCAATGAAGCAGCACTGGTGAGGGGCGCTAATCCCGAACTCGACGATTATGTCCGACGCAGCAAGGGTCAACCCCTGCCGGGTGATGAGGGGCAGGTGCGTGATCAAGTAATCCAGCGCGCCCTCGATTTGCTGAAATCCTCCGATTTTGTCTCCCAGTTCAAGCTCGACTGGCAGGCGAAAACCCGGCTGCTCGACCCGGCTGAGCCAGAAACAAAAATTGGCATTCCCGCTGACCATGAGTGACATCCGCATCGAGTCCAAAGTCGTCATCCGAGAAGTGCTCAGCGAGCGCGCCTGCCGGGCGTCCCTGCCCAACGGAAAAATCATCACCGCCTACATCAAGAAAAGGGATGTCAATACCCCGTTCACACCTGGTGATGAGCGCATAGTCCATTTATCATTGTGTAATTTCAGCGAAGGCCTCCTCCATCCTGTCGTGAGGCAACATACGTAAAAATCGTAAATATTTGCGCCGCGCCAATGGGTCTAATTTAATATAAAGGAATATAGGTGTAAAAATATGTTTAAAAACACATAAAGAGTGTGTTACACATTTTAAATAAAATAAAAAAACCTGATCATTATTCGGGCGAATGTAATTGGATTTACAACCGACTGAGGCCAATGAACTACAATCGAAAGGACTTCTGACAAGCCTGTGCTTGTCCGATCGTTCTCAAAGTTATTCACATTTCGTGGCCCTTGAGGCTAGAGCGAGCCTTAATAGCGATGGTAGCGGTCATACCGGCTACTGTCGTAGCGGGAATGACTGCTGCTGGAGTGGTGATTTGGCTCATAGCGCCCGCCGTAATAACAATGGCCGTTATGGATGTAGCGATTATTGTAATATTGTCCACTGTCGTAGTAGCGACCGGTTTCGCAGCGTCCTCCGTAATAATATCGGTTCCCGTAGTAATAATAGGGCTGGTTCCAAGCCGCAGGGAGTGTTTCGTAGTAGCCGACGCCGACGCCGACCCCGCTGACGTAGCCTGGGTCATAGGGCACGACGCAGGATGACAAGGTCAAAGTGCCTGCGGCAAAAATCGGGAGAATCATGCTTTGGAGTGAGTTCATGGCTGTTTTTGGGCTGGATTATCGATGGTTCCGAAGGCACTTTGTCTAAAAATTGCTTATGTGCATCCGATAATAGAGAGACGCGCTAAATTGCGACGTATTCAAAAATATCGTGATTTGTTTTTCCAAACCCTGTCTGGCTGCCTTCCTGTTAATGGGGGCAGTTGTTTTCGTGCCGGCTGGGTCAGGCGCGGAGGGACTTCGCGGTCAGCAGGATTTCAAGAAAAGCGTGCTCCCGATACTTAACGAATATTGCTACGACTGTCACGGTGATGGCGCAGGAAAAGGAGGGGTCAAGCTCGATGGATTCAAATCATATGATGCGCAGCTGGGTGACCGCAATTTCTGGGACGCCGTCCGCGAGCACGTCAGCCTGCACATCATGCCCCCGGAAGGCAAGCCCAAGCCCTCCATGGAGCAGCGTCAAGCCATCGTGAAGTGGATTGATGATGCCGTCATGTGGGTGGATACCTCTCGACCTGACCCTGGCCACATCACGTTGCGCCGCTTGAACCGCACGGAATACAACAACACCGCGCGAGACATCTTCTTTACGGACATCAAGCCTGCCGAGAGTTTTCCCACTGATGACACGGGATACGGGTTCGACAACATTGGCGACGTCCTCTCCCTCTCACCGTTGCTCATGGAAAAATATCTCGCCGCCGCGCGGCAAATTTCTGAAAGCGCCATCTGGACGAAGGCTCCGGACCGGGTCATCCGCAATATTGACAGCGTGGACTTTCACCTGGCATCAGGAAAAGGCAGTATCGATGAACATGCCGGTGTTTTGACGGGGAATGGCGAGATCACGACCGAATTTAAAATTGATCAAGCCGCGCCTTATCAAGTTGCGTTGGAAATTTCCGCCCAGCAGTGCGGCGATGCGAAGGCGCGATACGCCCTGCAGTTGGACGGGAAGGATGTTGCAAGTGGCGAGATCAAGACCGACATCCACTCCAAGGAAGATCAACGCTGGCAGCGCATCTCGGGCGATGTCGTGCTTCATGCAGGCACCAACCGGCTCTCGGTTCGTTTCCTCAACGAGGGCACTGATCCGGCGAACGCCGATCCGAAGCATCGTGAACGCCGTCTGCATCTCCGTTCGGCCCGTGTCACCGGTCCGCTCACTTTCCAGCGCGCCAGTATCTCGAAGTTCATTGACTGGGTCTTTGAATTCAAAAATTACTCGCGACCCGTCATGCGCATCCCGGGTGAGGATTTTCATGGGGGCGGGGATAATCCAGTCACCTACAACGAGATCGCCACTCTCTCCGGCAATGGCTTCATTCATCGTCAGATTGAGGTGCCCATCGAAGGTGATTACGAATTCCATATCCTTGCCTCAGGCGATCAGGCTGGAAAAGAGCCGGTCAAGATGCGTGTTCAGGTTGATGCCAATGACTGGGGCGTGTTGGAAGTAAAAGCCACTCATGGCAAACCTTTGGATTACTCCCGGACCTTGAGGCTCTCTCCCGGCAAGCATGTCGTGAAGATCAGCTTTCTAAATGACTACTCCGAAAAGGGCCATGATCGGAAACTCATCGTGCATGAGATGCGCGTGCTGGCCCCCGCAGTGACCGGACCGGACATGCGCAGTGCCGAATTCACCGGACGTTGGGTCGTGCGCGTCGGATTGAAGATGTTTCGCCGCCCGCTCGATGATGCGGAACTCAAGCGCTACACGCAACTCGCGACGCTCGCTTATCAATCCAGCGACAACGTCGCCGGAGCTGTGCGACTGGTTTGCGAAACCATGCTCTGCTCGCCGAAGTTTCTCTTCCGTGGTGCGGCGCGACCCGAAGGTCAGGTGGTGAACGACGCGGTGTTGATTGACGAATTCAGCCTCGCCGCGCGGCTTTCATATTTTCTCTGGTCAAGCTGTCCCGACGATGAACTCCTCTCACTGGCCGCGCGCGGCGAGCTCCGGAAAAATCTGCCAAAACAAGTCCAGCGCATGATAGGCAACGCCAAAGGCTGGGCGCTGACCGAGGACTTCGCCGGCCAGTGGTTGCAATTGCGAGATGTCACCCTGGTTGCTCCCGATAGTAAAATATTCCCTGAGTTCAGCGACAATATTGCTCTGGATATGAAGAAGGAATCCCAGCTTTATTTCGATCACATTCTGCGCGCCAACCGCAGTGTGCTGGAGTTTCTCGATGGTGATTACAGCTTCCTCAACGAACGCCTCGCCAAGTTCTATGAGATACCCGGAGTCGCGGGCAAGGAGTTCAGGAAAGTCTCCCTGGTGGGCACTCCGCGCGGCGGCATCCTCACCCAGGGCAGCATTCTCACACTTACCTCGCATCCCACGCGCACCTCGCCGGTGAAGCGCGGGAAATTTCTGCTGGAGAACATTCTGGCCACACCTCCGCCACCGCCACCGCAGAACGTCCCCGCATTCAAGGAGGATCGCGGGGCACAAATTGTCGGCACCTTGCGTCAGCGCTTTGAAGCCCATCGCGCCGATCCAAGTTGCGCCAGCTGCCATGCGTTCCTTGATCCGCTGGGTTTTGCCTTCGAGCACTTCGACGCCATTGGGCGCTGGCGGGAACAGGACAATCGTGAATCCATCGATGCCACCGGCCAGCTTCTCTCCGGTGATAAATTCAACGGAATTCAGGAGCTTCGCAAACTGCTGGTGCAGTTAAAGAGGAAAGATTTTACCCGCTCTCTCAGCGAGAATCTCCTCGTCTATGCGCTGGGTCGCGGCCTGGATTTCTCCGACAGGCCTTTCAAGGACGAGATCATCCGCCGGGCTGAGAAGTCGGATTACAAATTCCAGGACGTCATCCTTGCCATCACTGAGAGCGTGCCGTTTCAAAAAATGCGCGCCAGTGGTGCGCCGCCGGTCGCTGTTAAATGAATGCGTCTATCCCTGCGGATGCTTCTTGAAAAAATCCCAGATGGCCTCGGTGGCATTGAAGTCTCGGTCAACGTTGCCGATCACATTCACGGGAAGAAACTGGGAGCCACCGGGCCAGGTGTGGCCGCCACCTTCGATGGTGTAGAGAAGAATTTCCGATTGATTGGCCCTCGAAATCCATCGCGACCACGAAACGCGGCAGTTGTCCTTGGTGTTGATGTCGGGAAGCATTCCCGATTCCGGTTTCGCGTCAATGGCGTTGCATTTGATCCACATTTCGACGGCTTTCGTGGTGCTGATGATGCAGCCGAATCCGCCGTAATCGACATCGCCGCCCTCGAACGGAACCAGGGCATCTTTTGATCCGTGGATGATGAAGATGGAAAGAGGGGCGGCGGGTTTGAAGTCGCGCGCGAGCGGTTCTGCAATGCCGCCGCTCACGGAGGCGACGGCGGCGAGCCGGGCCGGAAGTTTCGCTGCGAGGTAATGAACAAAGATGGCACCGTTGGAAAAGCCGGTGGCATAAACGCGTTTCGCATCCACGGCATGGGTGGTGGAGATTTCTTTGATGAGCGCGCTGGTGAAGGCCACGTCATCCACCTTGTTGAACTGGGAAGTGATGCCCGTTGCCTCGCGACCATCATTCCAGTTTGCAGCAATGGCATCAGGGTAGGCCACGATGAAACCCTCGCGATCCGCCACGTCGTCGAACTTGCTGAATCGTTCCATTCCGGCTCCGGTGTCGCCGCTGCCGTGGAAGACGATGACCAGCGGCACAGCTTTACCAGCGGGCAGATTCGGCGGCACATGAAGTTCATAACTTCGCGTCAATCCCGCCGCCTCCACTGTGTGATGCTTTGGCGACTGCGTCTCCGCCATGAAGAGCGCGGTTCCAGCGCAGAGAGCGAGCACCAGCAGGAGGGCGATACGGTATTTCATGGCGGTGCGAACTTATTCAATCAGTTCAATTGTTTCCGCTGTCTTATCCACCTTGAGCCGGACGTTGAGGCGCGTGACTCTCTTGGCGGCCACATCCAGCGCCCAGAGTTCCAGCGTGGCAGGTTCTGCGGGCACGATGTCCGGCGCGATGACGCCTTTCCACGGATACAGTGATGACACCGGCAACTCGTCCACATTGGCAAATTCATAATCCAGACCATAGATGCGCAATTGTGGTTTCGGCGCGGGCTGACCGAGCGCGATGACCTTGCCATCTCGCACAACGAGCACGGCGTCGGCGGGCTGTCCGGGGCCGAAGCGCGCGGTTCCCGTGAGTTCCAGCTCGCCCATCTCATTGAACAACGCGGAAGTTATCTCGGCCTTTTCCTGCGGCAGTGTTTTTTTATCCTGCTCGAACCATTTTAATTCCGGCGTCTCCAGCGGCTTGAACTTGAGAAGGTGTAGCTGGTTGAGCGTGTTGATCGCATCCAGGCAATGCCAGTCGCGTGAATCCTTGTCGAGCACCTTCAGGCTGGCGGGCTTGATATGCGGGAGGAAAAGCACCAGCGCCTGCGCCTGTTTGCGAGCGTGATGCCAGATGTTGGTCAGATGCAGTCCGTAACTCCATTGCGGAATTTGCATCACGGCGAAACCCGTGAGCAAGCACGCGCCGATGATGCCGGGCGCGGGACTGGCCGCAGGAGCATTCACTTCATCATCTGCGCGCGGAACGATGATCTTGTTTTTGAAATACATAAACCACAGCACCAGCGTGCTGATCGGCAGGAAGAAACTGATGACCAGATAGCGCGTGGTCACCGCGCGATGCTCGCCAATGCCGGAGCGTCCCTTGCTGATGGCCAGCGCGACGCCGATGACGTAGGCCGCGAGCGCGAGCCACGGCAAGGCTTCCCGCCACACGCTCCGGCCTCGCTTGGTGAAAGCGATCAACAGCGCGATGCTGATAAACGCGCCCAACACCCAGAGTCCCAGCCATTCCGCGCTCATCAGCGGATGATCCAGGAAGGGAGTCCGCGCAAAGGGATTGCCGAGGAAGCCCAGGAAAAAGCCGAAGAACTTCGCGCGATCCGCAGCATTGCGGAAATCCATCGTGCTCTCCATTGCGTAATCGCCCGGCTTCAGACTGTAAGCGTGGTGCGCCACGTTGTAGAAATCCGTGAAGTAACAGATGATGGTCACGGCCCCGATCACCACACTGATACCCGCGAGAATCCATCGCGTCCGCATCGTCGCCAGAGAAGGCTGAAGCAGGATGTAAGTCACGAGGATCGGCCAGAAAAGAATGCCGTGCGCGAAGGACAGCGTCGCGATCTCGGCCAGCAGGATCGCCGCTGCGAATGACCACCAGGGGCGCGGTTGCAGCGCGGATGCGGGCTTGGTGGAGAGGATGTTGAGAATTGCCAGCAGGCAGAGCATTGGAATCGTCATCCAGAGCGACGAACCCCAGAAAAAGATTTGATAGAGCATGGGCGAGAAGATCAGGAGATTGGCCACGAAGGCCAATGCGGCCACCCAGAGGCTGTCGCCCAGCGTTTTCGCAAGCAGACGATAAAGCAACGCCGCGCTCAGCAGCACCATCGCAAACGTCGCATAATTCTCCCAGCGGAAATCGCCCCCGCTCAGATGCGTCAACGCGATGACCATCAGCCGTGGCACCACGATGCGATGCTGAATCTGCGGCGCAAAGAGATCATGCCAGGTCAGCGTCCCATCATGCCACTTCTGAAGCAGCGGCGCATTTTCCCATTGATCCCAGCAGCCCACGTCCACGGACTTGTCCCGCACCAGCTTCGCCGTGAAGATGGCAGGGGAGAAGATGAACAGGATCAGCAGCAGGCGTTTCAGCGCGGAAGGCATGGCCGGGAATGTGGAAGACAACCGGCAACTGGCAACCGGCTTTCACGGGCAAAAGGCAAAGCCAGTTCGTGATGCCCCATCAGGCGCGTCACGCCGTTTTGTTCCGCCGGAAATCGGGACTTGGCATATTTCAAGGCGGGACGGCACTCCTGCCGTCCATTAAATTCAGTCGTTTGTGACGACAAGAGTGTCGTCATTCCTTGTCACCCAGGAGAATCGCCACGCGTCGGGTGCAGCATCGCCCGGTTGTAGGGCGGGCGCTCCGCCTGCCCTAACTTCGGCAAGCGGAGCGCTTGCCCTACAAGGTTAGCATGACGCGGAGAGGTGTAGGCCGTCGGTCTCAGACGCCGAAGCTGGGCAAGGAGCGGCGGTTGGCAACCGCCGATCTAATTTAAACGGCGATTACCAATCGCCGCTCCTTGAAATGAGGGGCGGCAGCGGGAAATTCCGCCCCATGCTTGTCAGTCCGTCGCACATCATCTAGCAGCCTGTCGGACTTGATGCAAAAGAGTGACGATCTCTCGGATTTGCGCTCGTCGTGAACTTTGAGTTTAGCGTCGATTGTGGCGCTACTGG
>JAYVOH010000251.1:0-9607 GCA_043758025.1 Verrucomicrobiota bacterium
TCAGGACTTAGTTCAATGGATACGGCATGACGCATGCCCACACCTTAACACATCAAGTGCAACTAGTTTGTTATACTATTTCACGCGCACTACACTAGGATGGGCGGGAAATGCAAAAACACAAAGAGGGCGAAGCCGCAAAGCCTCGCCCTCTTTTTAATTTCTTCCTTCAACCGATGTCGCTTATCTGGCCGCAGCCGCAAATGAAGACGAGGCCAACAGTCCGTCGATATCTGAGGTCTTGGATTCTTCCATCGCCTCTGCCACGCGGGTTTGCAGCGCGCCGCGGAGTTTGGCGACGAGTTCAAGGCCTTTGGCTGTGATGCTCACCATGACCTTGCGGCGGTCATCAGCGGCGTGCATGCGCTCGACATAGCCGAGTTTTTCGAGTCGATCCACCAAGCCGGTGGCGGCTGCCGTGGAGTGACCCATTTTGCGGGCGATGTCCGTCATGGTCAGCTCACGAGATGTGCTGAGATAGCTCATCAAGTAAAACTGGCTGAAGGAAATATTTCCCCGGCTGAGATCCTTGGAGAGATTGAGCAGGAACTCGCGCTGGCTGAACAAAATGAAGTCAGCGAGTTTTCCAGGGTCTTTGGGAGTAGTTTTGATTCCGTTAAGAGCAGGCATATTAGATGTTAGTTGAAGGTTGAAGGGAAAGCGCAGAGTGCGATTTAGAGAACTGTAGCATACAATAGTGTATAATTTCAAGTAATTTCTCTAAATTTCATATAATTCTTTCTCCTCTGTAATATCGGGTTGAATGACTTATATTCAATAGTGCCAAATAATCAATTCATTTTCAAGCTTTTTTTTAGATACGAGCCTCATTTCTGCGGAATCTTTTTAAAATTACGCGAAACGGGGGGCTCTTTGCCGATTGTGATCCACTTTCAATCAAGCCAGTTGTCTACGAACTTGGACTTCCACGATCATCTCCCGCGTGCCGTGGCCGCGGAATGAACCGCTGACTGGCCGAATATCTCCATAATCTCGACCGACGGCAAGTTTCACGTAGCGGGTATCAGGCACTCGATCATGGGTAGGATCAAAGCCCTTCCACCCGTAGCCGGGAAGAAAGACTTCGACCCAGGCATGGCTGGCCTCGATTTCGTCTTCAAAACGCATGGAATTGAAAAAGTATCCGCTCACATACCGTGCAGGAATATTTAAGGAGCGACACAGGCCCAGCATAACATGGGCAAAGTCCTGGCAGACGCCACGGCGGGTGGCAAGCACTTCGGAAGGCTTGGTGTTTACCGTGGTGAAACTGGGCGTGTATGTGAAATTTTTGAAAATATGTCGACCGATGGCCACCGCATCACGCCATATATCGGTCAATCCGTCTGGCAGCACGTCCATCGCCTCCCTCCATATTTCCGCTTCTACTGAGACAAAAGCTGAGTCATGCAGGTAATCAAAATTGTTCTCCTCGATACCTCGCTCCTTCAGTCCAGACGGTGGATTGTCCAAGGGGACGGGGCCACGGCTGTCGGGCCGGGTCTGAACCACGGAAATGGCTTCCACATCGAGAGATTGATGAACCTGAGTGACATCAAAGTAGTGAACGCAGTTTCCGAAAAAATCCGGGTAATCGCGCACCGCAGTCAGCGGGTCAATGCGAAGATCGAATTTTACGCATTCCTGAGCGTGATCGCTCACCGGTTGAAGACGTGCCTCATTGAAACTGTCCTTAGTGAGACCTTGATAGAGAAAACGTGTGAGATGCCTTACGTGCAACAGCAAAGGTTCACGCCATTCGCTAACGATGGACGGCACCGGAGAATCAGGCGGGGTCATGCCACAGGTAGCTGCTGTTGCTGCATCTCCTGCTGGTGAAGACGAATTTCAGCGGCCATGTCCGTGGGCGGATGATACATGAGGCGGTTGTAAATGAAATCATCTATGCGGTCGAGCGTGGCTTGCACGTTTTGCAGGAATTCATGAAGCCCGCCGCGCATGACATCCTCAATGGTCATGAAGTTCAAGTCCGAGATCAACTTGCCAAAAGCTCTTTCCTCCGGGGTGCGATACTCCCCCTCCTCAGTATCGGCCAGCAGGTGAAGATACCGGTCAACTTCCTGCAATCCATAACGAATGGACCGGGGAAAGGTGGGGGAGAAGATGATGAACTCCACGACTTTCCAAGGCAGGATGTCCGTAATGTGGAAGCGCCGGTAGGCTTTAAGCGCGCTGACTGAGCGCAGCACCGCCTGCCACTGGGCGGCGTCAACGGCTCCGCCTACATCTTGAACGCTGGGCAACAAGATATGATATTTGATGTCCAGAATGCGGGTGGTCTTGTCGGTGCGTTCGACAAATTTCCCGAACTGGATGAATTCATAGCCTTCATCTCTCGAGAACGTAGAGTCCGTGAGTCCCTGAAAGAGGTGCGAGTATTTTTTGATCTGCTCGTAAAACTGGTGCGCGCCGGTGGCCCAGACCTCGCGGGCGTTATTTGACTTGAGGAACAGATAGCATTCGTTGATGACCTCGAACATCTCCAATGAGATCTGGTCGCGAATCTGTCGCGCGTTCTCACGGGCGGCAAAGAGGCATGAAATCACAGAGTTGGGGTTCTCCGGTTGGAAAGTCATGAATTCGGTCACACTCTGGCTGTCCGCTTTCTGGTGATGTTTCAGAAAAGTTTCCTCGTCGCCAGCTGTGAGCAGAATCGGCATCCAATGTTCCTTGAGTTGCTGGTCGTCGAGATGCACAAAATCCAGCATGAGCTGCAAGTTCACATCCAACAGGCGGGCAATGTTTTCCGCGCGCTCAATGTAGCGGCTCATCCAGTAAAGCGAATTGGCGACACGAGAAAGCATCACCGATGAATCGCGGCGGGTCGTGATGGTCATTTGGGCAGGTGCAGGCATGAGAAAGCTTTTTGTTTATTCATCATTGTGAAGAACCCAGGTGTCCTTCGATCCCCCGCCTTGCGAAGAATTCACCACAAGCGAGCCTTTGCGCAGGGCCACACGGGTCAGTCCGCCGGGCGTGACGACGATTTTCTCGCCATATAAAATGTATGGGCGCAAATCCACATGCCGTCCCTCGAATCCAGTGTCGCACCAAGTCGGATGCCGTGAGAGCGATATCGGGGGCTGCGCGATGAAGTTGCGCGGATTGGCTATGATCAATTTTCTGAATTCTTCAATCTCTTCCTTGGTCGCCCACGGCCCCATGAGCATCCCGTAGCCGCCGGCCTCATTGGCAGACTTCACCACCAGCTTGCCCAGATTTTCCAATATGTAAGTGCGATCCTGCGGCTCACTGGCCAGGAAAGTTTCCACATTGGGCAGGATCGGTTCTTCGCCCAGATAGTATTTGATGATGCGCGGCACGAAGTAGTAGATGACTTTGTCGTCGGCCACTCCGGTGCCAATGCTGTTGGCCAGGCTGACATTGCCTGATCGATAGGCATTGACCAGGCCGGGGACGCCTAGGATCGAATCAGGGCGGAAAACCGAGGGGTCGAGGAAATCGTCATCAATGCGCCGATAGATCACATCCACCGGCATCAGCCCGGCGGTGGTGCGCATGTAAACTTTCGCATCGCGCACCACGAGATCGCGTCCTTCCACAATCGGAATGCCCATCTGCCGTGCCAGGAACGCGTGCTCAAAATAGGCACTGTTGTAAACACCGGGTGTGAGCAAAACAGTATTCGGCACCAGATCTCCGAGTTGCTGCGGGGCAATGTGCTGCAGCACTTTCAGCAGCTCGCTCGCATAACCGTCAACCGGTCGAACCCGCGCCGACTGATAAAGCTTGGGGAATGCCCGCTTTAATGCCATGCGGTTTTCCAGCATGTAGGAGGCACCGGAAGGACAGCGCAAGTTGTCCTCCAGCACCAGATAAGAACCGTCACGTCCACGAATGAGGTCAGTTCCGCAAATGTGAACGTAAATGTCTTTGGGAACTTTGACGCCCATGAACTCCCGCCGAAAATGTTTTGCGCCCAGCACATAGGGCGGCGGAATGACCCGGTCGCGCAGAATTTTCTGGTCGTGGTAAATGTCGTGCAGAAAGAGATTGAGCGCCGTAATCCGCTGCACCAACCCGCGCTCGATATGTTCCCATTCCGTTGCGGGTATAACCCGCGGCACCAGATCGAATGGGAAGATGCGCTCGGTTCCCTGCGAGTCATTGTAAACTGTGAAGGTGACACCGCTGCGCATAAAGGCGAGATCAATGGCAGTCTGCCGCTGGGCCCATTCGGCAGCATCAAGTTTTCCAAACCCGTCGTGAACAGCGCGATAGTGCGGACGAACTCCGCCACTTTCGGCCAGCATTTCGTCACAAAAATCGCCTTTATCGTATCCTTGGAAAAGCATATTGGGGAATTGGTGTATTTTTCGGGAAGCAAAAACAAGGCCAAGTCTTCGCAATACTCATTCTGATGCAGCTTTGCACGCGCATCGGTTGCACAGCAAGTGAATCTCCAGACATTCACTCATGCTACTTCAGCACGGAATACATCTCGGTTACTGCACCAACATCCACCGCGGAGAGACTTGGGAGGAAACCTGGCGCGGCTTGCGGGACTATACCTTGCGCGTTCGTGAGCGGGTCGCGCCCGTTCAGCGCTACGGCATCGGGCTGCGTCTTAGTTCACAGGCAGCCCATGAACTGGCTGATCCAGGGAAGCTCGCGGATTTCCGACACTGGCTCGACAAAGAAAACTGCTACGTTTTCACCATCAATGGCTTTCCCTACGGCTCCTTCCACGGCGAGCGCGTGAAAGAGAATGTGTTCAAGCCCGACTGGACATCGCCAGACCGTCTGGAATACACGAATCTGCTTTTCGATATTCTGGCCAAATTGCTGCCCAAAGGCCTGAGCGGGAGCGTGAGCACGCTGCCCGGATCGCACAAGGAATTTAGCGTCGGCTCCGATGAACTCGATGCCATTTTCCTCAACCTGAAAAAATGCAGCGAACACATCGCCCGGCTCAGCGATGCCTCCGGCCATGACCTGCACCTCGGTCTCGAGCCCGAGCCGCTGGGCTTGTTCGAGACCAGCGGCGAGACTCTGAAATTTTTCGGCCTTTATCTCGATCAATTTCCCAACGACAAAACTTTCTTCCAGCGCGTCGGGTTGAACTACGACTGCTGCCATCTCGCCATTGAGTTCGAGGAAGCGAAAGAGGCTTTGGCCCGGATTACTGATGCCGGTATCCGCCTTAGTAAATTGCACTTAAGTTCCGCGCTCAAATTCAAACCCACGCCCGAGAATCTGCAACGGTTGCGCGGATTTGATGAGCCGGTGTATTTCCATCAAGTCGTCGTCCGGGACGGCGAAAATCCCCTCCGCCGATTCCGCGACATCCCAAACGCATTGCAAATGGCGGAGGCCGCGCCGCATGATCTCGGTGATGAGTGGCGGGTGCATTTCCATGTCCCGCTTCATGCCCGGCCCGGTGGCGGGTTTGAAGACACGCACGACCACCTGCTTGATGCACTGGACTGGCTCGCAAAAAATCCGCGCGCATGCCAGCATCTCGAAATGGAAACCTACACCTGGGAAGTTCTCCCGCAGGAATTGCACAGCGGCGATGTGGTGGATCAACTCGCGGCGGAATACGAATGGACCCTGCATGAAATGAGACTGCGCGGACTGGCTTAGAATGACAACGCTCTATCCCCGCATCCGTCCGTGGCTCGAACTCGCGCGAGTCTCCAACCTGCCCACCGTGTGGAGCAACATCCTGGCCGCGTGGCTGCTGGCAGGCGGCAGGTGGAACTGGCATCCCCTCGCCTGGCTTATCGCCGGTGGCTCGCTCATCTACACCGGCGGCATGATCTTGAACGACGCCGCCGATGTGAAGTTTGATCGTGAGTTCCGCAAGGAACGTCCCCTGCCCTCGGGCCGGGTCTCGGTTGCAACGGCATGGACGTTCGGGATCGCCTCCCTGATCGCCGGATTCGCCATGATGGTATGGGGCGCGGAAGCTTGCATCTGGCTCACCGGCGCGCTGATTATGGCAATCGTTGCTTACGACTTTTATCACAAGCCATGGGTCGGTTCCGTTTTCATCATGGGATCATGCCGGACATTGCTCTTTCTTTCTGCCGCCTCTGCCAAGACCGGCACCTTGAATTGGAGCGGTTATCATGAAGTGATTCTTAAAGCCGTGGCTTTGGGCGGCTACGTGGTGGGACTGTCCTTGGTGGCACGAAATGAAGCCTCGTCAACGAAATCGAAGGCGCCCAACATCACCGCTGCCCTGTTATTGCTCGGCTTGCCAGTCTGTTCCGGCATAACGTATTCGTTTATCAATCAACACTCGACTGCAGGATTGCTCATGTCTGTCGGGCTGGCCCTGTTCTTGTGGCTGGCGGTCAGAAAAATGAAGTCCGATCCCCCGAGATCAATCGGTCCGGCCGTGGGAATCTTATTGTCAGGCATCGTTCTGACAGACGCGCTCGCCGTCAGTTCCATTGCGCCGTCGGCATCCATCGCCCTGGCCTGTGTGATGCCACTGGCGCTTCTCTGGCAGCGATTCATCGCGGCCACATGATTCCGAATGCTGCTGTGATATTTCAACCGGGACAAGCGTAAGTGTTGACACGCCTCATGCGTGCGATAGGAAGCGGACTCTTCATGCTGGAACGCCAATTCAATGTCACCCACACCCAGCGCGTGATTTTCACGCGCGACGTTTTTGCACGTGCAAACTCGACCTTGCGCGAACTGCTCGCAACGGCACAAACAGGTTCCCGGCCAACCAGGGCGCTCGTATTCATCGACAGCCATGTGCATGAATCCCGTCCCAAATTGCTGCGCGATCTCGAAAGCTACGCTGTGGCGCACGCGGATGTAATCGAACTTGCCGGAGCGCCCGTGATCATCGCCGGGGGCGAATCCTGCAAGAACAATTTCGCCTTGGTCGAACAATGCTGGGCCGCCATCAATGAAGCCGCGCTGGACCGGCATTCCTTTGTCTTCATCATCGGCGGCGGCGCGGTGCTGGATCTCGTTTGCTTCGCCGCCAGCACGGCGCATCGGGGCATCCGTCACGTGCGCTTTCCCACCACCACCCTCAGCCAGGGAGATGGCGGAGTGGGTGTGAAAAATGGCGTGAACTATTTCGGCAAGAAAAACTGGGTCGGCACCTTCTCCGTCCCTCATGCCATCGTGAACGACTTTGCATTCCTTGATACCCTCCCCCAGCGCGAGAAACGCTGCGGGTTGATCGAGGCCATCAAGGTCGCACTCATCCGCGATGCTGAGTTTTACAACTGGCTGGAGTCCCATGCGCAGGATCTCGCTGCGCTCAACAAGGCGGCTGTGGAATACGCCGTGCAGCGCAGCGCGGAACTCCACACCGAGCACATCGCCACCAGCGGGGACCCGTTTGAACAGGGTTCGGCGCGTCCCCTTGATTTCGGACATTGGGCCGCGCACAAACTGGAACAGGTATCGAATTTTTCCATCGCCCACGGAGAAGCGGTGGCCATCGGCATGGCGCTGGACCTCATCTATTCCGTCAAAGCTGGCATCCTGGATTCGGCGACCGCTCATCGGATCATAGCCCTGATCCAGCACATCGGCTTTGCCATCTTCTCGCCGCTACTGCTCGAACAAAACCAGAACGGGGCGTTGGTCATCCTCGCCGGCCTTGAGGAATTCCGCGAACACCTCGGCGGCGAGCTGACCGTCACTCTCGTCCCGGAAATTGGAAAAAAGATCGAGGTGCACAAGATGGATGCCCGCCTTATTATTTCAGCGCTTGAGCAACTGCGCGATCATTCCTAAACTCCGTCCGCCGCCCATAACTTCGGCACCATCGCAATATGTTGCACGCGAAGGGCATCACATCCAGAATCCAGCCTTCACAGGTGGCTTCTCCTGCTCTCATGAAAACGCTCCACAACATTCTAGGAACTGCGGCTCTCCTCATCAGTTTGTCATCCTGCGCACCGCTTTTTAACAAAACCAAAGGCAATATGGGAATTACCAGCGAACCGTGGGGAACCACCAATGACGGAAAGCATGTCGAGCTTTTCACCCTCGAAAACAAGAATGGTCTCGAAGCCAGGATCACCAGTTATGGCGGTATCATTGTTTCTCTCAAGACGCCGGACAAAAATGGCGCGCTGGGTGACGTGGTGCTCGGCTTCGACAAACTGGCCGACTATGAAACACGCAGCCCGTATTTCGGCACCATCACAGGCCGGTATGCCAACCGTATCGCTAAAGGCAAATTCACCCTGGACGGCAGGGAATACCAACTGCCCATCAATGATGGCCCCAACTCTCTCCACGGCGGTCGTGTCGGATTCGACAAAAAAGTCTGGAAGGTCAAAAAGATTTACCATTCCAGCCTGGTCGGTCTGGAACTCACGCGCACCAGCGCGGACGGCGAAGAAGGTTATCCCGGCAATCTGAAGTGCACCGTGACCTATCTTCTCACCAACGATGATGAATTGAAAATTGAATACCGAGCCACCACCGACAAGGCCACCGTGGTCAATCTGACCAACCATACTTACTTCAATCTCGCAGGTGAAGGCAGTGGCTCCATTCTCGATCATCAGGCCATGATTCACGCCGGGCATTTCACCCCCACGGATGATTCGCTCATTCCCACCGGTGAACTCCGCCCGGTGACCGGCACTCCGCTTGACTTCACCGATTTTCATCGAATTGGCGATCGCATCGGTGTGAAATACCCGTCTCTGAAACAGGCCATCGGCTACGATCACAATTTCATACTCGCGGACAGCTCCGGCATGAAAAGCGCCGCAAAAATTTTCGAACCCAAGTCCAGACGCGTTCTTGAAATGGAAACCACTGAGCCTGCGATGCAGTTCTATACCGGCAATCACATGAAAAAACTCACCAGCTGCAAGCACGGACACACTTATGACTTCCGGGCCGGCTTCTGCCTGGAGGCCCAGCATTATCCCGACAGCCCAAATCACCCTCAGTTCCCCTCCACCATGCTGCGTCCCGGCGAGACTTACACGCAGACCACGATTTACAAATTCAGCGTGGAGTAAATCGTGAATATCTCGCCCCCGTCAGCCAAGCCAGCCACCGCCGCCATGGCGGTGCCAGTCCTGCAAGTCGAGCGTGACTTTGCTGGACGTCAGTTCATTGGGGGTCGGAAAATGCAGGAGGATTTTTATGCCTTTTGCGATGTCTCCGGCCCCAAAGAATCACCCGGCAATCGACTGCTGGTCACTCTGGGTGACGGACTTGGCGCGCACATCGGCGGCAGCGTCGCCAGCGCATTCATGGTTGATGAATTCATCAAGGCCTACCGGCGCAGCACTCTGTCCACAGCCTGGCGGCTGCGCGTGGCTCTGGAGGCCGCTAATGAGCGACTCCACGAAGTATCCGCACAACTCTCAAATTTCGAAAATGCGCCGATGGGTTCAACTCTCGTCGCAGCAGTCGTGGCGGATGGCGCAGTCCATTGGGTCAGCGTCGGTGACTCCCCCATGTTCCTCTATCGCGACGGAAAAATCACGCGCCTGAACGCCGATCATTCCCTCTCGCCCATCATCGATGATCGGATGCGGAGAGGTGAGATCACCCAGGAGGAGGCGCTGCATCATCCTGATCGTCACATTCTGCAAAGTGCCTGCCTCGGCCA
>JAYVOH010000252.1:0-9596 GCA_043758025.1 Verrucomicrobiota bacterium
TTGGCTTACCTAAACATCCTACATGGATGACTTGCTAATTGCCTCAATTGTCGGGCGCGAAGTTTTGGACTCGCGCGGAAACCCCACGGTGGAAGTTGATGTTCTTCTCGAAGGAGGGGCGGCAGGCCGCGCGGCGGTCCCCAGCGGTGCCAGCACGGGCGAACACGAGGCGCTGGAACTGCGCGATGGCGACAAAAAGCGCTATCTCGGCAAGGGCACGCTCAAAGCTGTAAAAAACGTCAACGAGATCATCGCTGAACATCTCGAAGGTCTCGACGCCACCGAGCAGGTCGCGATTGATCGCGCGATGCTGAAGCTCGACGGCACCAAGACGAAATCCAAGCTGGGCGCAAATGCGATCCTCGGTGTTTCACTGGCCGTGGCCAAGGCGGCGTCGACTGCGTTGGGAATGCCTCTCTATAAATACATTGGCGGGCCGAACGCGAAAGTTCTGCCGGTGCCGATGATGAACATCATCAATGGCGGAGCGCACTCGGATGCGCCGATCGATTTCCAAGAGTTTATGATCATGCCCAAGGGCGCGCCAACGTTCCGCGAGGCTTTGCGTTACGGCGCGGAGGTGTTTCACGCCTTGAAGAAAATTTTGCACGATCGCGGCCTGAGCACCGCAGTAGGTGACGAAGGCGGTTTTGCACCGACGCTCAAATCTGCCGATGACGCGCTGGCCGTGATTTCACAAGCCGTGGAGAAAGCCGGTTACAAGCTCGGCAAGGATATCTTTATTGCGCTCGACGTGGCCTCCAGCGAATTCTTTGACAAGGACAAGAAGAAATACGTCTTCAAGAAGTCAGATAAGAGCGTTCGCAGCGCCGAAGAACTGGTAGCTTACTATCAGGGCTTGCAGAAAAAATATCCGATCATCTCCATCGAAGACGGATGCGCCGAGAACGACTGGGCGGGCTGGAAAAAACTTACCGAAGCCATGGGCGCGAAGACGCAACTTGTCGGCGACGATCTGTTCGTAACCAATGTCGAGTTCCTCCGCAAGGGCATCGACATGGGCGTGGCCAATTCCATTCTCGTTAAAGTGAACCAGATTGGCTCGCTCACCGAGACGCTCGACAGCGTGGAACTCGCGCATCGTTACGGCTACACCTCCGTGCTCAGCCATCGCTCCGGTGAAACAGAAGACTCCACCATTGCCGATCTTGCCGTTGCTACGAATTGCGGACAGATCAAAACCGGATCCCTCAGCCGATCTGACCGGATCGCGAAATACAACCAGCTACTGCGCATTGAGCAGGAACTGGGCGATGACGCTGTTTTCGGAGGCCGCATGAAAGTTTGATCCGCTTCAAGAGATATGAAATCGGAAGAGTTTGCCTATGAAATGCCCTCTCACGCCAATGGCGGCGGATGGCTGGCGCGCGCCACGGTTTTCAATCTGTGCCTGCTTACTGCGTTGATCATTCCGCTTCTTCTTTTGTATTACAAATCACCCGCGCATCAGGAGGAGGCAGAGCGCGGCAAGCTTGCCCAGTTGGAAGTCAACCGGGATGCCTTGAGAGGTGAGCGCGCGCAGTTGAGGCAGAAATTGGATCTCATCCAGAAGGATCCAGATTATCTGGAGGTGATGGCCCGTGATCGCCTGCAAATGCAAAAAGACGGAGAAATTATTCTCCGTTTCGAATGATCAATCGCGGATGGAGTGATGCTGACGGGGCTTGGATGCGAGTTCCTCCTGAAGTGGTGAATTCATCCTATGTGAAGGCCAAGAACTGAATTTCCTTGAAGCATGTTCCTTCGTCCCAACATTCTTGACCGCTACATCTGGAGACAGGTTTTCGGCTCCATGCTCACGGGAGTGATCGTGCTGACCGGGGTCATGGTGCTGGGGAACGTCTTTAAGGAAATGGAGCGCTTGCTGGGCGACACGTCGTCTCTGCCGATGATGGCCGCCTTGGAATTCATCGGGTATGTCATCCCGTATTCGCTCATTTTCACGATCCCCTGGGCTTTGCTAACGGGTATATTGCTCGTGTTTGGCAGGCTCTCAGCCGACAATGAGATGACAGCGTTGCGCATGACCGGACGTTCCATGCAGCGCATTTGTGCACCGGTTTTTCTCCTGGCAATCTTATTGTCGGGGGTCTGCTATTTTGTGAATGTAGATCTCGCTCCCTATGCCAAATCACGCATTAAGCGACTGTTTTACGATCTCGCCCTGGACGATCCGGCCACGCTTTTCCAACCGGGAAAGATTCTCGATCGCTTCCCGGGATACCGCATTTTCACCAGTGCCCGCGATGGAAACAAGCTGCAGAATGTGGAGATTTTCGAGACCGACCTTGGCTTTGATCTGCGCTATATCCGCGCCCGCCAGGCTGAGGTGGTGGTTACACCCGGAGTGACTGACTTCGTCCTTAAGCTCTACAAGTGCCACATCGAAGCTCCCAAAGTAGAGGGGGCCATCGATCCGCTTGGCAACATGGATAATGCGGATGCCGGAGAGATGTCCATCATCTTTCCGCTAAGCAAATTGAAGGAGAAGACTGAGCGTGTTACCGCCAGCATGAAGGATACCGGCACGCTCTGGGCGGAAGTTCGCACAGGTAAGGACAGCTTGGGCAGACCTCTACCGGATAGCGCCATTTCCGCCTCTAGGACTGAGGCGAACATGCGATACAGCTTCTCACTGGCATGCGTCACCTTCTGTCTGGTCGGAATTCCGCTCGGGATCACGGCACAGCGGCGTGAGACTTCCGTTGGCTTTGCCCTCAGCCTGGTCGTGGCCACGTGCTATATTGTTTTCATCATCTTTGCCAACACTATGAATGAAGACCCGAAGGCCTATCCACATTTGCTCATGTGGATTCCCAATGTGATTTTCATGGGTGTGGGTGCGGCACTCTTCCGCAAACTGATGAAAAAATGACGTCGCCAGTCAGATGGGCGCCCTGTAGCTGGCTCAGGACAGTGCGTCGCGGCAATACTTCACCGTCTTTGCGAGTTCGGCCATGCGGGTTGAGCCTGCAGGCACTTTGTATTCAAATTCAATGGTGGCCTGGATGGGCCATTTGTTGTCTCGGATCAGACAAAGCACGTCTTTGATAGGGGTATCGCCTTCGCCGAAGATGACGCTGGGCCCTTTGGCTTTTTTGCGGTCTTTGATATGCACATGCGAGATGCGGTCGTGATACTTGGTGATGAAGGGAACAGGCGAGCCGAAGTCCCCGGCGACGAAGTGGCCGATGTCCACATTGGCGAAGTTGTATTTGGCGAAGGAGAATGCTTTCTCCCAGTCGGCAGGCCCGGTGGTTTGATGGCCGTGATAGCCGATCGGGAATTTATGTTTGTCCGCGAAGCTTCCGACTCGCTTGAGTTCTTCATCGGAATGCGCGATCTCGGTGGACAGGGCGCGGGCGCCAAGGGCCTTGCCGAGGTTGAAGGCGTAATCGATTTCGGCATCGCTCATTTTGAAAATGCCGTCCACTTTGACAATCTCGATGAGCACACCGGCATCACTCCATTTCTTGCCGAATTCCTTGGCGCGGCTCAGGTCGGCGGACTCTCTCCAAGTGCGCATGGCGGAGGTGCTATCCTTGCCTTTGGCAGTTTTAGTGTCCTTGAGCGGCGCGCCCAAGGCGATTTCGACGGGCTGGGTGCGGAGTTCGACGCCGCTGATGCCAAGTTCGAGGCAGTTCTTCAATACTTCATCAGCGGGGACGAAGTTGCCACCGAAGTTGTAAGGGACGTTCATGCCGATCAGGACGCCGGCGACTTTGGAGTCGGGCTTTGCAGTGGCAAAAATGGAACGGGTGCTGGCAAACAATCCGGAGGAGAGAGCGAGCGTGGAAAACTGGCGGCGGGTCAAGGTTGGCATGGGATGTGAAGCATTAATGTTGCTGGTTTGATCACACGTCAGCCACAATCGTGATCTGTCAGGTGATCGCGTGGTTTCCCTTGGATTTTTTTATGCGCTGAAATGGCGGACAGGGAGAGATTCGAACTCTCGGTGCCTTTTGGGCACACACGCTTTCCAAGCGTGCGCATTAGACCACTCTGCCACCTGTCCTTGAAATCAAAATGCGAAGGGGAGAATGCCCTGTCATGCGCCGAGCGCAAGAGTTTTTGCGGCAAAGTCTGTAATGCGACACAAAAATGCGCCGGAGAGTTTTGGCTCTCCGGCGCTGATGAGTGATCCGGTATGAAGACCGGTGGTTGATTACATTTCGTAGCCCACTTCTCCGTGCTCGGCCGTGTCGAGACCAGCGTCTTCCACTTCGGCAGTCGGACGGATGCCAATGATGGCTTTCAAGACGAGGGTGATGACCAGGGTGCCGACCACCGCGAGGACAATGGTGATTCCCATGGCCTTGAGTTGCTCCATCCACAAGCCGCCGTCGGCAACGAGCTTGGCCAGACCGTTCTTAGTGGCAGGGTTGGCGGCAGACGCGTCAGCGATGAGGCTGAGGTTGCTGTTAACTTTGTCTGTAGCCAGGAAGCCGGTGAGGAGCGCGCCGAGCGTTCCGCCCACGGCATGAACACCGAAGGTATCGAGCGCATCATCGTAACCGAGCATCTTCTTCACGACGGTGCAGAAGAGATAAGGAACGACTGCAGCGGCTACGCCAATAATGAGCGCGCCTTTGACGGTGATGAATCCGCAAGCAGGGGTGACCACGACGAGACCTGCGACCGCGCCGGAGCAGAAGCCGAGAATCGATGGCTTGCCGCCCTTGATGTATTCAAGGAGGGGCCAGACGAAGCAGGCGACCGCTGTGGCGATGGTGGTGGTCATGAAGGCGTTTGCAGCCACGCCGTCAGCAGCGACAGCGGAACCCGCGTTGAAGCCATACCAGCCGACCCAGAGCATACCGGTGCCGACAGCGCAAAGAACCATGCTATGAGGAGCCATCGGCACTTTGCCGAAGCCCTGACGTTTGCCGAGCATCATGCAGAGAACCAATGCGCTCCAACCGGAGCTCATGTGAACCACGGTGCCGCCCGCGAAGTCAATCGCCTTGATGCTGGCGGTGGGGTTCCATACGCCGTTCATCATGCCATTGACGCCCCAGACCATGTGGGCCAGCGGGAAATAAACGATCAACATCCAAGCCGCGACGAACAAAATGATGGCGGAAAACTTCATGCGTTCTGCAATGGCACCGATGATCAAGGCCGGCGTGATGATGGCAAACATCATCTGATACATGGAGAAGACGTTGTGGGATACCCAATAGGAGTAATTGGTGTTCGGGGCCGAATCCACGCCTTCGAGGAACATGAACTTAAAGTTGCCGACGATGCCCTTGATCCAGTCATCGCCATCGGCAAAGACCATGCTGTAGCCGCAGACCACCCAGAGAATGGTGACGAGACCCGCAATGCCGAAGCACTGGGCCACGACCGAGAGCACGTTCTTTTTGCGCACCAGGCCACCGTAGAACAGGGCCAGGCCGGGCAGTGTCATGAAGAGCACCAGTGCAGCAGACGTCATCATCCATGCATTGTGGCCTGGACCGGCAACGCCAAGCGTGGGGGCGGTGAAGCCTTTCGGCAGAGCGCCATCCTTGCCCTTGTAGGCGGCAAAGGCAGCGCTGGGGTCAGTATTTTGGAAATACGCCGCCATGGACTGGATGATTTCCGAATCCTTCGGCGTGGGTGCTGTAGCTGCAGCGGCTGGTGCTGCGGGAGCGGCGGCTGTAGGTGCAGCTGGTTCCGGAGCTTGAGCTGCCGGTGTGGCTGGCTCAGGCGCTGGCGCTGCGGGCGCGTCCTGCGCGTGGAGTGACGTCCCCAGCCAGAGGGAGACGGCGGCAACTGCTTGGAGCAGAAGTTTACGGGAAGGCGGTTTGTGCATAGTCTTGTTCGTGGTCGTGTTGTGGTTTGTTGGATGCCGGGAGCAGATGAACTGTCCCCGATTGGATGATAACAAAGAACCAATCAAGCAAGCCCTGTGCCAACTTTCACGAAGAAAAAATTCACGATGCTCTAAAGTTGGTAAAATCGGCAGCATTAATTCCGTTCACTGAGACGCTCTGAGTGGAATTTGGCATGCTGTTGGAGAAGTTGCCAATGCAGCTTTTTTTCGTGTTATGAAACATCTCGCGCCCGAGCACTCCATTATGAAATTTGCAGTATTTACCATCATATTTTTTGCTGCCATTCACGCCCATGCCCAGATGCCCGTCATCCCCGCGACCACGGTGGAGCAGACGAAGACGCCGGTGTTTGCCGACTTCAATCCGGATGATCAGACTCATATCATCGAGCACAAGGAGCCGCTGGCGAACTTCCGCCTCCAACTTGAATACAAATTGCCGAATGCCGCGAGCAAGGCGTCGGTGCGGCTGCACGAGAACCGGACGCTTGATCTCACTGGCAAAAATGCCGCCGAGTGGCAGACGCTGGATTTGCAATACGAACAGCTGCGCGGGAAGCCCGCATCTTTCAGCGCGACCGTGAATGGACGCAGCTTCGTGGAAAATGAAATCATCGGCGGCATGGGATCAAATATCGGCGACCAGGACAAGCTGGCGCTTGATCACGATTTCACCGCGATGGTGCGGTTCACTTCGAGAGGGGACGGGGCTTTGTTCTCGAAATGCAATCCTGCGAAGTGGGGTGCCGATGCGAAGATGCTCAGTCTGAGCGATGGCAAAGTGTTCTACGAAGTTGGCAAGTGCGGAATCCTTGTCGGGAACATAAGCGGTCTAAATGACGGAAAATCGCACGTCGTGGTTTTGCGCTCCAGGAATGGTCGCGTGACCCTGTTTGTCGATGGTAAGCTGGATGGCGCGAAAGACAATCTCACCCGTCCCGATGTCAGGCAGATGGCCTTTTTCATCGCCAAGGGCGCGAAGGGGAATGTCGGCGATCTTAAAGACGGCGATGTGGAAAACCTGCGCTTTTGGGAGCGGGCCTTGAACGATGATGAGGCGAAGCAGACCAGTTCGGGCAAATCCGATGCGGTGAACACGCCAATCGTGAACTGGAGCGCCATCCCGGCCATCGCGACCTTTGCCAAAGGCATTCCCGGTGTGCCGACCAAACTTGCTCTCATCACGAGTGGCGGCGCGGAGATTCGAAATGCCTGGGTGCAACCTCTCTGCGATGCAGATCACGCGAAGATCATTTCTCATTGGAGCGAGGAGTCGCTTGCGGAAGGCGGCAAGATTTTCAACATGCTCTGCATCACCTGCCACGGGTCGCTCACGCAGGAAGGCTCCATGCCCACGTCGCGTCACTTCCAACGCGAGCCATTTAAGAATGGCAACGATCCCTTCTGTCAGTTCCAGACGCTCACGCAAGGTTACAATCTCATGATGCCCATGCCGATGTTCACGCCGGAGCAACGCTATGCGACGCTGCATTACATTCGCGAGACTTTTGTCGCGCCTCATAACAAGGGGGAACTCTTCAAGATCGACGACGCTTATCTGGCGTCGCTGCCGCTGGGAATGCGCACCTTGGAGAAACAGAAGGCGGGCGAGGATCCATCGCGGCAGTTTGAGAAGATGAATTTCGGCCCCGTGCTGGAGTGGACCTATCAGATGGCTCCCAATAATATCGCTTACAAAGGCATCGCCGTCCGCCTCGATCCCGGCGACGGCGGCGTGTCGAAAGGCCGCACCTGGATGATCTATGATCACGACACCATGCGCGTGGCCACGGCAATGACCGGCGGTTTTATCGACTGGAAAGGCGTGGCTTTCGACGGCTCACACAACTCGCATGCTTCGCTCACCGGTGAGCGCCTGTTCACCAATCCAGTCGGCCCCGGTTGGGCGAATCCTCGCGACGGAACATGGGAAGATCCGCGATTCCGGGGTCGCGATGGCAAGCCTTACGGCCCGCTTCCGCGCGAGTGGATGAACTATCGCGGTCCAGTATCTCAATGGCCAGCGCGTCGTGCAGAGTTACACCATCGGCGACGCCGCAGTGCTCGACGCCCCGGAGGCCGTTGACTACGGACCGCACGCCATCTTTATCCGCACGCTGAATATTGGCAAATCATCGCGTGGCATGAAACTTCGCCTCGCGCCTGATAGCGATGTCGTGCTCACGCGCGTATCGGTTGATGCCCTGAAACCTGTCAGTGAAAATGGCTTCCAAGTTCTCGCCATTCCCGCGAGCGCGACGCCGGTCAATCTTCGCATCGCGATGAGCAAGGGCCTCGACACCGCTTCGATTGATGCTTTTCTCAAGAACGCGCAGCTCCCGCTCGATCTCAGCACCCTCACTCACGGCAGCGCAGCTCGCTGGCCGCAGCTCGTGACCACGCAGGGCATTCAGGGCAACGACGACGGCCCTTTTGCCACGGACCTCATCACTCATCCCGAGAGCGCATTGAATCCGTGGCAGAGCTGGATGCGGCTCACCGGCTTCGACTTCTTCGCCGATGGCGCGCGCGCCGCTGTTTGCACTTGGATGGGGGAGGTGTGGATGGTTGATGGCGTGGCCAAACAACCGCTCGGTGAATTGAAATGGCGGCGCATTGCGACCGGACTGTTCCAGCCGCTCGGTCTGAAGATCGTGAATGAAACCATCTACGTCACCTGCCGCGATCAAATTGCGAAGCTGCATGATTTGAACCAGGACGGGGAGATTGATTTCATCGAATGCTTCAACAATGACCAGCAAGTCACCGAGCACTTCCATGAATTCGCCATGGGCCTTCAATCTGATGCCCAGGGCAATTTCTATTACGCCAAGTCCGCGCGTCACGCGCTTCCAGCCATCGTGCAGCAGCACGGCACCTTGCTCCGTGTCAGTGCTGACGGTTTGCGCACCGACATTCTCGCCAGCGGATTCCGCGCTGCCAATGGCGTCTGCCTCAACCCCGATGGAACCTTCTTTGTCACCGATCAAGAGGGGAATTGGACGCCAAAGAATCGCATCAATCTCGTGCAGGGAAAAGGCCCGCAGGAATTCTTCGGCAACATGCTCGGCTATCACGACGTCACGGATCAAAGCGATTCCGCGATGGTGCAGCCCGTGTGCTGGATCACGAATGCCTTCGACCGCTCGCCCTCCGAGCTGGTCTGGGTGCCGCGCGATGCGAAGTGGGGCGCACTCAACGGATCCCTGCTGAATCTCTCATATGGTTACGGTAAGATTTATACCGTCCTTTATGAAGAGGCGCACGGCAAACATCAGGGCGGCATGGCCGCGCTGCCCATGCCCCAGTTCCCGACCGGGGTCATGCGCGGACGCTTCAATCCGCGTGACGGCCAGCTCTACGGCTGCGGCATGTTCGCCTGGGCGGGCAATCAAAGTCAGCCTGGGGGTTTCTATCGCGTTCGAGCCACTGGGAAGCCCGCGCTGCAACCCATCGGCCTCCATTTTGAAAAAGGCGTCATCTGCGTGAGTTTTAGCGACTCGCTGGATGCCTCATCTGCCCAGGCCTCACGTTACACGGTGAAAGCGTGGTCGTTGAAGCGCACCGCGAACTACGGCAGCGAGCACATCGGCGAGCACCCTCTGGCCGTCGAGAAGGCCGAACTCAATGATGCCAAAAGCGTGCGCCTCACCGTCCCGAAACTGCACACGACCATGAGCATCGAGGTCGTCTGCAAACTCAAGCAAGCCAACGGCACTGAGACCGAACGCGTGATTCATGGAACCATCCATGA
>JAYVOH010000253.1:0-9575 GCA_043758025.1 Verrucomicrobiota bacterium
CCAGCCCCTTGGTGTGGACCGCCAAAGCCACCGACATCCTGGCCAAAGTCACCCGAGCCCGCCAAAAACTCCATTGTTACACCAATAAGCGCGCACTACTCTAGCGAAGAGCCAGATTTCTTCGCGATTGGGAACGTTCACCCAATCCACCGCCGCCTCCTCATACCCGATGATGCGTGAGGTGATAAGCCATCGGGCCTTGACGCACACGGCGCTGATGCCTTCTTGGAGGCAGCGGACGATTTCGCGGCGCTTGTGGACATCGCCGATCTCGTCGATGCCGTCGATGAGGAAGAAGACGGATTCGCTTTTCTGGATAAGGTCGCGGAACTCTTGCTCATGTTCACGGAAGGCATCGCAAAGCGGCGGGGCATTTTCCTCACGGCGGTATTCTTTGAAGAAGACCTGCACGATGGAGTCCCATGTCCAGTTTTCTGGCTGGTCCTGCGGAAGCAGCGGGACGAGATCGCGCAAGATGAAGGGCACTGGCAGCAATCCGGTGAGCGCAGGTGCGCCCGTTAGGGGAAGTCCGCTCGCCAGATGCGCGATGAGTGCCTGAATAAGCGTGCTCTTGCCCATGCCGGGGTCGGCGAGCAGAACGTGACGGCGGCATTCGTCACTGTTAAGGATGGGCAGCAAGTCCTTGGCCGGAAGTCGCGGCGGAGTCTCCCGCTGCGCGACGTCCATGTCCTCGGGCCGAAGATATTCCTCCGAAGCGGCGGGATGCACGAAGATGTCCCAGATGTCCGGCGCGCTGTCATCCGCCGCTGCGAAGTGGTCGAGCGCGAGTTCCTGATAAGGTTTGAAAGCGGCCACCAAGGAGCGCTTGTAGGAGGCAAGGCGATATTGGCTGCTGAAGATTTCCTGTGCCTGCGCAATGCGTTCCTGGGCATCTGCAATCTTCTCGTGGGCGGCAGCGAGCTTTTTAATGTCCTCCTGCTGTGCTTTCTGACCGCCAATGACCTGGGTGAAGCCTCCTTTTATTTGCTCATGCAGACTCATGAGGTCGCGCAGGGTCTGGCTTTGCAAGCGGAGAAGCGTCGTGCGGAATGCGGGCGCGCTCACGGAAGCATTGGAGGACAAAGCGTGTGCCAGCGCCCCATTCAGGTTCTTCGCGAGATGCCCCGCCAGCCAGTGGCAGACGTTGTTGTCGATCAGATGACGGTATTCCGATTCGTGCGCAATCCAGCTGAAAAAAGCTTCGAGTTCCTTGGGGTCGGGCTGAAGCGTGGGATTCTTGTTTGCCAGTATGTCGGCGATGGTCTGGATAAATTTCTGCCCCTGCTGTTTCTCGATGATGAGATGCCCTTGCTTTGCATAGCGCTTCCAAATTTCCGGGATGTCCTTGGCCAGTTCCGTGAGCTGTTTGGGGATGTCCTCGTCCTGGCATTCCTTCGCGTAATCCATGATGAGGGCCTTGATGACCTCGGCGACAAAGCTGTCGTGTGCTGGTTTTCCAAAAAGGAGGCAACGGCTTCCTTGCTCTCGGCGTGGTGCTTCAATCCTTCAAAGACAAGGTGACCACCGAGTTCAGAGAATGTCTCCGCAGTGTGATCAATAATATCGCTTGTGATGCCGATGTGCTCCAATGCGCCCGCGCCCCATTCTTTATAGGCTTTTCCGAGCAAGAAGAGAATTAATGTTTCAGTCATCAGAAGCTGGGGGGATGCGGACAGATAGTGGAAGAAAAATAGCGACTGTGCCAAGAGAAAATATGATCTTGGTATGGAGCGGTTTCAGGCGCGCCAGAGGTGCGGTTCCGCCGTCGCGACGCGACGGGATGGGTGTGGTGCGTTTTTACCGTGGGTTAAAACCCCCGGCTACCGTCCTCGGTCGCGACGCGACCGGCGGCGGGCGGGTTCTCCGGGCCGGGCATTGGAAGCGGGTAACCCGGTTCAACGCCCGCTGCATGTCCGCCGCGTGTGCTCCAAAATATCCTCGCGCGCACCGGGCCACAGGAAAAAACTTTCCCATCTTCCAAGTTCCGTTTTGGTAAATTCTCGCCACGGTATCGCCCTGCCGGAGCCGACGTGCTTCCGCGCTTGAACCTGAATCCTTGAGCTTTGAAACCCTACTACCTCACCACCGCCATTGATTACACGAATGCGCCGCCGCACATCGGCCATGCGTATGAAAAAATCCTGGCCGATGTCATGGCGCGTTATCAGCGGCTCTGTGGTCGGGAAGTATATTTCCTCACGGGCGTGGATCAGCACGGGCAGAAGGTGCAGAAAAGCGCGGAGAAGGCCGGACTTTCTCCAAAAGAATTCGTCACCGGCATCACGGACAAGTTCATCGCGCTCTGGCGCAAGCTGGATGTGCGATATGACGGCTGGGCCGCGACCACGGATGAGAAGCACATCCGCGTGGTGCAGGCCATGTTGCAAAAGCTTCACGATTGCGGGCAGCTCTATAAGAAAAGTTACAGTGGCTTTTACAGCGTGCGCCAGGAGCAGTTTCTTACGGACAAGGAGCGCGGGCCGGACGGTAACTTTGGCGGAGAATGGGGCGAGGTCGTCGAACTCGCCGAGGAGAACTGGTATTTCAAACTGAGCGAGCACACGGCCTGGCTGCGTGACTTCATCAAGTCGCATCCCGAGTTCATCTTCCCGACTTTCCGCGCGAATGACGTGCTGAACGCGCTCGAAAGCCCCGGTGGGCAGGACTTGTGCATCTCGCGACCGAAGGAGCGCTTGAGCTGGGGCATTCCGCTGCCCTTCGATGAGCGCTTTGTGAACTATGTCTGGTTTGATGCGCTGACGAATTACATCAGCTTTGCCGGATACCTCGCTGACGAGGCGGGCAATGCTGGACTGCCGGAATTCAGGAAGCTATGGCCGGCGGATGCGCATGTCATTGGCAAGGACATCCTTATACCGGCGCACGCCATCTATTGGCCCATCATGCTGCATGCCCTCGGCTTCTCCGATGATGAAATGCCGCGGCTCATTGTGCATGGTTGGTGGAATATCAAAGGCGCCAAGATGAGCAAGACACTGGGCAACGTGGTGGACCCGGATGCACTCGCGGATGTGGTCACGCCTGAAGGTCTGCGTTATTACCTCATGCGCGACATGGCAACCGGTTACGACTCCGACTTTAGCGAGGAGCGGCTGGACATGGCTTACAACAAGGAGCTCGCCAGCGGTCTCGGCAACCTGCTCAATCGCTCATTGAACATGGCGCACAAATATCGCGACGGTGTGCTGCGAGTGCCAGGGAACGGCGGCATCATACCGCCGCTCCTTGAGGAATACGACGACGAGATCAATCAGGCTTTACGCCAGACTGTGTGCGATGCCCCTGCAAAATATCTGGAGAAGATGAAATCCTGGGCTGTTCACGATGGCATTGCGGAGGCATGGAAAATCGTGTCCCATGCCAACCAGTTCGTGGATCTCACGCTGCCCTTCAAACTTGCCAAAGACCCCGATCAGGCCGCGCGACTCGACAGTGTGTTGCATCATCTGGTCGAGGCCCTCGTGCATGTCAGCGTCCTGCTCTCGCCCGTCATCCCTGATGCCTGCCGCAAGATGCGCGAGCAAATCGGCTGGGTATTGCCGGAATCGTTCACCATTTCCGATTTGAAATGGGGAATGCTCGGCAACGGCCATCAACTGAACCAGCCGGTGGTCTTGTTTCCGCGTCTGGAGCTGGAGGCGAAATAAACTTCAGCACTTGATTTTTTGAACCCATCCGAATCCAAGTCCAAGGGGCATCGCGTGGGGATTTTGATCCTAACTGCAATCCTCGTCGTGTGCGGGCTGGCCTATGTGCATCTCCAGCCGGAACTGGAGAGAAATATCAAAAGCTGGCTGACAGCCGCAATCTTGGTCGGCGCATTACTGCTGGTCTTGTTGTGGTTCATTCTGCTGAGCAGACTGAATATTCGGGCACGGCTGATTACTGCGCTCGCGCTGCTGGGCATGGGTTTCGGCGCGCGCGCGTTGGTTCGCGTGGATGGAACCGTGGACGGCGGGGGTTTACCTAAGCTGGCTTGGAAGTGGACACCGCATCATGAAGTTTCATTGCAAAAATCTGCCGACGCGAATGCAGCATCCGCAAATATTTTTTTGCCCCCGGACGTGACCGATGTGCCGCAATTCTTCGGTCCGCAGCGCGATGGCATCGTGCGGGGTGCGAAGCTTGTGGAGGAGTGGGGATCGCGTCCCCCGAGACAGTTATGGCGGCAGCCGGTTGGTGCCGGCTGGTCGGCATTCTCGGTGGTTGGCGCAAGAGCCTGCACGCAAGAGCAGCGCGGTGATGATGAGTTGGTGACATGTTATGAACTGCTGACCGGGCGGCTTTTATGGAGTCACTCCGATCATGTGCGCTTCAGCCAGTGGCAGGGCGGTGACGGTCCACGCGCAACGCCGACCATGGATGGCGGACGTGTCTTCACCGTGGGCGCGACCGGCATTCTGAACTGTCTTGATGCCGCGACGGGCGCGCTCATCTGGTCGCATGATGTTTTGCAGGAACATAAAATCCCAAACATCACCTGGGGCATCAGTGACTCACCACTGGTCTTTGATGACCGTGTCGTGATCACGGGCGGCGCTGCGCAGGGGCCTACCTTGCTTGCGTTTCATCGCGACACCGGTGCGCTTCTCTGGAAGTCCGGCTCACAGAGGGCCAGCTATTCATCTCCGGTTCTGGCGACCATCGCAGGCCGTCGCGTGATTGTGACGCTAAATGCCGCAGCCATGAGCATCGCCGATGCCGGCACGGGAGCCGTCTTGTTGGAAGAACCCTGGAAGGACGAAAAGATGCCCAAGGCAGCGCAACCGGTCGTGCTGGATGGCGATCGCGTCTTCATCTCTGCGGGCTACGGTTATGGTTGCACGATGTTCCAGATCAAACCGGCGCCGGATGGTAAATTCGTCGCCACAGAACTTTGGGCGAACAACAAGCTCAAGTCTCAGTTCAACAGCGTTGCCGTTCGTGACGGATATTTTTATGGACTGGATGATGGCTCGCTGGCCTGTGTCGATACCGCGACTGGAACCCGCAAGTGGAAGGAAGGCCGCTACGGTTCCGGGCAATCGTTACTGGTGGATGACATGGTGCTCATTCAAAGCGAACGTGGGCCGGTGGTGCTCATGAAGGCCACGCCGGAAGGCTGTCGTGAGCTGGGCCGCATAGAGGCGCTGAGCAGCAAGACATGGAATCATCCGGTTCTGGCCGGTCGTTATCTTCTGGTGCGCAATGATCAGGAGGCCGCCTGCTACGAGCTGCCGGTCAAGTGAGTCGGCAGAAACATCATCTTACTCCCGTTTGTTCCATGTGGGTTCGTTGCTCTGCAATCGCGATGGTCTTGGGCGCCATGGGCTGCCCATTGCTCGCCCACACTGTGCCGACGCTGGTCGTGGAGACGGAGTTCAATGCGGCGCGCCAGTCGGAGATTCGGGTGAACATTGATCCGAGACTTTTTCTTTCCGACAAACCCACGACCCTGCCTCCGATTGAGGCTTCCTGGTGGTTGGAGCAGGACGATACTGCGCGGGCGAAAACGATGGCGGAAGTGATCGCTTATATGGAGAAGACACTTGATTTCCGGTTGGGGGATATCGCCTTGCGAGGTGGCTGGAAAGTGACGGCGATTGACAGCGCGTCGGCTTTTCCCTTGAGTGCGAACAGCGCGGAAGTGCATCTGCTGGCGGAAAGGAAACAGCCGCTCCCAGAAGTTTCCGGTGAGTTCAAGGTGAGTGTCAGCGACGGTTGCTCGGTGGGTGTGATTCTGCTCAACAGCACGGAAGGCAAAGCGGAGCGGCATCCGCAATCATTGTTTCCCGGCGAGACCGGCCGCGGATTCAAAGTGCCGGAGATGAAGCCAGTCGCGCCCTTAAAACACGAGGAGCCATCACTCGAAGCGGGTCAGGAAAAAGCTGAAGTGCAGTTGGTCAGTCCTAGTCAACTGACGCTGTTGCTGCTGCTGGCCGCAGTTCTGCTGGGGCTTCAGTGGTCCCGGCGGCGGGGCTGATGTTTTCGATGGTTCCTTCGGGAGTAATTTTCATGCCCACCGCGGCGGCTGCCTCTGCGGCGGGGCCGCCAAAGCCGAGCAGGGTGGCCACTTCATCCTGCACCGGTTCGATTTCATCGAGACGCAACTCAGGATCGCGGATGATGAAGACCTCACCGGTTTTGCGATGTTCATAGAGCAGCATTCTTCCGTTCTCGCCTTCCTTCACTTCCCGTGGCGCGAGAAGTTTTTTGCGCTCCAGCATCAGGGCCAGGATGTATCGGACGTTTTCAGTTACCGGACTGTCTTCTTCAACAAGCCGGCGCAGCAGGTTCTCCGGACCTTCGCGCCCGGTGATTTCGACCACAGGTTTCGCGGCTTCCGGCTTGACGTATTCTGCACGCCAGTAGGAGTAAGGTGTGCGCGCTGCGGTTTCCTCCTGCCAGGCGTCGAGGCTGACATCGCGACGGATAAACTCGCCGGTTTTGGTATCAAAATAGATGGCCGTATGAAAAATCTCTCCCTCGGCGAAGGGTCGTTCCGAGCGGGCACATTCGTGAGCGCGTGATTTGATGTTCCAGATTTGCGGCATGTGAGTAAACAGACGGGCGGGCCATCATCAGGCGCGGGCCTTGGTGAAACGCAGCCGGAGCATGGTCCACAGTGAGGCCGCGCTGCTGATGATTTTTTTGAAATTGATGGAGGGCAGATCGCGGTTTTGCGCCCGGAGATTGAAGATATAGACACCAATGCCGCCCAAGATTAGGTGCGGCATCCAAACAGCGAGGAACGGCGGCATATGCAGGCCCTTGCCGAGATTGAGGAAGAGATGATCGATGAAGATCAGGACGAAGAAGATAAAGATGGAACTGGCCACGCCTCCCAGCAAACCGCGGCGCGAAAAAACCACACCGAGCGGCGCGGCAACGATCACAACCAGAAGCGCCTGCCACGGCTGGGCAAAACGATAGAACATGTGCGTGCGGAACGGCGCGAGTTTGCTGGCGTCATAGGCGTGATTGGCGTTGAGGTAAGAGAGGAGTTGCGGCACGCCGAGAAATTCCGGGGTGAGGGAACCGCTCAGCAGAATCCATGGAGTCTCGCTCCATCCTGCTTCGTCTTTGCGACTTTTGCCGTGACCATCATAGTTGAAGGCGTTCATCCCGACGACGCTGCCATTGTTATAGTCCACTTCCGCGCCGTTGAAGAAACTCCAGACATGATCGCCGTAGGTCCAGTTGGCAGACTTGGCGAACCATGCCTTGACCAGATGACCGTGCTCATCTTCCTGCCGGACCTCGATGCGCCGGAGCGGATCTTTGCGCAAATCCGAGGGCACAATGCCGATGAACCAGGTGCGACGCTCCTGGTTGTTGCGGTAAACCAGCCCCCTTGCGAGGACCTCCTGTTTGAGTTGTTCCTTCACATCGTCCAGGAGCTTTCCCTTATTGCCGGCGGCATTCGGCGCCCAGTGATAGTCAGCCACCATGCCCAGAAACGAGGCATAGATGCCAATGATGAAGATGGGCCGCAGCACCTGCCCCAGGCTCCGACCCACGCCCAGCATGGAGATCAATTCATTGGCGCGCGACATTTTTCCAAGTGAATAAAGCGTGGCCAGCAACAGCGTGACCGGCACGACCGTGACGTAAATAAAGGGAACCAGCCTGATGTAAAAATACACAATATCCATGCCGCCGACACTGTTCTGCCGGAAGTCCGACAGGTGGTCGAGCACATCCATGACGATCCACAGGGTGCAAAAAGCGACAAAGCAGAAAATGAGAGGCTGTAGGAAAGTCCGCAAAACGTAGCGCTCGAGGATTTTACAGCGGATGTAATATTGCATGATGAACGGTGGCGAGAGCAGCAGGCACACCATCAAGATTATCTGGATGACAAACGCCGGGGTGGAAACCTCTTCCCCCGTAACCCCGATGCGCATGGAGTCCCATTTGTCATAGAAGTTGCTGGCCAAAGCCCAGATGGTCAGGTAGCTCGCCGCAATCCATGCTGGGCGCAGCGTCTTCTCTGGAGTGGGAAAGGCACGGAGTATGTAAAAATGAAAAACAACGCCACCCACCAGCGCGAACAGGCGCAGGTAGGACAGCAGGTAGAGCATCACGTAAGCTTCATTGGGGGGCGGCTGCCAGTTTTTATGAATATCCAAGAAGTTCGATGGCATTTGCGGCATAAACGACTCATGATAGCCCGCTTGCTTGCAGAGCAGGATGACCGCAAAGGCACCCAGCCATATCACAGCCGGAGCCAGGGAGGAGTATCTCAGCCACAGCCAGCAGGCATTGAGCAGTTTGAAAAGCGGCTGGAGAAAATTCATGAAGGGTGTTCGTCTGAGGGGACGCGCAGCTTTCAACAGACGGGGCTGTGAGTCAAGAGAAGCGCGAAGCCGCCTCAAAGTCCCGAGTTCACGCTTTAGCGCCTCCAGGAAATCGAATCACGTTTGTAGACGGGGTATAAAAGCCCCGGCATTTGAGCGGGGAGGGCATATCTCACAAGGAACGTCTTGGTCTCATCAGATGCTGGAAGCATCAAAATTGTCACTTGCAATTTTTTATCATATGGAGGTAATTTTGCTATCTATGCTCTGCACTCCCAATCGACAAAAAAAATCAACGCGCTGCACGCGGAGAAAGTCACCCTATGCTGGCACCGCTCATCGCGGCGGTCTTTGCACTTGGGCTTTTGCTGGTGCCGGTCATTCATAGTGCCGCAACGGGGGCATCAGACATTCCGCTCTTTGAGCCAGGCCAATACACCCCGCAGGAACGGCCACCAGCACCCTGAACGATGGCATCCCGGATGTGTGGAAAATTTATTACGGGCTGAGCACCGATGACCCCGCTGTGGCAAATGCCGACTACACCCACACCGGAGTGATGAATCGGGAGAAGTATCAGTTGAACATTCATCCTCTTGCGACTGCGGAACCGCCTCAGACAGTCACTCCCACTAAAAATGTGGCCAAGAGCGTGACATCCACATCCAAAGGCGCGCCTAGCTCCTCGCCACCATCAGTAACCAACGGCAATTTCACAGGCGGAGTCAACATCGGCAACTCGACGACCAGTGGTGGGTTTACCAAAGAGTTGTTCCATTGGAGCTATAACAGCAAGGTGGATGGCTGGAATGCCTTGGTGGGCAAGCAAATTGAAGTCTGGCGCGATGCCTCCGGCGCGCAGTTTGTGGAGCTCAACGCCAATGGCACCAGCCGGGGCATTGAACAGAAGATTGCCAGTGCCAAAAAGGGCACTTCTAAAGCGGGCACTTATGTGCTCAGTTGGCGTGATCTGTGCCGCAACAGCAATGAAGCGGGCGACGGAGCTTATAAAGTGCATGTGTTTGCCAAGCCGAGAGAAGCCGATGGCAGCTTGGGAGGCGTGCCTGTGCCCACTTCTCCCAAGGCTGAGGATGATCTTTACAAACCGCTCAAGCAAGCGAGCTGCAAGCAAGTAAAAGACTGGCCGCAGCAATTCCTTGTGTTCACCCTGACCGAGGAGGAAGCGGATTATTTTCCGTTAAAATGTTAAAATGAAATGGTGCTGGTTGATCGGGCGATGTTCCGACATCGCTTGTTTGAACAAACGTTTAAACC
>JAYVOH010000254.1:0-3303 GCA_043758025.1 Verrucomicrobiota bacterium
TTGGTTTAAACGTTTGTTCAAACAAGCGATGTCGGAACATCGCCCGATCAACCAGCACCATTTCATTTTAACATTTTAACGGAAAATAATCCGCTTCCGAACAAAGGGCTGGAGCACCAGACATAGAGGTTAAAACCAATAGTAGAATCGTGCGGCTCTAAGAGAAGGGAGAACAATTCGCAGCACTAAAACATTGCACGATCTTGTGGTTGCGCGGATTTTTACACTGCCTACGTTCTGCGGCGCATGTCAATGCTCCGCCAGGACACCACCGTCGCTCACATCGCGCCGTTTGCGGTGTTCGTGCTGTTCACCGCGCTGGTGCCTGCGGTCGCGATCCACAATAGCGCGCTTCCTTGGTGGCGCTCAGCGCCGGAACATTGGATCTATCCGCTGCAAACCGTCGTCTGCGGCGCGTTGCTCATCTGCTTCTGGAAGAACTACACTTTCCGGCCGTCGCGCGGTCTCGTGCTGGCGACTGTGCTCGGCATCGTAAGCATCGTGCTTTGGATTCTGCCCGCCCATCTTTTTCATGCGTGGAAAGATCACGAAACCCACGCCATTCCACTACTTGGTTTTGCCGCCCGCAACGAAGGCTTTGATCCCACCATCTTCAAGCATGACCGCTTCTGGTATGCGCTCGTCATCATCATGCGCTTCGTCCGCATGGTGATCGTCGTTCCATTGGTCGAAGAAATAATCTGGCGCGGCTGGCTCATGCGCTGGCTCGTTTCCAATGATGTGAAACCCTTCACCTCCGTCCAGATCGGCACGCATTCATGGAAGGCGTTCGGAATCACCACCGCAGCCGTCGTCTTCGTGCATTCCGTGGAAGACTGGCTCGGCGCGCTCATCTTCGGGAGTCTGATGTATTTCCTCTGCGTCCGCACCAAAAGCCTCGCTGCCTGCGTCTTGATGCATGCGGTGGCGAATCTTCTGCTGGGCATTTACGTCATGAAAACCCGGCAGTGGGGTTTTTGGTGAAAAAGCAGTGTCCGCGTTCCCTTTCAATTCATGATTAGAACCGTGCATCCCAGAAGGCGCACCAGCACCCGTTTAAAGTCGAGTTTTACCCAACTTTCGCCGTCCGCATTAGCGAAGAATGACCATAGCAGTGGGGTTTCACCCCATGGAACGACTTACTGCAGAGGGTAGATTTAGTCACGTTAAAAAACAGGAACATAGCTCAATCAAAACCTAAGATAATCCGAATCATGAACACCGACATCCACTCCAAATCACTTACGAATCAACTGCACGATGCCGCCGGAGAAATCGGCCGCAGGACTGCTGATGCAGCCAGGGACGCCTCCAATGCGGCCAGCAACACTTACCAGACGATCTCGACGAAAGTCGGGGAAGGTGTCGAACGCACCAAGGAATATGCCCAGCATGCAGTCGATGCCACCAAAGACGCCGCCCACCGCGCCAGCGATGCCGCCAAGGACATTTATCAATCGGCATCGGCGAAAGCCGAGGATGTTCTGGTGAGTTCCAAGGAGTTTGTGCGCCAGAACCCATTTCCAGTGGCCGTCGGCACATTGATCGCCGGTCTCGCCATAGGGTATCTGATCGGGCTTTCGCAACGGGAGGAGATCTCACTTCGTCAGCGGCTTTTTAGTTGAGCTGCCGATGGCTGCACGCGACGACTTGGTCGCCGCATGCAGCCGTTATTTAAACTGTAACGCCTCATCCCGGCTCTTGATTCAGAAACAATTCTTAACTGGAATTCCCATTTTTTGTGATCATGTTCTCCGACCTTTTGGATGATTACCGCTTCGCCTTCTCCACCCATTGCTGTCTGGCAGCAAGAAGGCGATGTTGTGACTCTGCAAGTATCGGGTGACTGGCGGCGCGATGGTCCTGCGGTGAAGATTGAAGGGACTCCGCCCCAGCATTTTCCGGCGCACTACCAGCTGGAGAAGCTGGGCACCTATGACTCCACGCTGCCGGCTTTTTTGCTCGCTCACTTCCGCACCGTCAAAACGACGGATCAAGAGAAGCCGGAAATGCCACCCTTGGATGGCCTGCCTGATGACTTGCGCGGTCTGCTGGAGCTAGCGCTCGCGGTGCCTGAGGAAAGTGTTGCGAATAATTCGGATGACTCGTCTTCCATCCTAGGAAGGCTGGGGGGCTACTCGCTAGGGGTCTGGGGCAGTATGCAAGCAGTGCTGGATTTTACGGGGCAGACAGTGCTCTCGCTCCTTCGCTTCTTCACGGGGCGGGCACGTTTTCGGGCCTCTGATTTCTGGATGACGCTGCAGCAATGTGGAGTGGAAGCGCTGCCGATTGTCGCACTGATCAGCTTTTTGATCGGCCTCATCCTGGCCTTCGTGGGGAATGTGCAGCTCACGAATTTTGGAGCCAACATCTTCGTCGCCGACCTGGTCGGTATTGCCATGGTGCGTGAGATGGGCGTGGTCATGACGGCCATCATCATGAGTGGTCGCACGGGCGCTGCTTTTGCCGCCCACATCGGCAGCATGAAGGCCAATGAAGAAATCGATGCTCTGCGCACCTTTGGCTTCAAGCCCTTCGACTTTCTCGTGCTTCCACGAATGCTGGCGCTGGTGATGGTGATGCCGCTGCTGACCGTGTATTCCAACATCATCGGCATCTTCGGCGGCATGGTAGTGGGATCATTCGTTGGCATCACCCCTGAGTTGTATTGGAACGAGACTCTCAAAGCAGTGGATATGACGAACGCCTCACTCGGCGTCATCAAGAGTGTCTTCTTCGGCGTCACGATTGCCGCCAGCGGCTGCATGATGGGCATGGCAGCCGGCAATTCGTCCGCTGCTGTTGGTGAAGCAACCACGCGCGCCGTTGTTGCCTCCATCACCGCGGTCGTCGTGATCGACTCCGCCTTCGCCGCCATCTTCACCCTGCTCAAAATCTGATCATGGCCGCCAAAATCACCGTCCGCGAACTGACCATGGCCTATGGCGATCTGGTGGTCATGCACGACCTGAATTTCGAAATTCAGGACAAGGACATTTTCGTCATCATGGGTGGCAGCGGTTGTGGCAAGAGCACGTTACTGCGCCATCTCATCGGTCTGCAAGAACCGGCGAAAGGCTCCATTCTTTATGGCGACGAAGACTTCACCGCGACCGATCCCGATGAGCGCGGAGCTTTTATGAAACGATTCGGTGTCATGTATCAGTCGGGGGCGTTGTGGTCTTCGCTCACGCTGGGCGAGAATATCTCCATGCCCTTGGAGGAGGCGGGCAAAATCTCTGCGGCGACTGTGCGCGACTTGGTGGCCTATAAGTTGTCGTTGGTCGGTCTCTACGGGTATGA
>JAYVOH010000255.1:0-9546 GCA_043758025.1 Verrucomicrobiota bacterium
GAGCACCTCGGCCTTCTTCGCGGCGATGCGGAATTTGGTGTGCGGGGTGACGCCGCCTTTCGGGGTCATGAACGGCGGGTTGGCGAGGATGAGGTCGGCTTTCTCGTGCCAGCGTGCGTCGTTGCTCAGGGTGTCGTAGATGTGGATGGCGGGGTCGGGAAAGCCGTGGAGGAAGAGGTTCACCTTGCTCAGCTTCACCATGAGGTCGGTGGTGTCGTAGCCCGTCAGATTCGCATACACTTTCTGCCGCTGGTCGTGGCTCAGCTTGTCCCCTGGCATCTTGGAACCTGGCGAAGTGTGCTGCGCGAGGATGTGCTTGTAAGCGGAGACGAGGAAGCCGCCCGTGCCGCACGCCGGATCGAGGATGCGGTCGGTCGGCTGTGGATCGAGACACGCGACGATGAAATCAATGATGTGGCGCGGCGTGCGGAACTGTCCGTTCTCGCCCTGCGTGCCCATGCACTGCAAAAGGTATTCAAACGCGTTGCCGAGTTCTTCACTGTGCGAGTAGGCAAAGGCATTGATCTCCGTGAGGAACATCGTGAGGATGCGCCCGTCGCGGAACTTGAGGAACGCATTGCGGAAGATGTCGCGGAACAAGCCCGGCAGGTGCGCGGCCTTGTCCTTGTTCCCCATCGCCTCCACGCCCTCGGCAAACAGTGCTAGCCGCTGCTCGGCGGAAAGTGTCTGCGGCATCAGTGCCCTCCAGCGATAAGGCGAAAGCTCCCCGATGAAGAATGAGCGTTTCCCGCCCATGCTCACGGATTCCTCGTCGAGGTCGTCCATGAACTTATAAATCAACGCCAGCGTGATGAGTTCAACTTGATCGGTCGGCAGCGGCAGCTTGCCCACGAGCACATCCCGGCAGGCATCAATGCGGCGTTTGGTTTCTGAATTCAGCATGTGCCGTCACTCAATGGCAAGCGCGGGCATTTTCAACCGCCAAGCGCAAAAGCCTACATTCGAGTTTCGAATCCCTCCCTCACCGCCATTGACTTCAAAGCGCGCTTCTCAGAAAACGGGCCTCTTCGGGGAGAAGAATGTCCTGGCTGATTTTTTCTGCAATTTGATAACCTTGGGCGGTTTTGCCGCAGGCGTGGAAAATGCCTGCCAGCACCGCGCGCTGCCCGGCGGTAAGTTTTTCCAGGGAGATGGTTTGCGCTACACGGAGGGCACCATCGAAATCGCCGTAGCGATAAGCGGCGAGCGCCTGCACGAGCTGGATGATGGGGAGGACGGGGCCGCCCGGTTTGGCAAGAGTTTCCGCCTGATTGGCCACGGATTCAATTTCTCTGGCCTCCAGCAGCTTGAGGTAAATCATGGTTTCGAAGTAGGGCGATTGACCCGGGCGTTCTTCAAGAAACCGGGCGATGCTTTCCAGCATGGCCTGGAGGTTGTGCTGCCGGTAATGAAGTTGCAAAATGCGGTCGAGCACCGAAAGCTTGAATTGTGGCCGCGTTGAAAGAGCATTGAAGACATCCAGCGCGACGTCACTGAAGCCAAGTTCATCCGCCGTGTTCCCCACGCGCATAAAGACCATGGGATCGGCATTGGGCGGGATGCGCTTCTGCGCCTCCTGAAGATGCGCTCGTGTGACCGTGGAGGATTCTCCGGTCGCGCGGGCGCATCGGGCTTTGATGAGGTCGATCTCGATGGGGCTGATCGGCGGTCCCGGAACTGCGCTCAACATGGCGCGCAATTCGGGCCAGCGCTCCTGAGCACCGAGGGAGTGGGCGTAGATGAGGAAGAGATTGCCGTTGCGCATGGCGGCCTCTTTGGGCAGCAGAGTCAGAAGGCGCGCGTTCTCTTCATTTTTTGCCAGCCAGCGCAGGAAATCGATGGTTTGCTCCACGGGCAGTCCCTGCTGCCGGGCAGTTTCCTCGTCAATGACCTCGTCTTTTCCCAGGGGCAACACGCGGAGATAACTGCTGAGCACGTCATAGCGCTGGCTCTCGCTGGCATTGGGTGCTTTGGCGATGAGATCGCGCAGCTCTGCTGCCTGCGGTGCCGTGAGCTTGGGCTGGGTCGCCAGTGTTTGCATGGCGTTGAGCGCGGCGTCGCTGCCAGTGCGGGCGACTTCCCAAATGGTGTTTACGGCGCGCTCCTGCACTTCAGGAAAGGGATCGTTGAGTTCGAGCATGGCGAGCTTCAACCGGCATTCGGGATCTGTGGGATCAGATTCGTAGGCCCGGCGCAGGGTCTGATCCGCCTCTTGCAGGCGTCCATCGTATCGCAACAACTGGGCTTCAAGTTCCAACGCCCGGCGCTGGGTGCGCTCCTCTGGAGTGTAATCGTTCAGAATGTCGCGCGCATCTTTGGCGCGTCCGGCGCGGAGGAGGGCGGATCCCAGAGCACTCCGGTCTTGCGCCGTCGCCACTCCCAGCTCCAACAAGCGGTGCCAGAAGAAAATGCAGCGGTTGGGGTCGGCCTGAACTTGGTCGAGGGTGCGTCCTAATAGCCGAAGAACTTCGGGATGATTGGGCGCGCCGCGATAGGCGGAGGCGAGAATTTTCATGGCTCCCTCCGGGTCGCCTTTGCGCAACAAGACACCAGCCCTGACGGTGAGGCCGACTGTGTCCCGTCGTTGCCACCAGCGATAGGCTTTCGGCCCCAGGATGAACAGGGACGACAGCCCCAGGATGGCCAGCAGCAACAAGGGGATGATGTATTTCCTCCGCTTTTTTTGCAACAGCCTGGCGACCAAGCCGCGCTGGCCGGGCTTGGGAGCCGGAGTCTGCGGAGGATTGGTCGTGGCTGGTTCAGCGCGCATGGAGAAATTTTTTCGGATGCAGTCTAGGGTGAAGGCAATTCCAGAACACAACGGAATCCGACGTCCGTTTTGATGGCTGATTCGGGCAGGTGCTGGCGCGCAGAACTGAGCAGTGAATCCCGGGCGAAGCTCAGCCAGGAGCCGCCCCTCACGACGCGTTCACCTGTGACAGCGGGCCAGGCGTCCTCGCACCATTCGGCGACATTGCCTGCGAGATCGAATAAATGGTAGGAGTTGGGGGAGAAGGAGCCGGCGGGGGCGGTGTATGAGTGGCTGTCCTGATAGCCTTCCATGCGCGCCGTGTTCAGGTTCGCGCTGATGATTGGCGGCGGCCATTCTTTGCCCCAGGGGAAATCCGCCTTGTTGCCCATGTTTTTCTCCAACGGGTTGGATCCCTTTTCACTGGCGAGACCAACGGCGGCGCTCCATTCGGTGTCGCTTGGCAGGCGATATCTGGCTTTGTCGGGGATGATTTTATTTTTGCGGTCGCGCTCGGTGAGCCATTCACAAAACTCCTGGCTTTCCTTCCAAGTCACATTCATCACGGGATGGCTGGGCTTCATGGCGAAGGTGGGCTTGCGATCCCATTGGCGCTTGGTGGCCTGCAGGTAAACATCGTAGTCTTCCAGGCGGGTTTCTGTCTCACAGACCAGAACGTTTTCGGTTCCCGCAGGGCGGAAAGTCATGCCCAGGGAATTCAGGAAGTTCTTGGATGCTTGCGCAGGTTTGAGATTCTTGATATCGGGCAGATTGTGTTCCTTGGTCGCCACGTCTTTCCTGGCGGAGAGCTGATCGCGCATTTTGGCGATATCTTCGGCACTGACGTCAGGACGGGTGAGAAGCTGTTCACGCCGTTGTTTTTCGAGTTCTTCTGTGGTTTTTTGCTGGCCTGCGAGGAAGGCTGCGGTGCGGTGCTTGTCTTCAAAGACGCAGCGGAAGCCGATACTGGATGCGCGTATATCCGAGGGGACGCGATAACGGTAACTGGAGAGCAGGCATTCTTTGCGGAAATACATCCACGATCCTCCACGCAAAGTGCCGGTGACATCGGCTCCCACCTGCTGATCCCGGGCCCATTCCCATGCGTTTCCAGCGAGGTCATAAAATCCATCCGCATTGGGTGCGAAATGCCCCACTGGCGCCGTGTAAGCATAGCCGTCTTCTTTCCCGGTGATTTCGGTGAAATTAAAGTTGCCCGCTGTTGTCGGTGGCGGCCATTCAACACCCCAGGGGAAGCTTTGTTCATCAGCCACTTTCTGAGTCAAATCACGAGAAGCGGTGCGCCCCGAGGCAAGCCCAACGGCGGCGTCCCATTCTTTGTTGGTGGGGAGACGGTAAGACTGGAGCGCGGTGATGGTGCCCTCGGTGCGTTCTTTGCCCGTGAGCCACGCGCAGAAAGCAATGGCATCCTGGACGTTGGTGTTTACGACTGGATGATCGGAGTCTTGTGTGAAGTGCGTTTTGAATGCCCATTCATATTGCGTCGCGCTTAAGAATGTGGCCCAATCGGCGACCCGCGTTTCGTAGATTGACAGCAAAACAGGTGTGCTGGGAATTTCCCTGAAGTTCATGCCGAGGCTGTTGCGGTGGATGATCGGCTTTTGCTGGGCATCAATCTTTTCAAGCGGAGATTGGGCAAAGACATTCCCGGCCATCCACAAAGCCGTCGCCAAGAATAGCAAAGCCCGTTTCATGCAATACGGAAAGGCAGTCCGGGCGGCTTCGAGTGAGGGGAAGTGCGAAAACATGTGAGTGGAAGCGTTACTATGCCGTTTTCGATTGATGCGGTCAATACCCGGCCTCAAAATCGGTTTCATTTACTTTCTGGAAGGCTTACTGATCCCTGAGTTGAAATAAAAAGGCCGCAGCGAATTTTGCTGCGGCCCTTTAAAATTGTTCACCAAATTTAGGCGTTATTGGGGAGACTGGGGTGGAACGCCGCCACCGCCACCGACACCGACACCGACATTGCCACCGCCACCGCCACCACTGCCGCCACCACCGCCACCACCGCCACCACCGCCACCGCCGTAGAAGCCGCCGCCGTTTCCAGTGTTACGGTTTCCTTCTTGCTGGCTATCTTGTTGCTTGTTTCCATTCTTGTTGTTACCCTGGCCATTGCCGCCATTACTGGAGCTTTGCTTAAAGTTGGAGGGCGAGTTGATCGTCGGAAGAACCGTGAAAGAATTGTTATTTCCCGCAACCACCTTGGCTTCAGGAAACAGGCCGAAGTGATCGAGAACCGCACCGCCAGGGCCCAACAGCATCACCGCCACATTTTTCATTTTGCGGCTGAATTCGGCAGCGGTGGCATTCCGGTTGTAGTTGACCTCATAACGCAGGGCTACATATTGGGTGGAAATGGTTTTTGAAGGTGCCACCTTGATGTGGCCGACCCCAAGGGCATCTTCACCAGTGGCTAGCGGCTTGGTGGTGTCAAAAACGGAGGGATCAAGGGTAAGCTTGCCGCGCCAGTCTTTCTTTTCAGGAAGTTTGTCGAAGACGAAAACCTCCAAGCGGATGGGTTTCTTGGTGTAGGAGGAGGTGAATTCCTTGACGCTGCGAACTGAGGACAAGTCGAAGACGATGGTGCAGAATTTGGAGTCTGAGTTCGAGAACCGGAAGACGTTTTGCAGATAGTTAAGCTCGCCGAGATTGGTCGGGGTGGGGAAAGCATAGACCGGACGACCACCACCAGCACTGAAATTGAGATTCACGCTGTCGCCGCCGTCGGCTGAATTTTCGTCGGCGGACTCCAGCTTGAAATCCTTGGAGGTGCTGGCGCCAAAGATACTGAGGCTGCGGAGGCTGCCCGTCTTGGTGGAATCGAAGGAAATCTTGAGATACTTGGCCTGGGCGGAGGCGAAGTGCATCGTGACACTGCGATCATCACCGGAGAGGTCGGTGTCGGAGAGTTTGGCCTGAGAGAAATTTACCCAGTCCTTGTTGTCTGTGCTGCCCGCGCAGGTGACTGATCCGACCAGGCCATCATTGACGAAGTAAACGGTATCAATAACTTGCTGATTCGACAGTTGCACCACAAAATTACTTTTGCCTTGTGAAACGGATGAAGATTTCGTGTAGTCGGAACCGAGAAGGGCCTTGGTATCTTCGATACCGCTGCTCGTAATGATTTTGGTTCCGGTGATGCTTTTTGAAGCCAGGTCAACCGGCACATCTTCAGCCACAGGTAGTCGGTTCCAAGCGGCAGACGCCGCACCAGTGATGCCGCAGGCGATGGCCAGAATGAGTAAGCGTGAATATTTCATAACTATGTGTTGGATGAAGATGAGACCCTGATAAGCGGGGCCAATATTAATCAAGAGTATTGTGAACCATAAACGGGGGGCTTGTAAACACCTTTTCCCGTCCCAGTAGCCTCGAAAATGACATTTCTATAACAAAGCTTGATTTTCCATCTAAATCGCGGACATCATTGAATTTATGGAATGTCCTCGTTGTGGCACAGCGGCAGCTCCCAGCCCTCATGCTTGTGAGCATTGTGGGTTCAGTTTGGTGGCAATTATGCAGGCGTTTGGCTTGGATTTGGTGGAGCTGAAACACTTTGCTGACGATGCGCACTGCCTCCGCCTGCCTGAAGCGCAGAAGGTGGAAACTCTGATTGCCGAATTTGAAGAGAGGTTCCCCCAAGTCTTCGTCACGGTCTATCTGGGCGTGCTGCCGCCCCAGCTCTCCGTGCGCGAGCTGGCCTTCCTCCTGCTTAATCGTGGCGTGTTTTCCAACAGTGATCATCGGCGGCTCAATGAACACGCCGTGGCGCTGGTGCTGGATCCCGTCGCCCGCAATGTCGGGTTGATGGCTGGTTATGCGTTGGAGAAAATATTGCCCGTAAAGACGCAAATAAAAATTCTCCGTTCCGTGCGCACCGCTCTCTGGCATGGTGAATACGTCTCGGCCATCGCCACCGTGCTGCGCGCCGTCGAAAAAACCTTGAAAAAACACTCGCGGCGTGAATGGCGCAGTCACTCGCTGCCGCCGGTTTCTACCGAGGATTTTCTGAGTTCATCAGGATTCCGCACCCTCCGATCTTCCTCGTCAGGTCAAAAACCAGCCACGGCCCATGAAAGTCCCCCTGACCATCTTGATGATAATTTTATTGACCGGGATTCATGAATGCGATCCAGAAAATATTTTATCGTGGGCAGCAACTTTTCTCACTGGGAGCTGTCTTGACGGCGCTCTGCCTGGCCCTGACATCGCAGGTTTTTGCAGTGCCTGAAGCCGACAAGCCCGACACGGGGCTTCCGCTTCCAAAATGGATCATCATCGAGGGGCGTCAGGTAGAAGCGGGAACTTTGCCAGCCTTGGGCGGAGGCTTGTGGCCCGATGATTTCAATCCGGACGAAATCATCCATCCGCCCATGGCCTCATCATTGGCTGAAGGCAGCATTGCGGCCTCAACTGGAGAGCAGGATTTGTGGTTACGCTTCCTTCCGCGCAGCCTGTTTGGTTCCCGTCGCGTTGCGGAACCTGCACTGGCCGAACAGCCTTTGACCGAACTGTCAGACGAAGCCTGGCTTGCCTGTGAAAAAGCCGGCGGCACCACCCGTCTGCTGGACCCGCAAGGGCTGCTTTCAGAGACGCAAAGTGAAGACCTCTCCCGGCTGCTGTCTTTCCATTCAGAGCAGGCCGGCGTGACCGCGTGGATTCTGCTCATCGATGCCCGACAGAAACTTCCGCAAGACGCCGATCTTTCCAAGCTGGCCTCCGGCGAATTGGCTCGCGGCTCAGCCTGTCTCGCCGTCTATCCCGTTGGAGCGCCCGAGCGCGCCAGATTGTTTTTCACGCGCAGCGTCACGGAAGCTCCCACCACCGCTTATCTCGAATCCCTCCTCAACGGCTGCATCCGCGAGGCCGGGCTCTCACCCGATCCTGTCGAGCAATTGCAACGCTTCGCCACCCAGCTCTCCATCCGGCTCTTCTGGTTGGAACGGGCCTACCCCGTGCTCAAGCCCAAGGCCAAGGAGTCGCCGCAGGTCATCGAAGTGGCGGAGCCAATGAAAGAAGTCACCTCCACCGAGTCCATCGCCACCGCCCCGTCAAAATTTTTCAGCCTGTGGCAGACGGTCAAAAATTATCTGCCCAGCGCGGCGGCGCTGATCGTCTTGCTCATTATCCTCGCCCTCGCGCTGCTCAGATGGCGCAAGCGCCGTCAGCGCCTGAGTGTATTCCTGCTCCCGGATTTTGATCCGCAGCACGAAACCCGTTATGGAGGCCAGCACTGCGGCGGCTGCGGCACCTCCATCAACTTCGGCTGAAACGCGCAAAGTTTTTTGGTGGAGGTAAGCGGATTCGAACCGCTGACCTTCTCATTGCGAACGAGACGCTCTACCAACTGAGCTATACCCCCACTTGTTTGCCGATCAATAACCGAAGCTCATTATGCGCTGCTCCAACTTCGCGGCAAGCGAAAAGGCAGTCACTCCGAAACCGCCGGCAAAACACAAGTCAAGGCTCACCCCGTCTGAGTGAAATACACCGTGCCCACCAGAGTTCGCCGTAAACGGTGCATCGAGAGCTGTCGTCGTCGCGGCATCGTCGAGCACGCCTGCTTTCGTGATGTGTTTACGCGACTGCTGCATTTGACCAATGGCAGATCGATCTAGGGCATCACATCCGCATCTGGGCCAAAGCCCGCCCGCATAAAGCCCGCAGCGAAGAGGCCAAAGATATCCAACTCTGGTTCCATCAATTCGAAATGCGACTTGTCAATTAGTGCTCGACGCACCGCTTAAGCCAGAATGGAGCGCGGACACTCTTGTCCGCTTCATCATTCATCGGTTTAACATTGGGACTCCTAGGAAAAAAGCTCGGATTCGAGAAGCGGAGGGACACCGGGCAGCCATTCGGAAGGAATAATATTCGGGCGCGAATTGCGAAAATGACATCCGCAAGTCACCACGAGGTGATCGGCTTGCGTTGCAGGGGTGAATTGCTCCAATCGCCATCGCTATATACGAGGACATCCGCACTTAGTTTATCCGGCTGGTTGTTTAGAAAGGACGAACTGAAGGTTACACCCGAGTCGGGACGCTTGAGTGGATTGTCAAGTTTTCCCGATCCGTTGTAGTCCATCACAATGTAATATCCCTGCCATTGTTTGGAGGCGGGATCGCTCCATGGGTCAACCAGACCATAGGCGTCATCGTAGTTTACCAGGCCATTGGCCTCATTTTTTGCTAAAGGCATATCAAGGAACTGAATGGCACGCGGATTAAATTTCTGATTCTTGCCCAGCAACGTAGCGATCATCTCGTTGTCAGGTTCAGTATAAACGATGGAATCTTCGATGGTTCCGCTGTTGGCTTCGGGGAGAACATTGGGCAGCCTGTTGTATTCAACCTGATACGATTTTATGGCAGCGACGAGCCCATGCACGGCGACGCGAGCCTGAGTTTCCTTCACACGGCGCATCACGCTGCTGGAAACGGCAACAGATAGCGTTGCCAGCACCGCGACAATGGTGACGACTACCAGAAGCTCAATAAGTGTGAAGCCGGCACAACGGTTGGTGATGTTACGTTCCATGGCGTGTGATGTGGATCGCATTTTGACCTGCTGCCAAGACCTTCGATCTATACAATTGAAACAATCTGATACCAAATCAAAATCAAAGCTAGCAAGCGCCGGCGTTTTTGTCAACGAAATCTGCTCGATATGTCGCGGTGCGGTCAAAACCGGACTGCTTGTAGCACTCAAAACCGGAAAGTAAGGGCGAAGCCCTTGCGAGCGAGCGCAGCGAGGCGAGCCTCCGC
>JAYVOH010000256.1:0-9502 GCA_043758025.1 Verrucomicrobiota bacterium
CTCTCCTGCTTCTTGGGACCTACGCCCTATGCCGCTGGCTTACCAAGACCAAGTTCGGCCTCATCCAGCGTGCAGTTCGGGACAGTGAGAATCGCGTGCTCTTTTCCGGCTACGCAGCGGCCAATTTCAAGCTCTTTGTATTTGTCTTGAGTGGTATCATCGCTGCGCTGGGTGGCGCCCTCTATGTGCCACAGGTCGGCATCATCAACCCGACCGAGATGACTCCCGAGAAATCTCTTGAAGCCGTGGTCTGGGTTGCGGTTGGCGGACGAGGCACCCTCGTGGGACCTGTCATCGGAGCTGTTGCCGTGAACGCGCTCAAAAGCTGGGCCACGCGGGCTTACCCTGACCTTTGGCCATTGATGATGGGCTTGATGTTCATCCTTATCGTCATCTTCATGCCCAAAGGAATCGTCGGGCTGCCGGTGCAATTGCATCATTATTGGAACCGCTGGCGTCACCTTCGCTCACGCAAAGACACCGCCACCACGGAACTTTCCACCAAACCTACTTCTGCGGAATGAGCCAGAAACAATTCCTCCTCGCCGCCGAGGGACTTAACAAGTCCTTCTCCGGTTTCAATGCCATCAATAACCTATCATTCTATCTCGAGGCTGGAGAGCTGCGCACTGTGATCGGCCCCAATGGAGCCGGCAAGACCAGTTTCCTCGATCTTATCACTGGCAGGACCAAACCAGACACCGGCCTGCTTTCCTTTGAAGATCGTGATCTGCTGCCCATGAACGAATACGAAATTTATCGTCTCGGTATCGGACGGAAGTTTCAGACCCCGACTGTTTACACCGACCACACGGTCTTTGAAAATCTGCACCTCAGCCTCGGCGGATCACGCGGAGTTTGGAATAGTATTTTTTCAAGACTCAAGCCGGATCAAAGGGAGCGCATTGAGGAGGTTCTTGAAATCATCAAGCTCAAGGACAAGGCGCAATGGAAGGCGGGAGCTCTCGCGCACGGCCAGAAGCAATGGTTGGAGATCGGCATGCTCCTTGCCCAGAATGCCAAGCTTCTTCTCGTGGATGAGCCGGCCGCAGGCATGACCGATGAAGAGACGCACCGCACTGGCGAGCTTCTGCTCTCGCTCGCGGGAAAGCACACCATCGTGGTCATCGAACATGACATGACTTTCGTTCGCCAGATCGCCAAGAATGGCCGGGTCACCGTGCTGCATCAAGGCTCCGTCCTCTGCGAGGGCAGCGTGGATCGAGTCCAGAATGATGAGCGAGTGATCGAAGTCTATCTTGGTCGCAAATCAAAACATTGATCCCGCATGAACACACTTGAACTTCGCGGCATACAGGCATCCATTGGCGGCAGCCGCATCCTGCGCGGCATCGACCTCGACGTTCCACCCAAGTCCGTTTTCTGTCTCATGGGACGCAATGGCGTGGGCAAAACATCAACCCTTCGTGCCATCGTCGGCCTGCTTCCCGCAGAACATGGCAGCTTCAATCTGGATGGAAAAGAAATCAAAAAGCTGCCCCCCGAAGAGCGCGCCCGGCTCGGCATCGGCTATGTCCCGCAGGGACGGGAGATATTCCCGCATCTGACCGTTGAGGAGAACCTGCAAATCGGACTCGTTGCGCGGGGACGAAAGCTCAACGGAAACTTTGATCGCATCTTCTCCCTGTTCCCTATTCTTAAGGAATTCCTTCCCCGCAAAGGCGGCATGCTGAGCGGCGGACAGCAACAGCAGCTTGCCATCGCCCGCGCCCTCCTGACTGACCCCAAATTGCTCATTCTGGATGAGCCCACCGAGGGCATTCAGCCAAACATCATCGACCAGATCGGCGATGCCATCAAGATGCTGCGCACTGAAGGCAAGATGAGCATTCTGCTGGTCGAACAATATCTGGATTTCTGCAAGGAACTCGGCGACACCTTTGCCATCCTGGAGCGCGGCTCGGTTTCCGCCGCCGGTCCCATGTCATCCCTGAGCGAGGACATGATCAAACAATACCTCACCGTCTGATTCATTTTGTTCTTTAAATACCAAACTGATTTGCCATGATCTTACCCATGAAATCCCAGATGCCCTTCCGCTGGATGCCGCTGCTCGCGGCAATACTCTTTGCCGGAGCCGTCCAGGCTCATCACCTTCCTCCCGGTTTCGAAGAAGTAGATGAGTTTGAACACCAAAGCCTGTTGATCTCGCTCTTGCATCCCTTCACCGGGCTGGATCATCTGGCTGCGGCGCTCGCGGCAGGTTGTCTGGCCTTTGCCGCAGGCAGGCGCAGAGGTATGGCCATGGCTTCCGGTTTTATGATTTCATTGGGCGCGGGCATTATTCTGGGAAGATGCGGTCTGGCGCTTCCGATGCTTGAACAAGGACTCGCGATTTCCGTCATCGCAGCGGGCGTGCTGCTTGCTGTCAATCGTGGCAACCATCTGGGGGGCATCGTTCTCCCCTTGATCGGATTCTGGCACGGCAATGCCCATGGCGTTGAGATGAACAGCATCATCTCGGGCTTGGGATTATTTACAGGAACACTGGTTGCGATGCTCACCGGAGCCGGAATGGCCTGGATGATGTTACCCCGTTTTTCCAATGCCATGCGTTTTGCCGGTGGCGCAGCCGTGGTTGCCGGCCTGTTCATGTGTCTGAGCCGGTTCGCCTGATCACCAGCTTCACACTTCCATGCATCTTTCCCCACGCGAACAGGAGAAACTGCTCATTGTCGTGGCCGCTGATGTCGCCCGACGTCGTCGTGACCGCGGAGTAAAGTTGAACTATCCTGAAGCCATCGCCCTCATCACGGCGGAAATTCTTGAGGGTGCTCGCGATGGGAGAACTGTGTCGGAACTCATGAGCTTCGGCACCACCATTCTCAAGCGTTCCGATGTCATGGAAGGCATCCCGGAAATGATTCATGAAGTCCAGGTGGAAGCCACTTTCCCGGACGGCACCAAACTCGTCACGGTTCATAACCCCGTCCGCTGAAACAGATGATACCAGGTGAAATCATTCATCCTGCCGATGCTGGCGATCTCGACGCCAACATGGGGCTTGCCACCATCACTCTGGTCGTCTCAAATACCGGCGACCGGCCCATTCAAGTAGGCAGCCACTTTCATTTTTTCGAGGTCAACACCTCGCTGCGCTTCGACCGCGACCGCGCCCTCGGCTTTCGCCTCAACATCCCGGCAGGCACCGCCGTGCGCTTTGAGCCGGGCGATACGAGGGAAATCAACCTCGTCGCGCTCGCAGGCCAGCGTGTGGTTCACGGCCTGAACAACCTCGTCAATGGCCCCCTGCCCTCATGAAAATTACTCGCAAACAATATGCCGGGATGTTTGGTCCGACCACAGGAGACAAGGTCCGGCTCGCGGATACTGAACTTTTCGTCGAAGTGGAGCGTGATCTCATTGCCGAACTCGGCGGCTATGGCAATGAAGTGAAATTCGGCGGCGGCAAAGTCATCCGCGACGGCATGGCGCAGTCGCCGCTCGCTTTGGACGCGGAGTGCCTTGATCTTGTCATCACCAACGCCCTCATCATAGATGCCGTCCAAGGAATCATCAAAGCAGACATCGGAATCAAGCATGGACGTATCGCGGGAATCGGACATGCGGGTAATCCGCTGATTCAAAATGGCGTGAACATGACTGTCGGCGCCGGCACCGAGGTCATTGCGGGCGAAAGCTGCATCGTCACTGCGGGCGGAATTGACACCCACATTCATTTTATCTGTCCTCAGCAAATCGAACACGCGCTCGCCAGCGGCATCACCACCATGATCGGAGGCGGCACCGGCCCGGCACATGGAACTTATGCCACCACTTGCACACCGGGCATCTGGAACATGCACCGCATGTTGGAAGCGGCTGATGAATATCCGATGAATCTGGGCTTTCTTGGCAAAGGCAACTGCTCATCGCATCAGCCCCTGCGCGAACAGGTTCTCGCGGGAGCCATCGGATTGAAGCTGCATGAAGACTGGGGCACCACACCTGCGGCCATCGACACCTGCCTGAGTGTTGCAGATGAACTTGATGTGCAGGTCGCGATTCATACGGACACTCTGAACGAGGCGGGCTTTGTCGAGAGCACGCTGGCTGCCTTCAAAGGCCGCACCATCCACACTTATCATTCCGAAGGCGCGGGCGGTGGCCATGCGCCCGACATCATCCGGGTCTGTGGTGAAAGCAACGTGCTCCCTTCCTCCACGAATCCCACGCGCCCGTTTACCGTGAACACTATTGATGAGCACCTCGACATGCTCATGGTCTGTCATCATCTTGATTCTCGCATCCCGGAGGACGTGGCCTTCGCGGAATCACGCATCCGGCCTGAGACCATTGCGGCAGAGGATCTGCTGCATGATCTCGGTGCCATCTCGATGATGTCGAGTGACAGCCAGGCCATGGGACGCGTTGGAGAGGTCATCACGCGCACCTGGCAAACCGCGCACAAGATGAAAGTCCAGTTTGGAAAACTGGAAGCGCCGGAGCATCAAGCCTCCGACAACTTCAGGGCGTTGCGCTATGTGGCCAAATACACCATCAATCCGGCCATCACCCACGGCATAGCCCATGAAGTTGGCTCCATTGAGGTTGGCAAACTGGCCGATCTGGTAGTTTGGAAACCGGCGTTCTTTGGTGTGAAACCTGAAGTCATTCTCAAGGGCGGCATGATCGCGATGGCTAACATGGGCGATCCCAATGCCAGCATTCCCACGCCTCAACCCACTTTTTATCGCCCCCAGTTTGCCGCGCATGGCCGGGCTAAATTCAGCACCGCGATCACTTTTGTCAGCGCCGCATCCCTCGAAACAAGCGCGATCCATCAACTGGGTCTCTGCAAAATTTTGCGGCCCGTCCGCAACTGCCGGGCCATCAGCAAAAGGGACATGAAATGGAACGATGCGCTTCCCAAGATCGAAGTCGATCCTGAAACCTACACGGTCAAAGCCGACGGCAGGGAACTTCGTTGCGATCCAGCGTCCGTGTTGCCCATGGCCCAGCGATATTTTTTGTTCTGAGAGGCCATGATTATTGTGAATCGAATGGTGAGCGCCATCTCTCAGTTGCCGGAAAACCGGCAGATCAAACTCATGGCAGAGCGCCGGCTGTTTCTCAAACGCCGCTGGCGTGGCTCGGCGGAAGACGGAACCGAGTTCGGCTTCGACCTCGAGGATCGGCTCATCAGTGGATGTATCATTCATCAGACAGCAGATGCAGACTATGTAATCTGCCAGGAACCTGAGCCAGTTTTCGAAATCCCTTTTGAGTCATCACTCCAGGCAGCGCTGGTCGGATGGAAGTTGGGCAATCTCCATTTTCCAGTCGAGATCACCCAATCTTCCGTGAGAGCCCCGAACGATTCCGCCATCCGTCAGCTCATTGAGCGCGAGGGCTGGACACTCCATGAAATGAACGTGCTGTTTAACCCCTTGCGTGTCGTTCCACATGAATCCTGACTGGCTCCCCTGGTTGCTCCAGGTCAATGATTCCCAGTTTCCCACGGGCGCTTACTCGCACTCCATGGGGCTCGAAGAACTGACCCGGCGGGGTCTGATTCGCACGCCGGAAGATCTTGAGACATTTCTCCAAAAGCAGATCCTGCCCAGTCTGCTTGCTTTCGAGATACCATTTCTGGCAAGATCACATGACGCAGCCCGCGCCGCGGACGTTACAGGCTTGCGTCAACTGGATGAGGAACTGGATGCCTGGAAGCTTGCGGACGAGTTGCGTCAAGCCAGCCGTCAACTCGGATCACGCCGTCTTTCCTTAATCTTGAAGCTTGACCCGGATGCCCTGATTCAAAGCTATGCCGCCAGCGACCCGCCCGGTCATCATATTATCGTCTGCGCTCTCGAATTGCGCCGCCTCCCGGTGACTGCAGCTTGCTGCGCCTATGTGTATCAAGTCATGTCTGGTTTCACCTCTGCATCTATGAAACTTATCCGGATCGGCCAGGAACGCTGCCAGTCCATCCTGCGGAAAAACATGACCGCAGCGGCGCCTGAGATTGCATTGGCGGTATCTAGGAAGGACGGAAAAATCGGCTGGTTTAATCCGTTGATCGAGATCGCCGGCATGAGACATGCACGCGCTCATGAACGGCTTTTCATTTCATAAACCTACCATTATGAGCAACAAACGTCCTATTCGAATCGGTGTCGGAGGCCCTGTCGGGTCCGGAAAAACCATGTGCGTTCTCCGTCTCTGCCAGTGGCTGAAGGATGATTATTCCATCGGAGTCATCACGAATGACATCTACACCAGGGAGGACGCCGAATTCCTGCTGCGACAGAATGTGCTGCCCGCCGACAGGGTTATAGGAGTAGAAACAGGAGGCTGTCCGCATACTGCCATCCGCGATGACACCAGCATGAACATGGCCGCAGTGATTGAACTGGAAAAACGTCATCATGACTTGCAACTCATCCTCATTGAAAGCGGGGGCGACAACCTCTCGGCAACTTTTTCTCCAGAACTGGTTGATGCCTATATCTATGTCATCGACGTCGCCGAAGGTGACAAAATCCCGCGCAAAGGCGGACCTGCCATCCGAACCAGCGACCTGCTCCTCATCAACAAAACCGAGCTCGCGCCCTATGTCGGTGCCGACCTCGATGTCATGGCCCACGATTCAAAGAAGCAGCGTGGGGAACGCCCCTTTCTTTTTGCCGATCTCAAATCCGGCAAAGGAAAGGATGATTTGATCGCGTGGCTGAAGCGCGAATATCTATTTGTGTGAAAGGGCACCTGCATCTGGTTTGTTCTCATGGAGAGAATGGAGCGTGCTTTTTGAGCAAGCAGTCTTTTCGTGCTCCGATTCATTTGAGCAAACCCCATGAGGATGCGGGAGCACTAGTCGTGAACCTGGTTAATCCTACGGCAGGCATCTTCGATGATGATGAAATAGACATCAAGGTGACGGTAGAGACTGGGGCCAGCATGGTGCTGGCTTCCCCCAGCGCGACTCGGGTCTATCGTTCACGCAACGGCAACGGGGCCATGATCACCCAGTCTTTCCATGTCCATGAAGGCGGCAGTCTGGAGGTTTACCCGGAACCTTTCATCCCGCACGGTGGAGCTCGATTCCGTCAACGCACCGACATCTTTGTCGCCCGAAGCGGTAGACTGGCATTTTACGAATGGCTGACTCCAGGCCGCGTGGCCAGCGGCGAGACCTTCCAATTCTCTGAACTTGAGTGGAATTTGGACTTGTGGGCGGCAGATAAACTTGTCGCACGGGAACATTACTCGCTTAGTCCGGAGAACAGCAGTCTGCACCCACTCCAGATGTTTTCGGAGACCGCCCAGTATATCGGCTGCTTTGTTCAAGGGTTCGAGATTGATGCGTCAGAGATCGACGCCATGGAATCATCCGATGTCTTTATAGGCTGTTGCAGGCTTGCTCATGCGGGATGGGTCATCAAGGCCATCTGCGCGGACTCGCTCGCCGCACGCAGAGTCATGAAAAAATTGCGTGAAAAACTGTATGCTGCGCAAAACAAACCATTGCCCTGGCTTGGACGCTTTTGAATTCCTCAAGCAAACCAGATGTAGCACATAAGATAAACCAGCACGCCAGTGACGGAGACATAGAGCCAGACTGGCAATGTCCAGCGCGCGATCCTTTTGTGTTTGTCAAAGCGTTGCCGCAGGGCCGGGATCACTGTCATGATAACCATGGGCAGATTCAAGACAGCAAGGACGACATGCGAGATAAGCAGGGGAAAATAGATTTTTCGGATCCATCCGGTTCCGTGGAATTCCACATGGCCCGCCTTGAAATGATAGATGAGATAGCTGGTTAGAAATGCCGTCGAGACTAGCAGCGCGAGCACCATGAAGGCGATATGAGCGGACTTGCGTTGATATTTTATGGAGATCCATCCGCAGATGATCAGCACCGTGGCCACGGTGTTGAGTGTTGCATTTAGTGACGGGAGATCGCTGATTTGCATGACGGAATAGAGATATTCAGCTTCAGGAATTTGTTGGTCGCGACCCCTCGCGAACGCGAACCCAGATCAAGGTGATGACGCAGGCAGCCATCAGTCCGGTGAAGGCGTAGAACCACACTGGCGAACGGACGGCTTTGTTTTTTTCAGCAAGCAAGGTGCTAATGTCCTTGCGGATTTTCTCCTGAAAGAACTCCCGCGCGGCTTTGTCAGGAGATCCTATGTCATAAAATCCCCTGACATGCCCGGCAGGATCGACCAGGGCAACTTTCATATCGTGGATGAACTTGTCATCAGGCGAGAGCCGGTCTTTCTCCGGCACTTCCTGCACATCCTGAAAACCGAAATAGCGTGTCATATAAACGCGCAACTCATCCCGGTTGCCGTTGACGAACCACCAGTTGTCACCCTTGATGTTGAACTTGTCCGTGAACTCCCGCATCTGCTCCGGCTTGTCGTCGGGGTCCACACTGAACGAGAGAAAATGCAACGCCGGATCGGCACCAACGTCTTGGTAAAGCCTGAGCATTTCGCCCACCACACCAGGACAACCGCGCGGGCAATGGGTGTAAACCCAGCAGGCCACGATCACCTTGCCTTTCAGGTCTTTCAGTTCAACCGTTTTGCCGTTGCGCTCGGTCAGCACGAGATTTTTCTCCAGACGGCTCAAAATCGGGAGCCGGGACGACTGGTTTTCCGACTTCAGTTTGATGACTAGATAATTCCAGAACACCACCATGCCGAGCGCAATCACGATCAAGGGTATCCAGATCGTCAGCGGGTGAATGCGGGGCTTGCTGTCGGGTTCGTTCATATAAAAGATACGTTTTACTCAGGCTCGTCGCCAGAATAATGCGGTGCAGACCAGCAATGCGGGCAGATAGAGCAAGGTGAATAAAAACAGTTTGCGCGCCGCCACGCGATCACGCGCCTTTTGAAAGCGAAGAGACAGCACGATGAGCACCGCATTGATCAGCAATGAAGGAATCAAAAAATAAACGCTGGTCTGTCCAGACATCACCGGCAGAAACATCAGCGCGGCAGATAAAATGGAGAATATCAGCGCCAGTCGCGCGGTGCGGTTGCCAGTGTCATCGTCATTCGCCCACATGACGAAACCGCCCTTGCGGTATTCGTCACGATACATCCAGTTGATGGCCAGGAAGTGCGGCAACTGCCAGAGGAAAAGCAGCAGGAAAAGGTAACCCGCTCCCGATGCCATAAAAATATCAATCCGGAAATACGCATCAGCTTCACTCGCCACCCCCGCAGCTCCCGCCCATCCGATGAGAGGTGGCAGAGCGCCGGACACGGCCCCGACGATCGTGTTCCACTCGGAGCGCTGCTTCATGGGGGTGTAGATGAAAAGATAAACTGCCAAAGTCAGTGCGGTAACGGCAGCCGACTCGACGTTCACCATTTTGGCCAGGTGAATCAGCGCAAAAGCACTGAGCAACCACCCAAGCCCGAAGGCGATCCCCGGTTCCATGCGGCGCGCCGGCAGCGGACGGTCGGCGGTTCTCTTCATGCGAGAGTCCGGCTCGATTTCCATAAGCTGGTTAAACACA
>JAYVOH010000257.1:0-9417 GCA_043758025.1 Verrucomicrobiota bacterium
ACAAATGCATCGCCTTCATATTATGGAAAATCCTGCTAGATGGTGTTGCTTTGCCGGTTCGTTCGCCTCTGGTGAACCCACACAAAACAGCGAAGACCCTAATCCTTGAGCGTATTTCTGCGAAATCTCCCTGCTCGCTGCCACTGGTGGCGGATATCGCACTCAAACTTGATCAACCGTCGCCGTCTTTACAAAAAATGATCTGAATTGTAATCGACTACGCCGGACTTTCATACAGAATCCGCGCTGACACATTAAATATCACTACCAACCATGTCCGACAACTTTACAGAAGTAACCAACCAATCCATTTTCGGCCGTCTCGGGAATGCCATCAAAGGAGTCCTCCTCGGTATCGTCCTCGTTCCGGCCGCTGTCGTCCTGCTTTTCTGGAATGAAGGTCGGGCCGTTAAAACCGTGAAAAGCCTGAAGGAGGGCGAGTCTATCGTCGTCCCCGTCTCGGCGGATAAAATTGATCCGGCCAACGAAAAGAAGCTCGTCCATTTCACCGGTAAGGCTGAAACCGGTGACACAGTTCGCGATCCGAAGTTTGAAATAAGCCTCGGTGCCATTCGGCTCGACCGCGAAGTGCAGATGTATCAATGGAAGGAAGACAAGAAAACTACCACGCAGAAGAAGCTCGGTGGCGGCACGGAATCGACGACGACTTATAGTTACACTAAAACTTGGGAAAAGCGGCTTACTCCCACCGTCGAGTTCAAGCACCCTGAAGGTCATGAGAACCCGAAAACCATGATCGCCACCTCCAACACTGTGCATGCGGACAAGGTGATGATCGGGGCGTTCAAGCTCCCAAGCAGCATCATTACGAGCTTGCAAGGTGTAGAGCCGCTCAACTTAAAAGATGAGGACTTACAGAAGATTCCCTCCACTGTGAGGGGAAAAGCCATTCTCTCCGATGGCACGCTTTACTATGGTAGCGATCCCACGGCTGCGCAGGTCGGCGACCAGCGCGTGACGTTCAACGTGCTTAGGCCCGCGACCTTCAGCATCATCTCACAGCAGGTCGGGGACACTCTTTCGCCTTACCACACGAAAACCGGCCGCGAATTCGAGCGCGTGGAATCCGGCGTTGTGAGCGCCGAGGAGATGTTCGCCCATGCGAAGTCCGAGAACAATCTCTGGACATGGGCGCTGCGCGGCATCGGCGTCCTGGTCATGGGGATCGGATTTGGGATGATCGTGGGCCCGTTCACCACCCTTCTGGATGTGATTCCTTTTCTTGGCGACATCGTCGGCGCGGGCGTGGGCTTTGCGGCGTTTATTCTTGCCGGAGTCGTGTCTTTAGTGGTCATCGCCGTGGCGTGGTTTGTGGTGCGCCCGATCCTGACTATTGTGCTGATCGCTGCAGCGGCCGGTGCCCTGATCTTTGGCCGCAACTTCGCGGCCAAGCACAAGCAGGCCACCCTCACCACGCAAGCGACCGGCGCATGAGCTGAGTCATCAGGGGAAAACTGAAGGATTCTTATTCCGTCACCCGGCTGCATTGCTGCGCGCGTGAACCGCAGGCGGGCGACCACGCCTCCATATTTCTTTGACTTGGTCATCATTGTTTCATCATTTGACGGCCCGGCGCATCCGCCTACGTTTCGTCCGGTTTCATGCTCGAAAATTATCTCCCCATCTTGATGCAGGCGGTCATCGCCACCGGCTTTGCCGTCGTCACGTTGCTTATCAGCGTGCTGCTTGGCAAATCCTCCCCGCGCAACAAAATGAAGGACTCCGCTTACGAGTGCGGGATGCTGCCGATTGGCGAGGCCCAGCCGCGCTTCAGCGTGAAGTTCTACATTGTCGCCATGCTCTTTGTGCTATTCGACATCGAGGTCGTATTTCTCTATCCCTGGGCGGTCATCTTCAAGGATGCAGTGGTCACTTACGGAACGGAAATTTTCTGGTGGATGCTCTCCTTTGTCGGAGTGCTCCTGGTTGCTTTCGTTTATGCGTGGAAAAAAGGTGGCCTGCGCTGGGATTCCTGATCCACACCCGCATGATCTCACAATTCACGCTCTTCACCCTCAAGCCCGAGGTCACACCCGAGCGCCTTGAGGAGATGATGTGGCTGACCCGCGCCTCCTTGCTGAAGATTCCAGAAATCCTCTCCCTTCGCACCGGCAAGAGCATCAGCGCCGCCGCCCCCTGGCATTGGTTTGTTTCCATCGAGATCGAAAGTCTCGACAAGCTGGCCATCTGCCAGGATGACGCGAATTATTTCAAGTATCTCGGCGAAGTCGTCCAGCCCTCCGTTGATCAACAGCAAGTCCTGACCTTCGAGATGGAGCCGCGCAAAGATGTGAAATATTCCTGAGCCTGGCGGACGCCCCGTCTTTTTTTGCCACACCCAGTCTGATTAGCCTTGATTATCAGCAAGGAATTTTTGTAAGATGGTCTTATCCAACCCCGGACCATTATGAAAACGAACATTCTGAATCTCGCCGGTTTCGTCTTGCTGCTCAATTTTGGAATCTGTTCCGTGCGCGCCGAGGACGATCTGCACACGATCTATCAGGAGGGTCGCGCCGCCTTTTTTGCCGGGCAATTCGATCTCGCCCGGGAAAAACTCAGCGTTGTCCTGGCCAAGAACCCGACCCATCCTGAGACGCGCGCCATGATGGCCCAGTTCGAGATCAAGCTGGGATCCGACAACACCCTGCTGCGCAAGAGCTATGGAAAAGTCATCATCGAAAAATTCGAGGTCAACGAGGCGGAATTGAATGAGGCGCTGCAGGCCCTGCGCGTTCTCGCCAGCAAGGCCTGCGGCGGGAAAGTTAATCCCAACATCATCTTGAAAGACCCTGCGCTGGGGAAAAAATCCGTCACGCTCAATCTCACCAAGATTCCGCTGAGTGATGCCCTCAGCTATCTCGCCCAGCTCACCGGCGCAAAGATCAATTACGACAAAACGGCGGTCATGTTTTCCACTCCGGCAGGTTGAAATCTTCGGCACCTGGAAGAAAGGTTGAGAGTTCCGCGATCAGTGGCAGTGCTTCCACACGCGCGTGACCGATCCTACTTCCCACTCCCAACTCCCGCCTTCGCGCGTGGCACTCATCACCGGCGGTGAAGGCGGACTCGCGCAGGCGCTTCGCCTGGAGTTGACCGCCGCCGCGATGCAGGTTCACGCTCCCTCGCGTCGTGAACTTGATGTGACCAACGCAGCATCCATTGCCGCTGCCTTTGAAATTTTCCCACGACTCGATCTCCTCGTCTGTAACGCCGGGCTTATCATCGACAAGACCATGGCCGCCATGAGCGAGGAAGAATTCGCCCGCGTTCTCCAGGTCAATCTCACCGGCGCTTTCCGCACCGCGCGCGCCGCCTTGAAACTCATGTCGCGTCAACGCAGTGGACACCTTGTTTTTATCGGCTCCTTCTCTGCGCTGACCGGCCCCATTGGTCAGGCCGCTTACGCTTCCGCCAAGGCCGGACTCATCTCCCTCGCGCAATCGCTCGCCCGCGAATACGGCGCGCGGAACATCCGCGTGAACTGCATTCTCCCCGGCTTCATGAAGACCAAAATGACCGCGCATCTCAGTGACGAACACCTCGCCCGCTTCATGCAAGCGCACACTCTGGCCCGCTTCAACACTGTCACCGAGGCCGCGCGCTTCATCCGGTTTCTCGATCTCGAAATGCCGCACACCTCCGGCCAGGTTTTCTCAATCGACAGCCGCCCGCATCCGTGGACATAGCCGGCAAGTAGCAGCGTTGCGGGTCGCGCCAAATCATTGCTTCATTCGCAGCACACGATATTGGAACTCCGGCTCAATCCCGGAAAATATCTTCACCATTTCAAAGAGTGCGCGGTCATCCAGCAAGGCAAAGCCGCCCGCATTGACAGCGCGATTAAATCCGGGGTGTCCGTAAATCACGACCAGTTCCTTGTCCGCATCTTTCGCACGGTTCATCCACACTTCCAGATCCTGCCGGTTTTGCAGATACAAAATCGAAGGCAGATAAACCGGCATCACTTCACCGCCGTGACCGTAACAGGCGACAAATCCCGCTGAATTTTTCGTTTCGGAGGCGGCTTCTTGCGCAAAACGGGCGACGTTATGCAGCGGAGCAATGGGATTGTTCCAAAGATTTGTTAGCTGGTTGGACGAGCCGGCCACGAATCCGACAAACACAACACCCAGGGCCAGCGCGCGCCATCGCGAGCGGTCAATCAACAACACCAATACTGCAATCCATACTGGCAGCAGGGCGATGACGAATCGCGAATAAAAATAGGAGTGAAAAATCCAGGTCGCCGCTGCGAACGTCACGGATGATGCCACCAAGCTCAATAGAATGGCGAATCCTGTTCCGCTATTTTTGTCATCGGCGCTTCTCCTCTTGAGACATAGAGAAATGATGATCAGCCCTGATATCAGCGCGCCGGTGACTGTGTATGATGATGCGGTAAACCATTGGTCCGTGCCCAGAACCAGACTGGAGAGAGTGGATGAGGCAAGGTTCCAATCAAGAACATGGGCGTCAGCCTCCTGTCCCGCCCAATGACGCGCCTGCATGAGATTGGGCAGAAACATCTGAATGAAACAGATGGCGGCGAACGCATTGGCAGCAATCAGGCGGAACATCGCCGTCCAGCGGTCTCGTTGGTTCGCTTGCTGTCGCCAAAGTAGAATCGCCAGGCAGATGTTGAGCGCAGAAATATCCAGGACTGCATTCGGGAAAGCCCAGAGCCACACGAATTCGGTCAGTCCCCACCAAGCCCACGGCCAAACTTTCCGAGCCCGGCTTTCCAAGATGCGCGATACGGCAAACATGCCGCTGATGCATAACGGCACGACCAGCGCATAAGCCCGGGCATCCACACCGTAGCGGATATACCACGGATGTAACGCGAGCAGGAAAGCGGCGGCAACGCCCGCGCCCGGTCGTCCCCAAGTGCGCAACAAAAGGCCGAGAAGAATCACCGCCAGACATGAGGCCAGAAGCGCCGGAACTCGCGCGGACAAATCGCTGAACTCCTCGCGCTTCGCGCCCGTGAGCTTTTGCCACGTAGTAATGGACGCCTTCTGCAACAGCGACATTGGCGCGTGATTGGTCGGTTTTTGATAATACCACGCGCAGCGTTTCCAATCATGTGCCGTGAACTTTAACTGGCCTTCGTGTTTCTTGTCAGGCGTCCATTTACCATGGCTCGCCTGCATGATGACCCAGGCTTCGTCCCACCACAGGCTCTTGCTGGCCAGCGGCAGACGCAACGCGAGACAGAGGGCAGCTGCTGCAATCAACGCGGGCCAGAACCAGCGTTGATTCCTATTTTTCGTTTTCCGTTTTCCGTTTTCCGTGGTGACAAAGCCGCGCGCCCACCACTTCGATGTCAGCAACAATGCGCCGATCAATCCGGCATTGATCCATGCGGCATAGCGCACCCCCATCGCGGCGTCGTCCCACCAGTCGGTCTTGTGGCCGCTGGCGGCGGCCTGGGCAATTTCCGGCAAATGATCCCTGCTCTGTGGGCCAAAAATTAACAGAGCCAGTTCAACTGCCAGCAGAATCAGCAGAACAATAGGAACAGCGCGCAGCTTCATGCTTGTTTCTCAGGACTCGTTCACAGCATCTTCTTCCACTTCAGGAACAGGATGGGCACCACGCCGGAGAGCATGATGAATGCCCAGGCGAAAGGATAGCCCCATGATTTGTCCAATTCCGGCATGTGATGGAAATTCATGCCGTAAATGCCCGCGATTAAAGTGGGCGGCAGGAACACCAGGCTGGCGACAGTGAGAATCTTGATGATCTGGTTCTGCTGGTTGTTGATCAGGCCGAGCGTGGCGTCGAGCAGGAAGGTCATCTCGTTCGTCTGCTGGTTGGTGTAGTCATCCATGCTCTTCACGTCGCGCATCACACTGCGGAATTGGGCGGCCAGTTCGCCGCGCATCCAGCCGGAGGCATTGTGCAGGAAAAATTGGAGCACTCTCGTCAGACTCACGAGGCATTCACGCAAATTCGACACCAGTTGATTTCTGCGCCCCAGCATTTTCACCACTTCATTGAGATCACAAGCTGCGCGACCATCGGGATGGCGACCTTTCGTGGAAAACAGATCGCGCGAGACATGCTTCATATCAGACTCGACACCCTGCAGTGCATCAGCAATGCGCGACACGATGCGCTCCACCAGCAGGAGAAAAACGGCATCACTACTTATCGGCGTGGTGCATTGTCGTTTTACCATGTCCGGCAGGGCGCGAAAGGAGAGGGGGTCCGCATAGCGCACCGTGGCCAGTGTTTCCTGATTGATGACAAAGGTGATCGAGGTGTTTTCGGGATCTGGCGTGTCCAACCCCACGGGCAACCAAGCCGTCATGTAGAGCGCTCCGTTTTCCACATACAAGCGGCTCGACTCCTCGATCTCCTGCATTTCTTCGCGGGTCGGGAGTTGATATTCCAGCCATTGCTCGGCCTGACCTTCTTCTTCGCGTGTTGGATTCAGCAGGTCCAGAAAGACAGCATTATCCGGAAGTGGATGCTGTTTCGGGTCGGCCCAATCAATGAGTTGTGCCTGCTGGGTGATGAGTCGGAGCATCTGGCATTGTAGCGTGGAATGCACAGATGCAAACTTCGCGCGTGGGGCTTTGATTTTTACTCATGAAAAAAGGCCCAACTGCGCCGTTTCTTCAACCTTGCCGGCTTTTGGCTTTCGTGGTTTGCCTGAGAGCGGGGGAGTTTCTTGCAACACCGACACTTCATGCGGCGGATGGCCCGCTTCCAGCCGCTCCAGAATTTCCCGCGCGCGCTTCAGCACACTCTCCGGCAAGCCCGCGAGCCGCGCGACCTGGATGCCGTAGCTTTTCTCCGCACTGCCGGGAATGATTTTGCGCAGGAAGATGATCTGGCCGTTCCATTCCTTCACCGCGATGTTGTAATTCTTCGCGCCGGAACAAATGTGGCCCAGCGCGGTCAGCTCATGATAATGCGTGGCAAAGAGCGAACGCGCCCCGATTTCATTATGCAAATGCTCGGCCACGCTCCACGCGATGCTCAGCCCGTCGAACGTGCTGGTGCCGCGCCCGATTTCATCCAGGATCACCAGACTGCGCTCAGTGGCGTTGTTGAGGATCATGGAGGTCTCGTTCATCTCCACCATGAACGTGCTCTGGCCTCGCGAGAGATCGTCGCTGGCACCGATGCGCGTGAAGATGCGATCTACCACGCCGATCTCCGCGCTGCTAACCGGCAGATAGCTGCCGATCTGCGCCATCAGCGTGAGCAGCGCGACTTGCCGGATGTAAGTGGATTTGCCCGCCATGTTCGGACCGGTGATGATGAGCACGCGGTTTTCGTCCGGCTCCAAAGTGGTGTCGTTTGGAACAAATTTTTCTCCAGCAAGATTCTGGTCGAGCACCGGATGCCGACCATCGCGGAAGAAAAGATTCTTCGTCTCATTCAGAACCGGGCGCGTGTAGTTAAAAAGCCGTGCCGTCTCGGCGAGCGACGCCAGCACATCCAGCACCGCGATGGCCTCGGCGGTTTCCTGAATCGCCTCCAGTTGTTCCATTGCGCGGCTGCGCAGTTTGACGAACTCCTCATATTCCAGCGCTTTCGCCTTCTCGTCCGCGCCAAGGATTTTGTCCTCCATGCGCTTGAGTTCGTCGGTGATGAAGCGCTCTCCATTCGCCGTCGTCTGCTTGCGCACATAATCCGCAGGCACGCTGGCGAGATTCGATTTCGTGATCTCGATGAAGTAACCAAAGACATTGTTGTATTTGATCTTGAGCGACTTGATGCCCGTGCGTTCGATCTCATCGTTCTGCAGCTTCGCCATCCAGTCGCGACCTTGCGTGGACGCGCCGCGCAGTTCGTCGAGATCGGGCAAAAACCCCTCGCGGAATATGCCGCCTTCTTTCGTGGCTGCGGGCGGTTCCTCGACAATCGCGCGCTCGATTTCTTCGGCGATGCCGGTGAGGTCGTGCATCTGCGCATGAAGTTGCGCGAGCAAAGTAGGGGCGACATCTTGTCGCCCATCATTCGATGATGTCGGCGGGACGCCGACACTACATTCTTCCATCAGCGTCTTGATGCCGGGCACGATGCCGAGCGCTTCTGCGAGCGAGCGCAGATCACGCGCGTTACCGCTGCCCTGGCTCAAGCGCCCCGCCGTCCGCTCCAAGTCCCGGATATCCTTTAACAAATCACGCATCTGCCCCAGCAGCATCGGCTCTTGCAGCATGGCCGCGATCACCTCCTGTCGCGCCACGAGCTGCGCGACATCGCGCAGGGGATGCAGCACCCAGCGCCGCAGTTTGCGCGCTCCCATCGGTGTGCAGGTGCGATTTAGAGCGTGAAGCAGCGTATGCTCATTTCCGCCTTTGCTGGAAACCAGTTCGAGATGCGACTGGGTTGTGGCATCAATCCACACACCGTCATACGGGGCCGCCACGCGCAGGCGTTTGATGTGCGAGACATCTTTGCGGAGCTGAAATTGCAAATACTGCATGATCGCCCCCGCCGCGGAGACCGCCGCAGTGAGATGCGTGCAACCGTAACCATCGAGCGACTGCACCTTGAAATGCTGGGTCAGTGTGTGAACTGCCTGGTCGTAGAGAAAAAGATAACTCTCACAAATCTGCGCGCCTTTTGATCCATCGGTTGCTGCCAGCAAATCAGATTGATTGTCCGCGTAAAGCAGTTCGCTGGGCACGATGCGCGTCAGCTCGTCATTGAGCGCACTGACCGTGTCGAATTCGGCGACTTCAAACTCACCTGTTGTGTGATCCACATAGGCCAGGCCGTGCTTTTTACCCTCGCGGAAAATGGCGGCCAGGTAGTGCGACTTGTTCGCATCGAGGAAGCGCCCGTCTGTGACCGTGCCCGCGCTGATGATTTCTGAAAGCCCGCGCTCCACCAGCTTGCCGGGAACCACATCGCCCAACTGCTCGCCGATGGCCACGCGCTTGCCCGCCTTGATGAGCCGAGCGATGTAGCCCTGCGCTGCGTGATGCGGCACACCGCACATGGGGATGCCATTACGCTTCGTCAGCGCGACATTCAGGATGCCCGAAGCCGTCTTCGCATCTTCGAAAAACATCTCATAAAAATCCCCGAGCCGGAACAGCAGCAACACATCCGCCGGCAGATCGCGCCGCATGGCGAGATACTGCTTCATCATCGGGGTCGTAGCGGCTTCGGCGGACATGTCCCCGCATCATAAGCGAAAGCGCGAAGTTCCAAGCGCAAAGTTTAACGGAGGGAACTCAGACAAAGTGCGCCTGACGAAGCTGAACGGGTTCGCCTTGCACCGGATAGCAGGCCTTGTTCGTTTTTAACTGAGGTCGTCCTTTGATAGCTCATACCATTTATCGTTGTAAATCAGTAAAAAGTAGGCCGGAGCGGGAGACGGGTGTTGGGGAGCACACGCGCCCACGCGTGTCGTTTTTGGCGCCC
>JAYVOH010000258.1:0-9404 GCA_043758025.1 Verrucomicrobiota bacterium
TCGAGGAGAACGCAGTCCCTCCCCAATACCGCTGAACAAGCCGCTTTCGAACTCCGCACCCCTTACCAGCGTTACCCACTCAATTCAGCGAAGACCCAAAAAATCATCGCCACCGGCTTCCTGGCCATCGGCAGTAAACCGCACAACGAACGCAATCCCCGCCAGTTCGCGCTTGAAGTCGCCGACGAGCAAATTGACTCGCTGTCGCAAGCCTTCCTCGGCATCACGGTGGCCTGCGCCCGCTGCCACGACCATAAGTTTGATCCCATCCGGCAAAAAGACTACTACGCCCTCGCTGGCATCCTGCTCAGCAGCGAGACTCTCTACGGCACCAGCAACTCCGTGCAAAACAATCACCCGACCGATCTCATTGATCTCGGCGCGGAGTCGCACATGCCCGCCGGATTCGATGGCATCAGCGCCACCGAACGCGCTGGCATTTCCGACAAAGTGAAGCAGCTGAATGATGCTCGCGAGCAAAAAACGCGCGAAGCCATCGAAGCGCGCCGCACCGGCAAGGAAGTGGATGTCTTCAAGTTCCTAGTCATCCGCCAGCAGACAGGCGATCTCATGGGATCGCTCAACCGCTATGATGAAAAAGGAAATCCCCGCATCCTGGCGATGGGTGTCTATGACCGAAAATATCCTGTGAACAGCGCGATCTACGGACGCGGCGAGGCGGCACAACCGGGCGAGACCGTGCCACGCGGATTGGTTCAAGTATTTTTCAAAGAGCCGCCAACCGCCATCGCACAAGGAAGCGGTCGGATTGAACTTGCTCAATGGGTATCCAGCAAGGAAAATCCCCAAACCGCGCGGGTGATGGTCAACCGCATGTGGCGCTGGCTCTTCGGTCGCGGCATCGTCAGCACCGTGGACAATTTCGGCGCGATGGGTGAGAATCCGGAGCTGCTCGACTATCTCGCCCTGCGTTTCACGGAAGCGGCCTGTGGCGCTCTTCCTTGTTCCCAAACGTGGCCAAAAATGCGGATGACCTCTGCCTCATCCGATCGATGAACACCGATCTCCCGAATCATCCGCAGGCCGTGAGCGCGATGCACACCGGCAGTTCCCAATTCATCCGCCCATCTCTCGGCGCATGGACGCTCTACGGTCTGGGCACGGTGAATGAAAATCTTCCGGGCTTCATCACCATCAATCCACCCTTGCAAGGCGGCGGCGCAAAGAATTATGGCAGCGCATTTCTTCCCGCCATTTATCAAGGCACGAAGCTGGGCGCGAACAATCCGCTGGCCCAGTTCCAGCAACGACGCGGAGGCGGCGGACAGGCCACGATGAGCAATATCACCAACCCGCGTTACCCGGCGGAGACCGAGCGCCTGCAGCTCGACTTCATCCAGACGCTCAACAAAACCAAGCTCGCGCAAGAAGGCTACGACCCGCAGATTGAAGGAGTCATCCAGAGTAACGAACTCGCCTTCCGCATGCAAAATGTCGTGCCTCAAGTCATGGACATGGAGAAGGAATCCGAGGCAACAAAAAAACTTTACGGCATTGGCGAAGATGCGACGGACTCTTTTGGGAAACAGTGCCTCATGGCTCGTCGCTTCGTCGAATCCGGCGTGCGTTTTATCGAAGTCTCACACGGCAACTGGGATCAGCATCGCAATCTTTCCACTGACTTGCCGAAGAATTGTGGAGCGATTGACAAGCCTATCGCGGGCCTTCTCACCGATCTGCGTCAGCGCGGACTTCTGAAAGACACGCTCGTCGTCTGGGGCGGCGAGTTTGGTCGAACACCACACGCGCAAACCGGCAACGGACGCGACCACAATAACAAAGGCTTCACCATCTGGATGGCCGGCGGGGGCGTGAAAGGCGGTATGAGCTACGGAAGCACCGACGACTACGGCTATGAGGCCGTCGAGAACAAAGTCCACATTCACGACTGGCACGCCACCGTGCTGGCGCTGATGGGCCTTGATCATGAAAAACTCACTTATCGCTACGCCGGTCGCGACTTCCGTCTAACTGATGTCAGCGGAAGCGTTGTGAAGGAAATTTTTGCATGATGCAGACTTTGGATGTCCATTCCCCGCTAGTTGGAGCATCACATTTACTCACTCAATGAAATTAATCCTGTCGTTACTTATTTTTGCTGTTTGCAGCTTCAATCTACCGCCGCTTCAGGCTCAGGGAGAATCAACCCCAAAAACAGGCATTTCCCTCGACGCCCTCATCACCGGCGATCAACTTTGGGAAACCACGCCGGCTCAGTTCGAGCAAATGTTCAACGAGAAGGGATTGCAATGGCTCTCCCAGGACAAAGATCGGGCGCGCTTTTTCGGCGCCGACTTCAGAATTTTTAACGGTGAGATTCATGTGCTCGAGGGCCAGGCAGAATTCCAAGGCGGCAAACTCGCCCGCGTAAATCTTTCGCTCTACAACCGTGGCGACAGCGTGACCGATCCGCGAACGGTGGCGGAGTTTGAAAAAATGATCGGCGATATCAAAGGCGTCGTCAGCGCGCGGATCGGCGTCCAAGGTATGGATCGTGGCAAGGACGCGACCAGCGCGGTTAAAGCCACGGGTTGGGCATGGAGCAAAGCTCCCACGGCTTTTCTTTTGGAATACAGCTATCAAAAAGAAATGAAAAGCCAGGGCAAGTTATTCCGCCCGGAATTCGTCCGCTTGCGCGTGGCGCCGCTTCCCAAGCAGCTGCTTTTGGGAAATTCCGGCGCGACCGGGAACAATCCCGTGAGCAGGAACAGCCTCGCTGCCAACGTCACGAAAGAAACCAATGGAGACGTGTTCATCAAAACGGTTCCCATGGTCGATCAGGGGCCTAAGGGTTATTGCGTGGTCGCTACAACCGAAAGGGTTTTCAAATATCTCGGTCTAAACGTGGACCAGCATGAAATGGCCGCGATCGCCAACTCCAGCAGCAGCGGAGGAACCAATCCAATGGAGATGGTCGAGGCGCTCAAAAAACTTACTGGTCGCCTGAAAGTCCGCATTCGTGATCTCCAAGTCTGGACCTATGCAGATTTCAACAAAATGATCACAGATTACAACCGGGCCGCCAAGAAAAACAAAAAGCACGAAGTCAACATCGACGGAATGCGCAGCATCAATATCGGGCAAATCTATGAAGCATTTGATCCTGACTCACTCAAGGAAAGCCGCGCCACGCCAGGCAAGGGTTCCTACACCAAGTTTCAGCGGGAAGTCACTGATACGCTCAATCGCGGCCTGCCGCTCATGTGGAGTGTCCAACTGGGACTTTACAAAGAAATCGGCCTCCCTCAAACCGGCGGTGGCCACATGCGCCTTATCATCGGCTACAATTTGAAAACCAGCGAAATCCTTTATTCCGATTCCTGGGGTGCCGAGCACGCATTGAAGCGGATGCCCATGGACGATGCCTGCGCGATGACTACGGGACTTTATTATCTGGAGCCGCTCCAGTGAGGGCCTTCAATTTTCTGCCAAAGCCACTGCTACATCGCGCCATAGATCGTCGATGTGCTCGATGCCGACTGAGAAACGAACCACCCCATCAGTGATGCCGACCGCTTCGCGCACTTCGCGCGGGATGCTCGCGTGAGTCATGGAGGCTGGATGACAACTCAGGCTCTCAACGCCGCCCAGGCTTTCCGCCAGTGTGAAGTATCGGAGATTTTTCAAAAAAGCCAGCGTGTGCTCCAGATTCAGGCCGAGATCGGCGACAACGATTCCGCTGCCAGCGCGCATTTGTTTTTTTGCGAGTTCATGCTGCGGATGCGACGGGAGAAATGGATAACGCACCCAGCGGACGCCCTTGGCGTTTTCCAGTCGCGCGGCGAGGGTGAGCGCGTTTGAGCTGTGGCGTTCCATCCGCAACGATTCCGTTTTGATGCCACGCGAGGTAAGCCAGGCGTCGAAGGGGCTGGGCTGCAAGCCGAGAGCTTTCTGGGCGAAGATCATTTTCTCCTGCCATTCGTCGCTGTCGGTGCAAACCGCGCCGCCGAGAGCATCGGAGTGGCCGTTGGAATACTTCGTGGTGCTGAGCATTGACAGTGTAGCGCCCAGTTTCAAAGGTTGTTGCAGACAACTGGATGCGAAAGTGTTGTCCACGATCACGGGCGCGTTCACACGTCCGGCCACCTCGCTGATGGCGGCGATGTCAAGAATCTTGAGCAGCGGATTGGTCGGTGATTCAATCCACACCAGTGCCGGTTTATGCTCCGTGATCTTGGAGTAGTTTTTTGGATCGCTGAGATCGTAATAACACGCTCGCACTCCGAACTTCTCGAACACGCGCGAAAAAAGACGGTAGGTGCAGCCATAGACATTCTCCTCCAGCACGACGACATCGCCGGACTTGAGAGTGGAAACGACGGCGGTGATGGCCGAGACGCCGCTGGCGAAGACGCACGCGTGCTTGCTGCCTTCAAGTGCCGCGAGTGTTTCCTGGAGATTGCGGAAGTTGGGATTGCCAGAGCGCGTGTAGTCGAAGCCGCCGGGATTGCCGTGCTCGAAGGTGCTGGTCATAAACACCGGCGGCGTGACGGCCCCCGTTTGTTCACGCCAGTTCAGGCCGGTGTGAATGGCTATGGTTTCAGCGTGAGCGTCGGAATGATTACTGGAATGAGAAGACACAATCTGCCAAGACTGGCACAGCGAGCGGCGCGGTCAACTCTGCAAGATAGCGTCGAGCAATTCGCCACCGTTGGTCTCGCCGTGCATGACTTCGCCAATGACGGGAACATCCAGCATGTCTTCCAGAATTCTGCGATTCGAAATGCTCGCGGAGTCGCGTTCATCGCGGACGTGATTGAGGATGATGCCCGCGCATTTTAGGTTGCGGGACTGAATATTTCGCACGGTGAGGATGGTGTGGTTGAGCGCACCCAGTTTGTTGTTCACGACGACTAGAACAGGCAGGGCAAGTTCCTCGGCGAAATCGGCGGCCGAGTATTGGGGTGCGAGCGGCACCTCCCAGCCGCCCACGCCTTCGACCAAGACATTGTCAAAACGATGAGTGAGCGCGTGAAACGCCTCCATGACAGACTCCATATTGAGCAGGCGATTTTCAATCAAAGCGGCGGCAAATGGAGAAGCCGGGGTCTTGAGCCAGACCGGGTTAATTTCATCCAGGCTCAGTCCCGCCGCGCCAGCCGCAAGCAAGGAATGGGCATCCTCGCGACCGCCGCAGCAAAACGGCTTGAAGCCGGATGCGGGACGACCGCTACCATTGAATGCCTCCAGTAGCAGGCGGGTGACATAGGTCTTGCCAGCGTCAGTGTCGGTAGCGGTAATAAACAAATTCATGCTTTATGTCTTAGATGAACAGGGAGAAATTACTTCTGTTCCTGCCTGTAATAATGTGTCATGTTTTCAAGAAAGCACCACATCACCATGAAAACCATCCATGCTATTTTTGTTCTCACCTTTCTGACTTTCTCAGGATTCGTGCTCGGCCAGTCACCCGCTCCAACCAGTCCGACTGGAACAAGCAGTGATCAGGAAAGCAATCCGGCCTTTTGGCAGGCCAGTTTCGCCAACGGCGGACACTATCTTGTGAAGCTCAATCACATCAATTGCGCTTCAAAGCACGAATACATTTCCGATGGCGCTGCGCGAGTCGTCGAAGTAACCATCGGCACGGACACCGCCGTGGTTGCTCGCTTCTATTTCTTTGAGCCCGTCGGCAAAGACACGCCCATTGCTGCCGGGCAGGTCATCATCAACCGTGCAACCGATATCTCCCAGCAAATAGGCAGCCGGGTTTCTCCCACGGCTGGAAAGCTCAATGTGGTCAAGAACTACCCTGTTTCCACACACGCTCACACAGTAGAATACGCAGTGCAGGATGAAGCCACCCTCAGCTCTCTTTACGGCAGTCTGATGACAGCCATTAACAGCGGGCGTGGCCGGACATGGAAAGAAAGCTCCGGAAAATAGCCATTCCACCGGGCAGCTGCAGAATCAGTCAGATGTCATAAAAACTGTCACTAAGGCATCTCGTCTCTTGCCAAAGTAATACTTTGAGGAACGACCCTCTGCGGATTCCTACACGTCGGCCGTTTCTTTTGCATCCCTGTCCTCTTTAGCCTGCTTCTGAGCAGTGATGGAATAGTAACTGGCGTAGTTGTAATAGGTGTATTCCTTCAAGTTGGTGCTGGATCGGTTTAGGATCACGCCAGCCACGTTGACTTGACGATTGTAGAGCAAGTCGAGTGCCTTGGCAGACAGCCTGGCCATTGTCGATGACATGCGCACCACAAACATCACGGTATCGACCTTGGGCGCGAAACTAGCCGTGTCATCAGCCACGAGGACAGGCGCACTGTCGAAGATAACGTAGTCATATTCCTCGCTCATTTCTTTGAGCAACTCGTCCGCAAGCGGCGCGAGGAATAGTTCTGAAGTCTGGTCCAGCGCTTCACCACGCGGTAGGATATGGAGTCCCTTGGTGCCGGTTTGCTGGATGGCGTCCCGCCAGTGAATTTTTGAAGTCAGGACTTCGGCAAAACCGGGAGTGGCGGGCGCTTTGAACAATTCATTTACACCACCACGTCGCAAATCAGCATCGGCCAGCAGCACACGGGATCCACCGAGGGCGAGAGTTACTGCCAGATTGGCCACGACGGTGGTTTTGCCCTCATTGGGCACGGCACTGGTCACAAGAATGAGTTTGGGCGGTTTTTCACCTTTCCAATTCTTGAAGAGGATCGAGGAACGCAGATTGCGGAATGCCTCGGCGTAGAGATGCCGGTCATCATTAGGGCGCAACAGCGTGACATCACCACGGACACTCTGTTCGGGTATCTGTCCAAGAATCGACTCGTTGGGGAAAAGCGTCTGAAACTCGCTGAAGGAGTTCATCCGGTCATCAAGCCGGTCAAAGAGAAGCAGGATGACTGATCCTGCAGCCAATCCGATAAACAAGGCTACCACAAGGGGCAGCGCCAACTCAGGCTCGTCTTCAACCGCCACTGTCGGGCGCTCCATGATGGCGACCATGTCCTGAGTCAGGGTATTGGTGCTGTCGAGTCGCTCCATAGTTTTTTTCCAGTCCTGATAGTCCTGATTGGTGCGGTCGTAATCACTCTTGAGAGACTGGCTCATGACAATCTTCTCATTTGCTTCACGCGCCTTGGCTTCCCATTCCTTCACGTTATCTTCCAGGGCCGCGATTTTCAGTTTCAGATTGTTGCTACGGCGTATCCACTCCTCCATGCTCTGCTGCTTGTAAATTTCGATGAGTGACATTTGCCTGGTGATTTTCTCATCAATTTCCCTGACGAGTTCATGGGCATCGCGATAGATCCGGAGCATTTGAAGTCGTTCCGACTGAAACACCCGCAAATCGCTCATGGCCTTCAAATAATCGACTTCGGCACGGGCCAGACCGCCGGATGGATCTTCCAGCCTCATCAAATCAGCAGATCCTGAGCTTTTGATCATGGGATTTGAGGGGCTATCACCTGGTGCGGACACGGCAGCAGACGCGGCGCCATGCTCTTTGGATCGCAAATAGTCCTCCAACCCCATTTTCTGCATCATCTTGGATTCGGTTTGGTAGAGATAAAGGTTGTTCTGAAGTTGCTTGAGGTAGGCGGCCGCCGTGTTTCGGTCACCCTCGAAAACAACGAGGTCGTTGTTTTTCAAAAAATTGTTCATGGCATCTGACTTCTCCTTGACGGACTTCTCCCGGCTCAACACTTCCTCGATCACCTTGTTCATGGCCGTGCCCACCGATTTGTCGATCATTTCACGTCTGAACGCGATAAACTCCACCAGCAATGAATCGAGGAAGACACGGGTGAATTTTGGCTCTTCACCGACAGCGGCGACGTTAAGAATTGACGATCCCTTGGTCTGGGTCACGCGGATTTCCACGTCGATTTCCTTGAGTTCCGGATGCTCACCCCGCACCCGTTCAAGGGCACGGCGGCGCAATTCACCACTCTCGATAATCTCAATCTGGGTTCCATAAAAATCCTGCGGCATCATGTTCTGCACCACCGTGTCTTTGCCGCTGGGATTCACCTGCAGTCCAATAACGAGCTTGCCCAATGCAATGAATTCCGTGGCCTTGCCGGTGATGCGAAGGGCCTGCACGCAAATAGCAATGGCGGCGGTCAGGAGCAGGAACCACCATCGCCGGCGCAGTAAAATTTTATATCGCTGAAATTTTGCCGAGGTTTCATGAAATCGGCTCAGCGTTGATGTCGGTGTATTAAATGATTCGAGGGCTTCCATGGCACAGTGAATGTTCTTTTTTAATATTAGCGATTATTTAGCGAACAGGAAGGATATTTTTTCTAAGTAGTTCCAGCAAGGCGTTATTTCCCGTCTGTAGTGACAGATGCCCGCTCCACAACGGATGCCATCACACTGGGTGTTACGGAGTTATCTGGAGACATACCGTCATTCATTTCCCGGGATTTAGCCATTTTATACGTGCTTTCAGCGGATATGTAGGATTGTTCGATTACTCGTGCCTGTTGCTGCACGGCGCTAAGATTTGCTATATTTGTTTGAATCCCCCCCATGAGATCATTGAGTATCTCAACTTGCCGCCGATGCGAATCCAGGCGCGCCTCCCTGTCATTTGTCGCCTCCTTGCGCGCAGCCTCCGTGGCTGCGGCGTTGGATTGCCTGACCACTGCCAAATAGGCCAGTTCGCTGGCCGTGGGAGTGACTCTGGCAATGGCAGCGAATTCCGCAGGCATGTCGGGCGGAAGATTTGAGGATATTTTTCTACGTTCGATATCCTGTTCAAGCGAAAGACTGGCGCTTGATTCCATCTCGTTTTGGTAGAACAACCGTGCTGCGGTGAACTGTTTCAAACGACGCTGGAGAGAGGCAAGATTGGATGCTGCATGCGCCAAATCATTATTCAGCTTGAAACTGTTCCAGTCGAGCTCTGCTTCCTGAAGTCCTTTCTCCGTCCTGGAGGTTTCATCTTTTAAGTTTAAACCGTTGGTCTTGTCTGATCCAACTGTGGTCAGATACCCATCCATAATTAAATTGATCAATGCTCGTGAGCAATCATTTGCCCCACCACGTCCGACTAGACTGATGACAGAGCCGCCGCGGACACGGGCAATTTCCAATTTTACTTCCGATGGTTTCCAAGTCGCATGCTCCTTGAGCAGCATTTCCTCAGCAGCACTTCGGAGTTTGGGACCACGAAGCGCCATCATTTGATCTTCCAAAAATTTCTCGGTGTCATCATTCGCTCCTTTTGCCCTGCTGATTCTGACGGCGGGGATTTGGATCAGCAATTTCCCCACGACAATCTGGTTGCTTTGCGTCGTTTCAACACGTGATCGTCCGCAACCTGAACAGCAAAGAGCAGCCAGTAAAAATGAGATTGTTTGTAGTCGCATGACCACCAGCACCTGAAAACAAGGGCGTTAGACCCATTCAAAAATTGAATATTTTTTCTG
>JAYVOH010000259.1:0-23909 GCA_043758025.1 Verrucomicrobiota bacterium
GCTGCTGCGCAGTCGGCTGCGCTACATGACGCGAGGAGGCGCGATCGGATCGAAAGCGTTCGTAGAAACAATCTTTAACTCCGAGCGCTGGCGCTTTGATCCTGACCGGCAGGCCGGAGCAAGAACCCCGCAAGGAGGCGATGCCGTGTGGACGGGACTCAGGACGTTGAGAATGCCACGCCCAACGGGCACCTAACCTCGAAGTGCGATCAGCTCGTTACTTCTTCTCCAGCTTCTCCGGTGCGGCCAGGATGGCACCATTTTGCACGTTGATGTTGGGGCCTGGGACGCGGAAGATTTTGCCGGTGTAAGGGCATTTGACTTCCATGCCGGCGGGAAGGCCGGTGACATCGACCAACTGATTTTTTGCCGCATAGGGGCTATGGACAAAACCAGGGCGGCCGGGGATGACGAGACCGAGAGGGATGTTTTCCTGTGTGGCTGGCTTGATTTGGGGAACGGTCTGAGGCTGAGAGGCTGCGGTGACTACGGGCGTGTTGTTGCCAATGGTCGGAGCGCTTCCAAAAATGCTGGAGGCGGGAGTGCTCTTCACGGGCAGCTCTTTTTTCTCCGCAAGCACGGGATCGCGTTTAACTGGAGGGTTAACAGGCGTTACGGGCGTCAAAGGCTCCTTGATGGGCACCTGATTGATGACCAAGGCGGATGAGCTGGTGGCGTTGACAAAGTCATTCGGAATCAAAAATGGTCGCTGGGTGTAAGGACAGATCATGGTGGCTCCGGCCACGGCGCCTTTGACATCGACCAGACGGGGGGGGCTGGTGTAAGGTGAACGCACGAATCCAGGCAGCGCCGGCACAGTCTGGGCGACGAGCAATTTGTCATTGCTGGACTTAATAACGGCAGGAGGTGTCGTTTGAGTAACTGCTGGCGGTCCGATAATATCCGGGGTGCGAGGAATTACTGTGGTGACCACGGGTTTCGTGCTGATCCGGACCGGCTCCGGCGTATTTTCGACGACCGTTGGTTTCGATGGTGCTGTTGGCTCGAAAACTGGTGCCGGTGGGGCGGGTGGTTCCAAGCGGGTTGCGGCAGAGGCATAACCCGTCCGCGCGGGTGACTGGGTGTCTCTTAGATAGGCGAGCAGGCCTTCAGTTTGGATTTTATTCCATGCTTCACGAGGTGGAAGCGAACATGAAGAAAGTGACAGCAATAATGCCAGACTGGCTGACAGTGAAATTTTCTTGAGAGTTGATGGGAGTGAGTTCATGGCTTTTTTAAAAATGCGTCTTATTATCGGGGTCTAGATGCAAATTTGCAAGTGTTGGTTTAAGAATCACTTTAATTAACCATAATTATTAAACAACATTAGCGACTATGAAGTGGAACTTAATTACGATTGGGAAGCCTTCCCTTCCTTGGGCGCGCACGGCATCTGATGACTATCTGGCTCGCATGAAGCGGCAGGCTGTGGTGGATTGGAAAATGTTACGAGAAGGATCGGAGTCAGAGATGTCGGCCCGAATGTTGGACGCCAGCGAGGGAACTTTGCGTGTGGTTCTCGATGAAAAAGGCAAGATACTGACCAGTAAAGAATTCGCGCAATGGATTGGCAGGCAACAGATTGCCGGGCGCAAGCGCGTCTCAGTTCTCATCGGGGGTGCCAATGGGCACGGTGAAGCTGTGAAAGCTGCCGCCGATGAGACGTGGTCACTTTCATCTCTGACCATGCAGCACGAACTGGCCTGCGTGGTTTTCCTGGAGCAGCTTTATCGCGCCTACTCAATTCTTGGAGGAAGTCCTTATCACCGAGAGTGAATGGCATGATAAACGCTGAGTTTTTTAAAAACATTTCCATTCGAGAGTTTTTCGACTTGATTGCGCCCAGTCTCAAATTTAATATTCAAATCTGAAACATCAGTCTATTTAAACATTTTATGGGTAATCACAATCCTTCACTCCTGCGTCAGTTAATCAGCGGTTCCGACGTAAAAAATACAGTGGATGCAGCAGCATCTCCAGTCGTTTCCCCGGCATTCGGGCGTTCTCATATCACGCCCGTGGCCCCACTTAAATCGACGGTAAAAATCACCGTCAGCAGCACTCCGGAGCCACGCCCTGATGTTCGTGAAACCTCAGCAAAGTCACCACTGGCGACGGCAAGACACCTGAAGATGCTGGCGGAAAACGTGCCGGTGGCCATGGCGATTTTCGATGAGTCAATGAACTATCTTTACGCGAATCATCGCTGGCAGGAAGTTTTTCGGCTGGAAGAAGGCAACATCACGGGGAAGAACCACTATGAGTTGTTTCCCTCACTGCATCCCGGCTGGCGGCATGTTTATGAGCGCGCGCTCTCGGGGCAAATTGTGCGCAGTGATCGCGATACGGTTAATCAAGCGGGTGTGCCGGTGCTTTATCGTTGGGAAGTAAGCCCCTGGCATCAGGCTGACTCCAGCGTCGGCGGCCTGATCATCTCCTGCCTCAGCATCGTGGGCTTGAAGACCATGGATATGGCCGATGGCGCGACCGATGTCACGCAGACTGCCGCCGCAGTCGAGTCCGGCGAAAAATTGTGGGACCTGCCGCTGCCCATTGTTGCCCTTGATGCTGCCGGTTGCATCGTCCGCTCAGGTGCCGGTGCCGCGCAGTTGTTTTTGTCCGCCGGATTGAAAGATGGCAAGACGTTCTTCTGGCAGCTTTATGGTGAGAGTGAAGAAGGTGGTGATCTTGGTGCCCTTGCCAAGTCAGCGCTGAGCGAAGTCCTCTCCGGCACCTGCAATCATGCGATCGTTTCCTCAAAGTCCGGCGCGAACGATCAATACAGCGGCATCCCGTCCGCATGGCAGTTCACAAAACTGAAGCATGATGCATTCGGCTTTGCGGAAGATGTAGTCCTCGGCATCGGCATCCAGCTTGCAGAGGGACAGTCCATCGGAATGAGCGGGAAAAATTTGCCGGATGAATCAGTGTCCAACGATGAACTGGCGCAACTGCGGATCGCCCTCAAGGAGAGTGGTGAAATGGAAAAAAATCTCCGGCAGCGCGAGGTCCGGCTTCGTTCCGTTCTCGATTCCGCTCCCTGCGGCTTGCTCGTCATTGATGAGCGCGGACGGCCTGTTTTTCACAACAACCGCGCTGCGGCCTTGCTGGGCAGGGCCATGGCCGAGGGACAGTCGGTGGAAGAATGGCTCGCGCAAAGCTGCCGGGATGAAATGCATCACGATGAAGTCGTGCGCCAGTGGCGGGAAAATATCTGGCGCAAACAGCTTACGCGAATTGTCTCGCTTACTTCCTCCGGTGGTTTGCTGAAGGACATCGAGCTTCGCCCCGCCAGTCTGCCGGGCGGTGGCATGCTGGTCATGCTCCAAGATGTGACCGATGAGCGCCGCTCCGAAGAACTGCTGCGCGCCACTGAGGCGAAATTCCGCGCGCTCGTTCATGAGAACCCGATCCCGATTGTGCTGGCTGACCGCTCCGGATCGGTTTTTGAAGCCAATGCGGCGGCCGAGGATTTGCTCGGCTGCACCCGCGCGGAATTGCGCAGGATGGGCATGGCTCAGTGGATGACCGCCGAAGGGCTGGCTGCAAGGGGCGCTGCCTTGCGTGATATGATCCAGTGTGGAGATCTTTCCACCAATGTTTCGGTCGAAGTGCTGCACAAAAGCGGTGCCGTCATCCCTGCAAACCTGCGTCTTGCGAGTGTTCCTGATGTGCAGGGCGCCCCGGCCACCAGCGTGAATTTTTTCCAGGTTGAGAAGCCGCCCGTCCCAGTTGCGGTGGAAGCTGTCAGGGTCGTTGTAGATGAGCCGGAGCCAGAGCCGCAACATGCCCCCGAGATTCCAGCACCACCTGTGCCGGTGCCCAGTGTGCTGTTGATGTCCACAGATTTTCATGGTCGGGTTCTCGTATGGAGCGAATCCGCAGAGGAACGCTTTGGCCTGTCTGCCGGTGACGTCACCGGGCGCGGGCTGCATACCTTTTTCCGGCCCTCTGATGCCACGGGGTTTTATGCGGAACTTTCCGATCTCGTTGAGAAAGGTGAATCACAAACCGTGGAATGGTTCTTTACGCATCCCGTCAATGGACGCGTCAGCGCATCCTTCGTCGTTCAGCCGAACGAGACCTCCGGGATGTCTGTCAACGTGCTCACGGTGCCATCCGTGGAAGCTGCCCCCGCTGCGCTGCCTGATGAATTTACTTCCGCGGCGGCCGCCGAAAATGCAGAAGTGAAATCCGCCCCTTCGCAGCCTTCCGCAGATGAACTCAAACGCGAGCGCTTGATCCTCGGCGAGACGCATCATCGCATGAAGAATCATCTGCAGATCATCACCTCGATGCTGAACCTCCAGTTGAGCACCTTGCAGCATGAAGATGCGCGTGAGGCCCTGCGCTCCAGCCAGAATCGCGTGCGTTCCATTGCCGGGCTGCACCAGCATCTCTATTCTCTCGCCGTCGGCGAGGTGGGCGGATTTAAAGATTTTGCCGCGCAGCTTATCGGGCATTTGCGTGAGTGTTATGATGTCACGCCAGAAAGAGTGGCTCTGGAGATGGAACTTCCTGAAGGCCCGGTTTCCGAGGAATGGCTCATGCCTCTGGCGCTATCGTTGAATGAAATGATTTCCAACGCCTTCAAGCACGCCTATCCCGAAGGCCGCACCGGTCGCATGAAAGTGGGGCTGCTCCTTGGCGAAGGCTCTGGCGAACTTCTGGTGAAGGATGATGGCGCCGGGTTGCCATCGGATTTTGAAAGCGCGCACTTCCCCGGTCTGGGCATGAAAATTTTGCGCGTGTTCGCCGGTCAGTTGGGCGGAGAAGTCCAGGTCCAGGGCGCACCGGGGCAGGGGGCCGAGTTCAAGCTGCGATTTCCTTCATTGATCTAAGCCCAGTGCGTCCTGCATGGCGCAGCATGTAGCTGGTTGTTTCAATCCACACTTGACTTATGTAGATTGAAGCGACATTGTTTAGCTCATGCACCTCACCAAGAAAGGCGAATACGCCCTGCGCACCCTCATCCGGCTCGGCCTGGCCGAGCGGCTGGGGCGCGATGTGGTGTCGGTTTCCGAACTGGCCGAAGGTGAGAACCTGCCTTTCAAATTCATCGAGAATATTCTTCAAGAGTTGCGCAAAGCCGGATACGTCGAGAGCAAGCGCGGCAAGGATGGCGGCTGCCGGCTAGCCAAGCCGATGAAGCAGGTCACAATTGGCGAGTTGGTGCGGCTGATTGACGGACGCCTCGCGCCCATTGGTTGCGCCAGCGAGACGGATTACGAAAAGTGCACCTGCCCCGACGAGCAGCACTGCGGCCTGCGGATGCTCATGATCGATGTGCGCAATGCCATCGCGCGCATTCTCGACCGCTACACTTTGGATGATGTGGTCAACGTGGCGCTGCGTAAAATGGAGCGCGACGGGATAAGCCCTCCTTTTGAAGAGATTGCCAAGCCGGCATCTGCGGCTCGCAAACGTGTCATCAAACCCCGCCGTGTGGAGCACGCCGATCCGCTCGACGGTTTCTTCGCCATCTTTGACAAAGCAAAAATCAGCCTCTCACGAAAACCATGACCGCTGCCCAGGAAATCGAAACTGTCAACGAAGCGTGGCTGGACATCGTCCGGCGCAAGGTGAACGCCATGCGCTTCGGCTCTGTTCAAATCGTGGTTCACGAAGGGCGTGTCACACAGGTGGAGAGCACAGAGAAGACGAGATTGGCCGTTGCCGGGCCAGCAAAGCCCGGTTCGTCAAAATAAAATTAGCACGCAAGACTTTTGCCGACCGCGCTGCCGGAGGCACAAACACAAAACTATCAATCAACCGAAACTGACCGGAACCCTGGAAGCGACGGTGTAAGAAACATCAATCCAATGAATCCACAGCCCATCATTCAGAAGCAAATATTCGCGGTCCTGTTCACCGTCGTGGCAACTTCCGGCTTCTTGCAGGCCTACACCGTCGCGTCACAATCTAATACGTTGAGCAGCAAGAACGCCGCCGAGGCGGTCTCACTCAAGGAACCTTCCATCTACGACAAAATTTGGGGGTTAGCCACACTCTACAAAAACAAGGGAAATCCCATTATCGAGGAGCTTTCACTCACGGGGGAAATCTTTTCCCAGTGGGCGGACGGCACATCGAACCGCGGTTCCTACAACAGTGGTGATATGCCGGCGGCGAGCCGATGGGGCGATATTGACGTGCCTGTGTTCCGTATCGGACTCAACGCGCAGCTTCTCGGTTTGCTCAGGCTCAATGCCGTGCTGGATGTGAATCCGAACTGGAATCCGTTCTACAAAGACATCTATGAATTGAATCTCACTTACGCTCCGAATGATGCTTTTAATCTCGGCGTTGGAAAACAGAAGGGGCGCTACTTCACCCAGGAATACTCGACCCGCACGCGCGAGCTGTTGGAGTTCAACCAGAGTCTTCTCGTAAACGCGCTCGTCCCTCGCGGGCTTACTGGCGTCTGGGTGACCGGCAAGATCAATCGCTGGGTCTACGCGCTCGCCGGTTATGCCGGCGACTATGAGACTGAGCTTGCGAAATTCAATGCCGGTGCCGTAGTCCAGGCGAGCCTCGGTTATGATTTCGCGTCCGCACTTGGAGCGGACAAGGCGTTGCTTCGCCTTGACTATCAGGGCAGCAGTAGCGCGAGCAACAGTTTCGGCCCCGCTAATTTCGACAACGCCCTGTCGCTCAATACGACCTATCAGAAAGGTCGCGTTGGATTCTACTCCGATCTTCTGGGCGCGACCGGGCGCGGTTCGCAGGGCGACGTCTGGGGTGTGATCCTCACCCCCAGTTATTTTCTCATAGACCAGAAATTGCAGGTTATCTTCCGCTATCAATATGCCCATGGTGACAACAACGGCCTGAAACTGCAGACGCGTTATGAGTCGCTCGCCCCGGACATTCGAGGCACAAAAAGCATCGGCAGCGATTACAGCGCTGCTTATCTTGGCCTGAACTGGTATCTCTACGGTCACAAGCTCAAAGTCATGAGCGGATTGGAATACAGCGACCTTGAAGGTGGCCCAAAAAATTTCTCTGGCTGGACTTATTTCGCCGGTTTGAGGCTTGCCTTCTGAATCATGGAACCGGTTCGCACTTGAATCTTATGCTCGCACTCAGCAATCACTCATTTGAACGCGGTCGGCTCCAACGCGTTTCAATGGAATCCACCTTCGTCCCGAAGATGGTGTGCCGTCCATCACATGGTCGCGACAGCATCAAGATTGCCATCTTTGCCGGTCTGCACGGTGATGAAGAGGCGGGAATTTCCGCCTGCTATGAACTGGTGCGCTGGGCTTGGAACGAGCCTGAAGAACTCAACGACTATCTTCTACATGTCTTCCCGGTTTGCAATCCGACCGGCAGACAGGCAGGCACACGTCACTCTCATTCCGGTCTCGATTTGAATCGTGAGTTCTGGCGGGGATCGGAGCAGGCGGAGGTCGTCTATCTCGAAAACGAACTGCGCCACGAAAAATACGAGGGTATTATTTCGCTCCACTCGGATGACACATCCGATGGCGTTTATGGTTTCGTCAGCGGCGCGTTGCTCAGCGAGCATCTTCTGGAGCCTGCGTTGCGGGCCGCCAGCACGGTGTTGCCTCGAAATCATGCGAACGAGATCGACGGCTTTCGGGCCGAACGCGGCATCATCCGCGAAGGTTATGATGGGGTGCTCTGCGCGTCGCCGGAGCAGAATCCGCGACCTCTCGAGATTGTCTTTGAGACTCCGGCCCACGCGCCGCTGCCGCTTCAAGTCGAAGCATCCGTGCTCGCCGTGAAATCCATCCTTGCGGAGTATCGCGAGCTACAAGCCTTCGCGGCCAACCTTTGAATCAAACCTCAATCATCATCTTACTATAATGAAACGCAGAAATTTTCTCTCTCTCACTGCGCTCGGTTTGGCCGGGCTGCCTTCCTGCAAACCGAAAGCTGCGTCCGGCCCGGCTTCAGTCATCCGCTTCGGCCACTTCCCCAACGTCACCCACGTGCAGGGGATCGTCGCCCAGCAGCTCTCGCGTCGCGGTGAAGGCTGGTTTGAGAAGCGGCTGGGCGTGAAGATCGAGTGGTTCATTTACAATGCCGGCCCATCGGCCACCGAGGCCATCTTCGCCGGTGCGCTGGATGTCACCTACATCGGCCCCAGTCCGATTTTAAATGCTTACGCAAAATCAAAAGGCACGGAGATGCGCGTGCTAGCCGGTGCGGCAAACGGCGGCAATGCACTCGTGGTGCGAGCAGACTCCGGCATCACCAAACCGGAGGACTTCCGTGGAAAGAAAATTGCGTCACCCCAGCTCGGCAACACCCAGGACATACAACTCCGTGCCTGGCTGGCGGATCACGGCATCAAGGTCACGCTCACCGGTGGTGACGCCATGGTGGTGCCCACGGAGAATTCGAGCCAGCTCGCGCTATTCCAACAGAAAGGGCTTGATGCCGTGTGGACTGCGGAGCCGTGGGTCACTCGTCTTGAGCTTGAGGCTGGTGCCAGAATATTTCATCAGGATACGGACACGAATGTTACATTGCTGGCGTGCAGCGCAGACTTTGTAAAGGACCAGCCCGAGCTTGCGAAAAAACTCACTGCGGCTCATCGTGAGCTCACGATCTGGATCAAGGAACATCCTGCGGAGGCCAGAGCACTGATCAAAGCCGAGCTGACCGAGGAAATGAAGTCCGCACCCAAAGATGAACTGTTGGACAAGGCGCTGGCCCGCGTGGTGCTGACGGATGCAATTTCCCGTGAATCGTTGGAGCGAATGGTTGCAAGCGCACAGAAGGTGGGCTTCTTGAAAGATATTCCTGACCTGGCCAACCTCCTGCCTAAGCTTTGATATTCTGAATGAGCATCCGTGATGAACTTGAAAATATCGTTCCCGCCAAACTTGTGGTGGATGACGTGTCGAAGTCTTTCGCCGGGCGGGGCAGGCGGGTGCATGCGCTCGACAAGGTGAAGCTCGAGGTCGGCGAGGGAGAGTTCGTCTGTCTCGTCGGCCCCAGCGGTTGTGGCAAGAGCACCTTGCTCAACTTGATTGCCGGACTTGATCAACCTGATTCCGGCCGTGTGCTCGCCGACGGCAAACCGGTCGTCGCGCCGGGACGTGATCGCATGGTGATGTTCCAGGAACACGCGCTCTTCCCGTGGCTGGATGTCACCGGCAATGTGATGTTTGGACTGAAACTAAAGCCCGGCCTCACGCGGAAAGACCGGCGCGAAGTGGCGCGGTATTATCTGAAGCTCGTCGGTTTGGAGGAATTCATGGACTCCAACGTCCACGAGTTATCGGGCGGCATGAAGCAGCGTGTCGCCCTGGCCCGCGCGCTGGCGCCGAACCCGCGCGTGCTGCTCATGGACGAGCCCTTCGCCTCGTTGGATGCGATGACGCGCGAGCAGTTTTACGTGGACGTGCAGAAGATCTGGGCCGCGCGTCGCAAGACGATCATCCTCGTGACGCACAACGTGCGTGAGGCCGTGTGTCTCGGCGACCGTGTGCTGCTCTTCAGCGCGCACCCAGGCCGCATCCGCGAGGAGTTCAAGGTCACCCTGCCGCGCCCGCGTGAATTCAACAGCCTGGAACTGGCCGCGCTGGCGGGCGACATCACTCGCGCGCTCAAGCAGCATACCCTCGAGGAGGCAGCGGCATGAAACGATTCCGCAACGCTCTGATCTTCTTTGTCTCCCTGGTTGTTCTTTGGCAGATATTATATTGGGTCCGTAACGCGCCCGTGCTCCTGCCCAGTCCGCTTACGGTTGCCCAATATCTCTGGGGTGCGCTGAGCGATGGCACGTTGCTGGAAGCGGCCTGGATCACCACCAAGCGGTTGCTCATCGGCTACGGCATCGGCTGCGGCATCGGGATGCCGCTCGGCCTTATGACCGCGCGGAGTAAATTTTTAGGCGACACCGTTGGCCTGCTGGCGCTCGGATTGCAGACGCTGCCCAGTGTGTGCTGGGTCCCGCTGGCGATCCTTTGGTTTCAGCAAAGCGAGGGGGCGATGCTTTTCGTCGTGGTCATGGGAACCTTGTGGAGCGTCCTCATCGCCGTGGACAACGGCGTGCGCAGCCTGCCGCCCTTGTTCGTCCGCGCTGCGCGCACCATGGGTTCTACCGGAGCGCACACGCTGTTCAAGGTCGTGCTGCCCGCCTCGCTTCCCTTCGTAGTCAGCGGCATGAAACAGGGCTGGGCCTTCGCCTGGCGCTCGCTGATGGCGGCGGAGGTTTATGTGACCATTCTCAGTGGTGTCGGTCTCGGAGGTCTGCTCCACTACGGTCGTGAACTTGGTGCCATGGAGCAGGTCATCGGCGTGATGCTGGTCATCATCGCCATCGGCCTCCTTGCGGACAAGATTCTATTCTCCCCGTGGGAGCAGTTCATGCACCGCCGCTGGGGCACGGCGCGGGCATAGGCTAAAAGTCCTCTTCACGTCAGGATTAAAATCAAGCAAGCTTGAGTATCACATTCAAGTGACTTTGATCCGATAATTCCTGACAATCTTGCTTGCGCAACCTGCTTGAGTCCGGCGATAATCTGGATCGAAATCCATATGCCTGACCCTGATAAAATTCGCGTGCTGATCGTAGAAAATGAAGGCCTCGTCGGCTGCGATCTCGCGACGACACTTGTGGGCCTTGGTTATGATGTCGTGGGGATTTGCCGGTTCGGAGAAGAAGCGTTGCAACTGGCGGATGATTTGCGGCCCGATGTGGTGCTGATGGATGTGCAGCTCGCCGGGCAGTTGGATGGCATTGAAACCGCGCGGCAATTGGTGAAGGACAATCCGGTGGCGGTCATTTACCTCACCGCTTGCGCGGACGCGGAGACGGTGGCCCGGGCGCGGGACACGCATCCCTGCGGCTACTTGATCAAGCCTTTTAAAGAAAATGAACTGCGCGCAACTCTGGAGGTCGCCACCGCCAAGCACCGCGCGGAGACACTTCGCGCGCGGCACGAGAGCAGTTTTTTGCTCGCGTTCCAGAGCTTGGCAGATGCGGTCGTGGTGACCGATCTCGCGGGGCAGGTGAAGTATATCAATCCCGCTGCCGCGAATCTTCTCGGATGGACTGCGTCCGAAGCCGTGGGTCGGGCCTTGGGCGAAGTCTATGGCATTCATTCACCTGATGGCGGAGTGATGCCGCCGAATTCATCTTCGGAAAACAGCGCGCCGCGCCGTCTGATGCTGACAACCAAGACCGGTCAGCGCGTCCCCATCGAAGATCGCACGGCACCCGTGCTGGATGAACGCGGCAGCGTGTCCGGCATGGTCAGCTTGTTCCGGGTGCAGGCTGAAAGTGAGGCCGTGGTGGCTTCGCAAGTGATGGAAGCTCCGCCAGCAACGTCGGGTTCCGCGCCTTTGGTGGACATCGTAGAAAGTATTTCCGATCCGCTGATGGCGCTCGACGGCCAATGGCGCTTTACCTACATCAACAGCAGTGCCGCGCGGCTCTTCCAACGCGACAAGCGCGCGCTCCTCGGAGTTTCGCTCTGGGAGACACTGCCACCCAGCGCGCATGACAATCACCACGCCGCCTTGGGTCGCGCGCTGCTCCATCAGGAAACAGTCACCCGCGAGATTTTCCTGGAGGGTATCAATACCTGGTTCGAGGCCCGGAGCTATCCGTTCGGCAGCGGATTGTTGCTGCTGCTTAAAGACATCACCACGCGCAAGCTTGAGGCCGAGCGCAGCAGCCGCATCGACCGGCTGGAGTCGCTGGGATTGCTCGCGCGCGGGTTCGCGCATGACTTCAATAATTTGCTCACCGTGCTGCTGGGCAATCTCGCGCTGGCGGAGATGCGCTTCCACAGTCAGCCGGAAAATCTCACCGAAGTGCAGACCGCCAAGCAGGCCACGCTCCAGGCTCAGAGCCTCGTCCAGCAGCTTCTCACCTTCGCTCGCGGCGGCGCGCCGATCAAACGGCCCGTCTCCATGGCCGATCTCGTGAAGACATTCTTCCATAACCACGCGCGTATGAACCACGTAAATTATCTCGTGGAAGTGCAGGAGGATTTGCCGCTGGTCGCGGTCGATCCCAATCAAATCCGCCGTCTCCTCGGCAACCTCGTCCGCAATGCCGAGCAGGCCATTCCGACCGGTGGCGAGATCATCGTCCGCTGCGAGGCCGCCGATCCCTCGCGGCTGTTTCCCAATGAAAATGTGGCGGAACACGGCGACAGTTTTGCCGGGGTGATTCTGGAAGTGCGCGACACGGGCGAGGGGATCGCGCAGGAGAATCTGCCGCATATTTTTGAGCCGTATTTCAGCACGCGCAAAGAGGCCAACGCCACTGGCCTGGGGCTGACCGTTTGCGAATCCGTGGCCAAGGCTCATGGCGGTTCGCTCTCCGTGCAATCGCAGCGCGGGGCCGGCACCACGGTGAGATTTTTCCTCCCGGTCGATGCCGACACCGATGAGGCTGACTCGCTGGCCATCGGCAAAACCTTCGACAATCCAACCACCATGACGCCGCGCATTCTCGTCCTCGAAGACGACACCCTGGTGCGCAGCCTCATCGTCCGTAATCTTCAAAGCCAGAACTACGAAGTCTCCGAGACCGTGGACGGTAACGACACCGTGCGTCTCTACCAGCAAGCCATGCAGGACGGGCGTCCGTATCATCTCATCGTGCTCGACCTCTCCATTCCCAACGGCATGGGCGGCCTGCGCACCATGGAAAAAATCCGCGCGATGGATCCCCACGTGCTGGCCATTGTCAGCAGCGGCTACTCCGACGACCCCGTCATGGCCCAGCCCACCGCCTACGGTTTCGCCGCCGTGCTGCCCAAGCCCTATGAACCGGTGGAGTTGTTGCGACTGGTGAAGAGTTTGATTTCCAGCCGCGTCAGCGGGCAGGGGATGGGGTGATTATTTTCCCGGCATACATTTATCAGACAGGAATTTTGTGAGTATCGAGATTTAAGATCATGACACGGTCGTTTTGGCTTTTGATGGTCGCCACTCTCGCTCTATCAAGGATTGGGGCTCTTGACCAGCCGACCGCGAAGGCGGTTAAACTCTCCCCACTGTTAATTGACGGGAAGTTCGTCACTCCACCGCAACAGCAGAAACCATGGGAAATGAGTGAGGACGTCCCCGTAATGTTGCGTCAGGCTGCGCATATAATGTTTGATCTTGGGTATGCCGACCCTCGTGGCTGCGAATATAAAGAAGTAACTCTTCTTGCGGAAGGTGATCGCACTCCAGAGGTTCATGCATGGGTATTTACCGGACCGAACAATAGGCGCTATGCGGTTGACTGGTCCGGCATGGTCTTCCAAGTCATCAAAGAAAGCGGCCCCGCTGACCTTGATGCGGATGTGGCGGCTGTGATCGAGAAAGATAAAAAATCCGAAGTGAAATTCAGGGATAAACACGCGGAGGATGCCAAAATGTGGGAGGCAAAAGAGCAGCAGCCATATCCATTTTCATTTGTCATGCCGACACGAATAGTTCAGCGGGAGGAAGGATTTTCAACGTCACACAAAAACTTTTGTTTCGACAAAGCTCTCATGCTCATGAGGCTGGGAAGGAGTGAGCAAGCAATCATGATATGGAATCAGTGGTTTGCGCTTGCTCGTGAGAATGCGGAAATAAAATCCAGTGATGATCTGGTTCGAGATTGGCTCGGCTGCTGGAAAGGTCGGGCGCGTGATGCGCATCTTCATCACGATGATGAACTTTCTCTGGCTTCACTTCGCTTGATCGAAAATGCACTCAAAACCAACCGATATATCTTATCAAGACCGGACTTTGCGTTGATTTTCGGGCATGAGGAACTTCTCTTGGATCAGGAGCGACGCTTTCGAGAGCGTGGAACACACACTATTCAAATCGGAAACTGGGCTTCGGTGAAACTTCTGCCGCCTGACGAGTATGTTCGAGAGCTGATCCGCTGGCTCGATGATTCTGACAGGGATATGATTTATGATATTCAAAATCGAATCAAATCGATGGGGCCTGATGTGCTTGAAGTCTTGCTCGCTGAATTTGTTCAGAATAAAAGCCTGACAAGGCGTATGCCATTGCATTTATTCAGCCGCCCCCCTGCTCATGCCATTGTCATCGAACCAGTATCCCGAACAATAAATGGACTGGTATCTTATATGGCTGGACTGCCCAGTGGAACATTTTATGACAAAGAATGGAAAATACGAAACGCGAACAAACCAAACTTCGATCCGAATCCAGAACTTGTAAAATTCGCTCGCACGGAGGGGAAAAAGAATCGCGGACTATCCACTTCTACAATCTGTCTGCGCCATCTGGAAGATGATGGTGATCCCGATCTTTGGGCATCAGCGGCTGATACACTTGCCCGAGAACTCAATACATTTACCGACGGCGATGCAGAACCACAGACTGAGTTGGCAAGACTGGAAGTTGCTAAACTTATATCTTCCAAATCATCCCGCATACAGAGGTTCTGCGAGGTGTATCGCGATAAAAAAAATCCAAGTCTGTCTGAGCTTTTGCGGAAACGTGCCGCACAGCTTGTCGAATTGAATTATAGGCAGGACGCAGATACCGTTTTGCGGGCGTTGGCTGACTGGGAGGGAAGTGCAAACTAATCATTCTTCTTCTTGTTGTTGACTAGATAAGCAAGCCAACTGCGCCCATCTTTCATGCTTCTCCACGGCCTCACCATTTTCATCAGCTCACTTCTGCTGTTCTTGCTGCAGATTATCACCGCCAGACAAATTCTACCGTGGTTTGGCGGATCGGCGGCTGTGTGGGCCTCTGGCTGGTCTCACCCACTTTTTAATCCCCGCAAGAATCTCCGTGTGAGAGCGTTTTGTTTTGCCAAGGTCTAGTTTTTAATTCAGCATTCCATTATCATGAAAATCCGTCTCCTTCTTCTTTCCCTGGCGTTTACCGTCATTTCGTTTGCCGCCGAACCCGTCAAGCCGCTTCGCGTGCTGCTGGTCACCGGCGGCTGCTGCCATGATTATGAAGCACAGCATCTTCTTCTGGCCGAGGGCATCAGCGCCCGGGCAAATGTGGAGTTGACATTCGAGCACAGCAAGGACAAGACGACAAAGGCTGCCTTCGATATCTACAAAAATAAGGACTGGGCAAAAGCTTTCGACGTGGTGATTCACGATGAGTGCTCCGCCGATGTGACGGACAAGGAATACGTGAATAATATCATTGATGCGCATCGCAACGGCACGCCGGCGGTGAACCTGCATTGTGCCATGCACAGCTATCGCTGGGGCAACTTCAAGCAGCCGGTGAAAGTTGGCGATGACAACGCTCACTGGTATGAAATGCTCGGTTTGCAATCGACGGGCCACGGGGCGCAGATTCCCATCGAAATCACCTTTGTGGACAAAGCATCGCCCATCACCAAAGGGCTGGCCGACTGGACGACGATCAAGGAGGAGCTTTATAACAACATCCAGGTTCTCACGGCCCAACCCATCGCCAAAGGGAAGCAGATGATTGCCGGCAAGGACGGAGCCACGAAAGAGATGGAAACCGTGGTTGCCTGGACGAATGAATTCGGCCCGAAAAAGACACGCACTTTCAGCACCACCATCGGTCATAACAATGAGACGGTGCAGGATGCCCGTTATCTCGACATGGTCACGCGCGGGCTGCTCTGGGTCTGCGGCAAACTCGGCGATGACGGCAAGCCCGTCGCCGGATACGAGGCGGTGAAAAAATAAGTGTCTGTTCTTCTTCGCCATGAAATACATCGCCCTCTTTCTGCTTCTGATTGCTGGCGATTGCGCTTTCGCGGCGGATACGAAACCGCTCAAGGTGCTCATGGTCACCGGCGGTTGCTGCCATGATTATGAGCACCAGAAACTGATCCTGGCCGAGGGCATCAGCGCGCGGGCGAACGTTGAGTTCACCGTTGTGCATGAGGAAGGCAAGAACAAGTCAGACAAGTCGCATAAGATTAGCATTTACGAAAAAGACGGCTGGGCGAAGGGCTTCGACTGCGTGTTGCATAACGAATGCTTCGGCGCGGTGGAGGATGTGGCGTTCATTGAGCGCATTGCCAAGGCTCACTTTGACGGAATTCCCGCCGTTGTCCTGCATTGCTCGACCCACAGTTATCGCATGGCCAAGACTGATGAGTGGCGGAAATGTATTGGACAGAAAAGCATGAGCCACGAAAAAGCCCGCGACCTCAAGGTGAAGAACATCAATCCCGATCATCCGGTCATGAAAGGATTCCCCGCCGAGTGGCTCGACAAAGCTGACGAACTCTACAAAAACGAGGTTCTCTTTGATCACTTCGTGCCTCTGGCCAAAGCCTGGGGTGAAGAGACCAGCAAGGATCACCATGTGATCTGGGTGAATACCTACGGCAAAGCCAGGGTGTTCGGCACCACATTGGGTCATCAAAACGACACGATGAGCGACGCAGTTTACCTCGATCTGGTAACGCGCGGCCTGCTCTGGGCCTGCGCCAAGCTCGGCGATGACGGCAAGCCCTTGCCCGGTTTTGGGCCGAAGTAAAAGCGACCATCTGGCGGGGAGATTGCAAGACTTGACTAAAAGCCAGTAAATCACCTAATATTATCTACTCACGCCCGTTTATGTTATGATACCTTCCTGATATACCTATGAAAGCACTTCGAACTTCACTGATAATAGCATGCGGCTTTGCCCTCCTCACCTGCATTTCCGTCGCAGAAGAAACCGCGAAGTCCCGCCTCTGGACAGATATCAAAGGGCGGCAAGTGGATGCCGTCTTTGTCGCTGTGGATGGTGACAACGTGATCATTCAGACGGCTGACGGCTCGCTGCACCGGATTCCGATGAACGGTCTCGCCCCGGCTGATCAGGAGGTGGCCAAGACATCGAAGCCGATGGAAGGTGCGGTGCTTCCGGCCAACACGCCCGCGCCCGTCGCCGCAGGTAAAATTGACCAACTGGTGGCCTTGGGGCTGTTGAAACAAAACGCCGCGCTGGCGAAGGAAGGGAAGGCGCAGATCAAGACCAATCCGATGGCGACGGATGAGCAGTTTGTGCGTCGCATCTATCTGGACATCACGGGCCGGATTCCGAGCTATGAAGAGACCCGCGCCTTCCTTAACAGCCGCAATTCAGCCAAGCGCAAGGAGTTGATCAATCACCTGCTCGACTCCGATGGCTATGTCAGCCACACGTTTAACTATTTTGCGGATATGCTCCGAATGAAGGACCAGTTGGATAACCGCCTGCTCAAGGGGTTGCCCTATATCAAGTGGTTGAAAGACAACATCACCGCCAACACGGGTTGGGACAAGATGTCGTATGAGCTGATGACCGCCACCGGCAAGCTCTGGAATAATGGCGCCACCGGCTATCTGCTGCGCGATGCGGGCATGCCGCTCGACAATCTTTCCACCACCCTCTCCATCTTCCTAGGAACGGATGTGGCCTGTGCGCAATGCCACGACCATCCCTTTGCCGACTGGACCCAGATTCAGTTCTATCAGATGGCCGCGTTTTTCGGAACGACCTCCACCAAGATGAACGCCCGCGACTTCGGGGGCAAAGATCCGACCAAGCAGCTCACGAAGGATATGGAATATCTCATGGAGAAAAATGGCATGGATGCCAAAAAGAACATGAACCTCGTCAGCGATGTTCTCCAGGCCAATGAAATAGTCGTGCGTGACCTCTCCGAAAACCGGACCCGTCTTCCCCATGATTACAAATACAAGGACGCTGCGCCAAACGACCCTGTGGCGCCAAAGTTTGTGAGCTGGGCCAAGGACGATGAGAAGGCTCCGTGTTATAACCAGAACCTCAAGAGCGGGGAAAATCTTCGCGCCGCCTTTGGTAAGTGGATGACCGATCCGACCAACCCCCGCTTTGCCATGACCATCGCCAACCGGCTTTGGGCGCGCGCGATGGGAGTGGGGTTGACTTCGTCCATCACGAACATTGACGATCCGGGCAGGGCGTCCAATCCCGAACTGCTCCGGCACTTGGCCAGAGAAATGGTGCGCCTGAAGTTCAACATGAAGGAATTTCAACGCATTGTTTACAACACCCAGACTTATCAGCGGGAAGCCACGACTTATGAAGTCGCCATGGGAGAACCTTACTACTTCCCGGGGCCGCTGCTTCGTCGCATGACCGCGGAACAGGCATGGGATTCCTACATGACGCTTGTTCTCGGTGAGCAGCTCGACAAATTAAAGAACAGCCAGGCCGATCCCTATGGCCGTGCCATTGACATGGATCTGGAGAAATCGACCATCCAGACCCTGGCCTCGAAAATTACCGCCGTTCAGAATTTGGGCAACCTGGCCAAAAAGAATCTCGCCAGCGGTGGCCTGGCCAAGGCTGGAACGATGGAAGCAGATGATGAGGATGAGATGGACGGCGGCAAGGTCTATCAATACGGCGGCATGAAGCTGATGCGCGCATCTGAACTCGAGCAACCAGCGCCTGCGGGCCATTTTCTGCGCGAATTCGGCCAGTCCGACCGCCATCTCGCCGACGGTTCCGCCAAGGACGGAAGCGTTCCGCAGGTTCTGGTGATGATGAATGGCAAGGCCCAGCAGATGATGACGGACAAAGATTCCCTGATGTTCCGCAACATCGGCAAGAACAAATCCGCCCCCGACAAAATGGAGGCCATTTTCCTCAGCATTCTCAACCGCCGCCCGACCATGATAGAGAAGCAGGTTCTCGTCAAAGATCAGCAGAAGAGCGGAGAGAAATCATACGCCAATGTCATCTGGGCCTTGATCAATTCCCGCGAATTCACTTTCATTCAATAACCGAGCGAGCATCATCCTCAACGTCACCCGCATACCATGAGCAATCCCTTCCTTAATTTCGATCCGGCCACGCGCCGTCACTTCATGCTTAACACCGCTAAAACGGCCCTCGGTGTCAGCGTTCTCTCCCATTTCGACATGCTTGAGGCTGCCTCGGAACCCGCTACCAAGAAGGGCAAGGCCAAAGCCGTCATTGCCCTCTACATGGGTGGCGGCATGACTCATATTGACACCTGGGATCCGAAGACAGGGGAGACCAAGGGTTACAAAGATCCGATCTCCACCAATGCCACCGGCATCCAACTCGGCGGTTACATGACCAATATGGCCAAGCACGCCGACAAAATTTCCATCATTCGCTCAATGAGTTCCAAGACGGGCGCGCATGAGCAGGGAAACTATCTCATGCACACCGGCTACGATGAGCGTGGCACCATCATCCACCCCACGCTCGGCTCATGGGCGCAGCATCATCTGGGCAAGTCCCACAAGACGCTCCCCGCCAGCGTGACCATCGGCACCGGCAATACCAACGCCGGATTCTTCCCGCCCGCGCTCGCCCCCATCCCGATCAGCAACCCCGATGGCGGATTGCAGAACGCCAAGTCCAACGTGGACAATGCCACCTTCCGCGAACGCCTCTCGCTCATGGGCGAACTCGACAGCGGCTTCCGGAAAAAATTCGATGTCGCCCCGGTCAAGGCCTACTCGGAGTTTTACGATCAAACCATGCAACTGCTGACCAGCACGGATTTGGAAGCCTTTGATCTCAGCAAGGAATCTGAAGCGACAAAAAAACTCTACGGCAACGGCTTCGGCAAGAGCTGCATGTTGGCCCGCAGGCTGGTGCAGCATGGAGTTCGTTACGTGGAAGTTCAGAGCGGCGGATGGGACATGCACGGTGACGTGGATGGGTCCATGGCCCGCACTGGCGCCGCCATGGATGCCGGATTCGCCGCCTTGCTGGATGACCTTTCCAAGACCGGATTGCTCGCAACCACCATGGTCGTGATGTTCTCCGAATTCGGGCGCACCCCGCACATCAACGAGAACCGGGGTCGCGACCACTATCCGAAAGTGTTCTCCACCGTCTTTGCTGGCGGGGGAGTTAAAGGCGGCTTCGTTTACGGCTCGTCCGACAAGGAAGGCAAGGAGCCGACCGACAAGCAGGTCACACCGCAGGATTTCATCGCCACCGTTGGCGCGGGCCTTGGCCTACCGATCGAGAAAGTGGTCATGTCGCCATCAGGTCGCCCCTTCACCGTGGGAGACAGAGGCAAAGCCGTAATGGAAATCTTTGCGTAACTCACCGGCCTGTCATCACATCAAGGTTCCTTCCAGGAAAATGATCTAGTGCGGGATCATGGCGAATTTGCATGACCAGCACTGGCTCTTTCCAGAAATGCAGCTCAAGACGCTGGAAAAATTTCCGTGGAAGTGGAGCTTTGTAAGCTCGTGTGTAGGAAGCACTAAAATGGAAAAGCGGATGATCGAGGATTGGTAAAGCTGCCGATTACTCCCCATGTCGTAAATCGCAAGCTCCGACTGTTTCCCCTTGCCCGATGGGCGGTTCCGGCGAAGCATGACACATCTAACGCCAGCCCATGAAGTTCAACGAAGACTCCAGGGTCAAAATCCCCGCCATTCTCCATCTCACGAGACTGGGATACACCTACCTGTCTTTGAAAGGTCTCGATTGGGACGAGTCGAGCAACATCGTCCCCTCGGTTTTCCGCGCGAGCGTAGCTGCGCTCAATCCCACTGCCTCCCCCGTCGAAATCGAAACCGCCTTGGGCCAGCTCGATCTGCTTCTCGACAATGAAGACCTCGGCAAGCAGTTTTACGAGAAGATCACCCAGATCTCCGGGCTGAAGATCATCGACTTTGAAGACTTCAATCGGAACTCGTTCCACGTCGTCACCGAGTTCACCTGCAAAAAGGACGACGAGGAATTTCGTCCTGACATCACCCTCCTCATCAACGGCCTGCCGCTCGTCTTCACTGAGGTGAAGAAGCCGAACAACCCCGACGGCATCCTCGCGGAGCGCAACCGCATCATCACCCGGTTTCGGAACCCCAAGTTCAAGCGCTTCATCAACCTCACGCAGCTCATGGTGTTCTCGAACAACATGGAATACGACGATGGCTCACCCGAGCCGCTCGCCGGTGCGCTCTATGCCGCCGCGTCCTACGGTGAGCCTGTGTTCAACTACTTCCGCGAGGAAGAGTCGTTGAACCTCGCCCAACTGCTTCAGCCCGAGGACCAGCAGATCGAAGACCTCGTCCTCGCTGACAACAACCTCACCAGCATCAGGCACTCGCCCGAGTTCGCCACCAACAAGAACCCTGACACGCCCACCAACCGCCTCAGCACCTCCCTCTTCTCACGCGCCCGCCTCGCCTTCCTGCTGCGCTTTGGCATCGCCTATGTGAAGACGGCGAAACGGCTGGAGAAGCATGTCATGCGTTACCCGCAGCTCTTCGCCACCAAGGCCATCGAGCGCAAACTCGACGCCGGGATTCGCAAGGGCATCATCTGGCACACTCAGGGCAGCGGCAAGACCGCGCTCGCGTTCTACTGCGTCCATTTCCTCACCGACTACTTCCAAAAGAAAGGCGTCATTCCGAAGTTCTACTTCATCGTCGATCGCATTGATCTGCTGGATCAGGCCAGCCGTGAGTTCCGCAGCCGCGGCCTGCATGTCCACACCATCAGCTCCCGTGACGAGTTCGCGGCGGACATCAAATCGAACCTCGCCGTCCACAACAACGCCGGGCTGCCCGAGATCACCGTCGTCAATATCCAGCGCTTCAAGGACGACACCGATGTCGTCAAGAACACTGACTACGCTCTCGGCCTTCAGCGCGTCTATTTCCTGGATGAAGTTCACCGCAGCTACAACCCCGAGGGCAGCTTCCTGGCGAATCTCAATCAGTCGGACAGCAACGCCATCAAGATCGGCCTCACCGGCACGCCCTTGCTCAATGCCTCGCTCGCAGGGCCGCGAGATGAAGATGGCAACGCCACGCCTCGGGTGGCCTACAACTCGAAGCTCATTTTTGGCGACTACATCCACAAATATTATTACAACCGCTCCATCGCCGACGGCTACACGCTGCGCCTGATCCGCGAGGAGATCGAGACCAAGTATAAACTTCAGCTCAAGGAGACCCTCGAACAGATCAAGGTGCTCAAGGACATGAAGAACCGGGCCATGGTCTATGCCCACCCGAAGTTCGTCGAGCCGATGCTCGACTACATCGTCGAGGACTTCGAGAACTCCCGCGTCATGAAGAATGACCCCAGCACGGGAGCCATGGTCATCTGTGATTCCGCAGAGCAGGCCAAGGAAATGGCGCGCATCTTTGAGTTAAAATATGCCAGCAAGGTGCCCGCTTCCTTCAGTGCAGCACCAGCACCGCTAGCCAAGAGCGCCGCCATTGCCGCAGAAACGCCCGGACTTTATATCGTGCCCAAACGCACGGTGGCGACCTGCGCTCTCATTCTCCACGACGTAGGCACCAAGACCGAGCGCAAGGAACGGGTCGAAGCCTTCAAGGAAGGCAAGATCGACCTCCTCTTTGTCTTCAACATGCTCCTCACCGGCTTTGATGCCGCACGCCTGAAAGCTCTACCTGGGCCGCATCATCAAGGCGCACAACCTGCTCAAGGCGCTCACCCGCGTGAACCGCCCCTACCCCGGCTTCCGCTACGGCAGCGTCGTTGATTTCGTCAATATCGAGGCCGAGTTCACCAAGACCAACAAGGACTACTTCGACGAACTCCAGAGCGAGCTGGGCGACGAACTCCAGAGCTACTCCGACCTCTTCAAAACCGAGGCCGAGATCACCGCCGATATCGAGGCCATCAAGGACGCCCTGTTCCAGTTCAATACCGAGAACGCCGAAGTCTTCTCCCAGCAGATCACCCAGATCACCGACCGCGCGGAGATGCGCAAGATTGTCAAAGCGCTCAACGACGCCAAGAACCTCTACAATCTCATCCGCCTCGCGGGCCAATACGAACTGCTCGCCAAGCTCGACTTCCGCAAGCTCACCCAGCTCTCCACCGAGGCGAACAACCACCTCACCCTCCTCAATCAACGTGAGGCGCTAGAGCATGCCGATGACACGGTGAACATCCTCAACATCGCGCTGGAGGACGTGCTCTTCACCTTCCGCAAAGTCTCGCAGGCCGAGATGATCATCGCCGATGAACTGCGCGAGACCCTCCGCCGCACCCGCGAAGGTCTCGGCGGTAATTTTGATCAGGGCGACCCCGCCTTCGTCACGCTGAGGGAAGAACTCGAACGCCTCTTCAAAAAGAAGAACCTCGCCGAGATCACCCAGGCAGAAATGGTCGAAAACATCAAGACCCTCAAAGACATCCACAGCCGCGCCCGCGAGTTGGAGCGGAAGAACCAGCTCATCAAAGCCAAGTATGCCAACGACGAGAAATACGCCCGACTGCACAAGCGCCTGCTCGAAAAAGGCGAGCCCACCGCCAACGAGCGGAAGCTCTTCGAGGCTCTCAGCGCCTTCAAGGCCGAGGCGGATGCCCGCATCTCCCAGAACGCCCGCATCCTCACCAATGAGGCCTTCGCCAAGGCAGAGATGGACCGCCTCATCATCGAACAGCTCAAAAACAAACATCACCTTCCCCTCACCGCCGAGAGCACACAGTTCATCAATACACTTGTGATGAAGGAGTATCTGGCTGAGTTCCACGGACAACAAGCCGCATGACATCCCAAGAATTCAAAGCCAAGGCCACCTCCCTCATCGACGACCTCAAGGCGGTCTGTTTAAGTTATGGCCTGGGGAATGATGGAAACGAATACAAGATCATCACCCAGGTCTTCCTCTACAAATTCCTCAACGACAAATTCGCCCATGAGGTGAAGCGCATCGAGCCTGCCCTGGCCAAATCCAAATCTTGGGAGGACGCCCTGCGCGCCAAGTCAGCGGATGAGTATGAACTCATCCTCATGCTGCTCGGAGCCGATACCGCCCGGCTGAAGCCCGAGCACTTCCTCTCCAGCCTCTGGGGCAAGCAGAACGACAAAGACTTCGCCGCCACCCTCGATGCCACCCTGCTCGACATCGCCAGGCTCAATACCGACATCTTCTCCGTCAAGACCAACGACGGCCAGAAGATCGTCCTCTTTGATGCCGTCACCCAGTATGTCCACTCCCAGCGCGATGCCT
>JAYVOH010000260.1:0-23852 GCA_043758025.1 Verrucomicrobiota bacterium
ATCCGTCCTCCAGCCTGATTTTGCAGACCGACGTGCAACAATCCCCGCATGAAGGTGCCGGAACTGATGATGACGGATCTTGCCTGATAGACGATTCCCAGGCTGGTGCGAACACCCACCGCCGCACCGTCCTTCACGAGAATCTCAGCTGCATTCCCCTGATGGGTATCGAGATGAGGCTGATTCTCTACCAGCCACTTCATGCGAAACTGGTAGGCTTTTTTGTCGCACTGTGCTCGTGGGGCCTGAACGCTCGGCCCTTTGGAGGCATTCAACATGCGGAACTGGATCCCCGTGGCATCCGTGTTCAGGCCCATGACACCACCGAGCGCATCAATCTCGCGCACCATGTGTCCTTTGGCCAAACCGCCGATGGCTGGGTTACAGGACATTTGCGTGATGGTGTCCAGATTTTGCGTCAGGATCGCTGTTTCGCACCCGAGTCGCGCCGCCGCCATTCCCGCTTCCACGCCTGCGTGACCTGCGCCGCAGATGAGGACATCGTAGATTTTTGGGTAGGTGAAGAGGCTGCTCATACCGAAATTTTAAGGGCGCAAGCTTAGCACACAAGTTGCTATCTACCAGATGTTCCACATGGAACAATCGCCTGCATTCCGGCGCTTGCCTTAATGGAATCTTTACCTATACTCGCGCTTCCAATTTTATGGCCGTTAAAGCGACTTCAGCCCCCAATCTTGCCCAAGCTCCTATTAATAAAGCCTTGAGTTCTGGCGACAAAATCAAGCTCTACCGCGATATGTGCCGCATCCGGCGTTTTGAGCAAATGGCGCTTAAATATTACAATGCGGGCAAGATGGGCGGCTTTCTGCATCTCTACATCGGGCAGGAAGCTGTTGCGGTGGGTTGCGTCTCACTAATGCAGGAAAATGATCATGTCATCACGGCTTACCGCGACCACGGCCATGCGCTGGCAGTTGGCATGGGCATGAATGAATGTATGGCGGAACTGTTCGGCAAGAAAACCGGCTGCTCCAAGGGCAAGGGGGGATCAATGCATTATTTCGCGCCGGATAAACGCTACTGGGGCGGACACGGAATTGTCGCCGGTCAGACGCCGTTGGGCACCGGGTTGGCTTATGGTTTGAAATACCAAGGACTGAAGGGCTGTTCCCTCACCTTCATGGGCGACGGCGCTGTGAACCAAGGAAGCTTCCATGAAAGCCTGAACCTTGCCGCGCTGTTCGGTCTGCCTGTCGTTTTCATCATCGAAAACAATGGCTACTCCATGGGCACCAGCCAGAAGCGCTCCAGTGCCTACCCAAGCTGCCTCGCGGAGCGCGCGGTCGGATATAATATGGATTGGGCGCAGCTCAACGGCGAAGACATTTATGAAGTCCGCGCCGGGGTGAACGAGGCGATGGTGCGCGCCCGTGAAGAAAGCAAACCCACCCTGCTGGAGATCGCGACTTACCGCTACACCGGCCATTCCGTCGCCGACGCCAATCACAAAAAATATCGCACGAAAGAAGAAATCGAGCGCTATGAGCGCGAGCACGACCCGCTGAGCATTTTTCGGACGCATCTCATCTCTGAAGGCGTCGCGACTGAAGCCGAGGCCATTGAGATCGACCAGGCCGCTTCCAAGGAGGCCGAGGATTCTGCCGCCTTTGCCGAGAGCAGCGCCTATCCTGATCCGTCCGAAATCTTTGACGATGTGTATTGGGAGGTGGACAACAAAACCGAGCGCGGAGCAACCGGCCGGCATTTCTTCAATGATTAGACCGGCCTTTTACGCGTCAATATTTAACTTTTAGTCTTCTAATTCATGCAACAGGCATCTAGAGAAACAGCACAGTAACCGGAAGAACCAGTTACAATTAAACACGCCATGAAAAACATATCATTCATTCTTCTATTACTTTGCATAGCAGCAATTCCTTCTAAGGCAGAATGGGTTTTACAGCCTAGGACTTTCATGGGGAAAGTCATGCCCAATGAGCCAAAAGTTTACGTCTGGCACTCACCGCCGACCCAGGAATTGCCTAAGGAATTGCAGAGGGCAAAACCCCTTGAGGAGGAAGGCCCGCTGGCCACGTTGAAGATCAGCAAAAAAGAATTGGAGGCGGAAGGCTATATTCAGCCATTGGAAGTTTTCATGAAGGTCAAAGATCGGGGCGAGCTTGACTTAAAGGCCCTGCGCCGCTCTCTGCTGCACCTAGCCCTGACCAAAGCGCAGATGGACGAGGTGGTGACCCACCCACAACAATTGAATTCCGAGGGTGCCAGCCAAGGTGAGTTCCTTACACACTATGGCGGCAGTTGGCCGGTAAGAAAAATGTATCAGTGGCTGGTGCATGATATTTTGGTCATCGAATACCTGAATAAGCGGCCAGAAAAATACTGGAAAACTGGAGCTTTGATTGGGGCACATAATTTGCAAAACATGATAAATTTAGAAGACTTAGAAAAGTTAAAGGATACTGGCCCTATTGGTTTTGCTATCACCGAACTTTATATTATACCTTATTTACAGCACGCTGTCCCGGTGGCCTGCCGTGATTCAATGTATAAAACTTCCGATGTATATATTGGCATATACGGACTATACAATAAGTTGAAGCTGACGACAAAATGGTATCTTTCATTTTTTGAGGAAGCGGATGCATTGGAGAAACCATATGAACCATCACATCACAATATTCGCATCAAACAATTGTCGGAGATATATATAAAAGAAGGTGATCTTGATAAAGCCATCAAAGCACTGGAACAGTGGGACTCGCGTGATGATCAAACATCTCCACTTAATACGGATGTAATGAAAAAACTAGAAGCACTGAAGAAAACGCAGACTAAAAACACCATTACAACATGCAGCATAGCAGCTTTATAGACAGCCCTAGTAAAAGCATGTTTGCAAAGCCTGGGATTTAGGGCAAAACACCAGGTAAATTTATTCTTTCATGCGCCGACTCAAATACCGCCACGCCCTCAACGAAGCCTTTGACGAAGAACTCGCCCGGGATCCGATGGTCGTGCTCATGGGCGAGGAGGTCGCCCAATACAACGGTGCTTACAAAGTCACCGAGGGCCTCTGGAAGAAATGGGGCGACAAACGGGTCGTGGACACGCCCATCAGCGAGGCGGGCTTCATCGGCATGGGCATTGGAGCATCCATGCTCGGCGTGCGCCCCGTCATGGAATTGATGTTCTGGAGCTTCTACACTGTCGCGTGGGATCAGATCATCAACAACGCTGGCATGGTGCGCTACATGTCGGGCGGGCTGATCAACTGCCCCATCGTGATTCGCGGGCCGGCCAACGGCGGCACCAATGTCGGTGCGACCCACTCGCACACGCCAGAGAACATCATGGCCAGCTTCCCGGGGATGAAAGTAGTGTGCCCTTCGAATGCCGCCGACGCCAAAGGCTTGATGAAGTCCGCCATCCGCGACAACGATCCGGTGATGTTCATGGAGAGCACGGCACTCTACAATGTGGAGTCGGATGTGCCGGACAACGATGAACTCCCCGAAGGAGAACTGATCGTTCCCCTCGGAGTCGCCGAGATCAAACGAGTCGGCACCGATGTGACTCTCATCGCGCATGGTCGCTCCGTGCTCACCTGTTTGCAGGCTGCTGAAGTCTTGCAGAACGAACACGGTATCTCCGCGGAAGTAGTAGATTTGCGCAGCATCCGACCACTGGATGAAGACACCATTTACGAATCTGTGCGGAAAACGCATCGCGCCATCTGCGTGGATGAGAACAAGCCTTTCTGCAGCGTGGGCGCACAAATCACTGCGATGATCCAGCAGCATTGCTTTGACGAGCTTGATGCGCCCGTCCTTCGGGTCAACTCCCTTGACGCCCCAGCATTCTACAGTCCGCCGATTGAAAAAATTCAGATCCCCTATCCCGATGTTGTGATCGCGAAAGTATTGAGCATCTGCTAACTACGCCCAACGGAATTAACCAAATTCACAGAATGAATTTTTGTCAGAACCATAATTCCGTTTCATTGCGTTAATTCCGTCCAACCATTCTTTCTCCCATGCCCAAACTCATCAAAATGCCCAAACTCAGTGACACGATGATCGAGGGCACACTCGCGAAGTGGCACATCAAAGAAGGCGACCCCGTGGAAATCGGGCAAGTCATTGCCGATGTGGAGACGGATAAGGCCACGATGGAAATGCAAGCTTTTGAAAGCGGCATCGTGCACAAGCTTTTGGTGACGGCCGGTGGCAAAGCCCTGCTCGGCGGCGGCATGGTCGTGGTGTTGGACAACGGCGAAGCCCCACCCGCCGATCTCGATGCCTTCGTCGCAGCCAACTCCGATGCTGCTCCGAAAAAAGCAGAACCCGCGACATCCAAGTCGCCCGCAACGCCCCAAACTTCCGGGCAAAAACGCGAAGCCTATGCGGGATCACTACCTCCACTGGCCCCGACTCACACCCGCCGCAGTTCCGCCGCAACCAACGGCATCCGCGCCAAGGCCTCGCCACTCGCACGTAAGATCGCCACCGAGCGCGGCATTGATTTGTCCCGCCTGCAAGGAACCGGCCCCAGCGGGCGCATCGTTCGCGCGGACGTAGAAGCCGCCCCCGCAAGTGGCACAGGCAGCCCTCTGCCTGCACGTTCAGCACAGACCATTCGCCCTGTCGCCGGCCCCGATGACCAGCGCATCCCGCTCACCGGAATGCGCAACATCATTGCCGAACGTCTGCTCGCCTCCAAGACTCAGATTCCACATTTCTATTTGCAGATGGAAGTGGACGCCGCCCCGCTCATGTCCTTCCGCGCGCACATCAATGAACAGTCAGAGAAAAATTCTGGCAACAAATACACCGTCAATGATTTCCTCCTCAAGGCTGTCGTCCGCGCCGCCGAAGCCGTGCCTGCCATCAATGCCTCATTTGACGGTGATGCCGTCGTGCAGTTCAAGCACGTGAACCTCAACGTCGCCATTGCCGTGCCCGAAGGTCTCGTCACGCCGGTGATCAAAGCAGCAGAAACAAAAACGCTTCTAGAAATCAGCACCGCCGTCAAAGACCTGGCCACGCGCGCGAAGAACAAAAAACTCAGCCCCGATGAATTTGCCGGCGGCACCATCACCGTGAGTAACCTCGGCGCGTATGGCATCGACCAGTTCGCTGCCATCATCAATCCCCCACAGGCCGCCATCATCTCCATCGGCAGCATCCGCAAAGCTCCCGTCGTGGATGACAAAGGCCAGATCGTCGTCGGACAGAGAATGTGGCTCGGACTCAGCGGTGATCACCGCGTTGTGGACGGGGCCGTGGCCGCGACCTTCCTCGCGGAAATGCGCAAACTCATCGAGAACCCGGCACTGATGCTGGTGTAATTAGCACTTTGTTAATTGTGAAATCCATTTTCCTCGCTACTGCGGTCAGCTTGATTGCCCTTGTTCTTATCACGAACTCAAGCGCAGAAGAAAAGAAAAAGCTCTCCGAACGCGCACGCGAGTTCAAAGAGGTTTATCACACGCCCGAGGCGATTGACGCGAAGCTAAAGGATTGGTCCGATAAGGAGCCGCAGAATCCAGAGCCTTACATCATGGCCGCGAATGCCTATGGTTATCTGGCGACATCCATCAATATCTCAAAAGTCGAGCCCAATCGGGAAATTGGAATTGCAAAGCACGACGGAGGATTTGCTATACTCGACCCAAAAACGCAGCAACAGATCGGCACGATTGGCGAGGACAAAAACATCGCGATGTTGCAAAAAGCCGGGGCCATCCTGGCCACGGCAAGTGCAAAATTTCCTCAACGCCTCGACATCTTCGTGGGATGTATGTCCCTTGCAGAAAATGCTGAGGACACTGCCGCACTCCTCGCCGCCGGTCTGGACATGCTCAAGGCCGCCCAGTCACAGCCAGATAAAATGAAATGGATTGACGATCACCCGCTCCCAGAGCCGCTCCACGATAAAATCGTGCATGAACTTCAAGGCCGCATCAAAGACCTCTTCAAAAAGGAAAATGATGAAGCCGACAAGGCCGGATACAAGCTCGCTACCGAGGCGCTACGACTCGCTCCCGACAATGTTGAATTGTTGAACGACGCTGCCGTATATCACTGCTATAAAAACGAATGGCAGAAGGCGCGTGAATTCCTCGTGCGCGCCGAAAAAGCTGATCCCAAGGATTTGCTCGTGAAACTCAATCTGGCTAAGGCTGACCTGAACCTTGTTCAACCAGAAGCCGCGCGACGCAAATGGGAAGAAGTCATCAAGCTTGCACCAAATTCCGACGAGGCTAACGACGCTCGCCAGGAAATCAGTAAGCTCGCAAAAAAGCCCGACAAAAAATGAGCGCACCCCGATTCAAACTCTCCATATATCTCTTGCTGGCGTTCTCACTTGCGAGCTGCGAGTCAAATCCACAAAGTTCACTTGGCCACATCAGTCTCGGGTTGAGCGAATACGGCAACCGCCCTGGCCCGCGAGGCTTCCGCACCGTGATCGTGGATGCAGGACACGGTGGAAAAGATTCGGGCGCGGTATCGCGTCGCAATGGTCTCACTGAAAAAACGCTAACGCTGGACATGGCGCGGCGTGTGCGCGGCGAGCTGGGTGGATTCCGGGTCGTGATGACGCGCGACTCCGACGTGTTTGTCGATCTCGACGATCGAGTGCTTCTCGCCAACAAATACCCCGACGCCATCCTTGTGAGCATTCACTTCAATGAATCCGGCACAAGTTGTTGCGGACCCGAAACCTACTGGTGGCGAGTGGACAGCTACACGCTTGGAAAGCGCCTCGAGAGAAATCTTTCCGCCGCCTCGTCCTATCATAACAACCGCGACCTTGTGCGACGACGCCTGCGCCTCACGCGCAATCCTGCGATCCCCTGCGTGCTCGTCGAGTGCGGTTACATTTCCAATTCGTCCGAGGCGAAGGCACTCGGTGATTCCGCCTACAAAAACAAAATTGCCCGGGCCATCGCCAGCGCCATTCGCGAACAAACAGCCGTCGGCGATGGCGACCTCGGCCCGCTCCCACCCTTCATCAGTAGCCCGCCCAGCCGGCACGGCGACTCACGCGGAAGCTGACTTTCTCCTTTTCACTTTTCACTTCACACTTATTACTTTCCCATGAACTACGATCTCATCGTCATCGGCGGCGGCCCCGCCGGATATGTCGCCGCCATCCGCTCAACCCAACTCGGAAAAAAAGTCGCCTGCATCGAGAACGATCGCGCCGGTGGCACCTGCCTGAACTGGGGCTGCATCCCAACCAAGGCTTTGCTGAAAAACGCGGAACTTTACCACGCCATCTCCCACCGCGCCGAAGAGTTTGGCTTGAAAGTGGAAGGCCTCAGCTACGACTGGAGCAAGATCATCGGGCGCAGCCGGAAAGTTTCCGACAAACTCTGCGGCGGCATCGAGTTTCTCTTCAAGAAAAACAAAGTCGATTACATCCGCGGCACCGGCAGCATCACCGCGCCCGGCAAAGTGGAAGTCACCGGCAGAGACGGTAAAATTGAAACTCACGACGCCGCAAAAATCCTCGTAGCCACCGGAGCAAAAGCCCGTCCCATGCCCGGCCTGCCCTTCAACGGCACCACCGTAATCGACAGCCACGCCGCCATGATCCTGGAGAAACAGCCGAAGAGCATCGCCATCATCGGCGCTGGCGCGATCGGCGCGGAGTTCGCTTATTTCTTCAATGCCTATGGCACCAAAGTCACGCTCATTGAGATGCTGCCACGACTCCTGCCCGTCGAAGACGAGGAAGTTAGCGCCTTGCTCGAAAAGAGCTTCAAGAAGCAAGGCATCCGCACGCTCACCAACACCAAGGTCACCGCCACCAAGGACCACGGCGACAAAGTCAGCCTCACCGTTGAAGGCGCAGTCAGCGAGACCATCGATGCCGAAGTCTGCCTCGTGGCCATCGGCGTCATCCCCGTCATGCCTGGCGGTGTGGAATTGAAGACCACCGAGCGCGGCTGGCTCCAGACCGACGCCAATTACGAAACCAGCGTCAAAGGCGTCTTCGGCGCAGGCGACATCATTGGGCCGCCGTGGCTTGCCCATGTCGCCAGCTATGAAGCCATTCAGTGTGTCGAAGGCCTGTTCAAGCCAGGCCACAAACCGAAAAAAGTCACCACCTTCCCCGGCTGCACCTACTGCCATCCGCAGGTTGCCAGCGTCGGGCTCACCGAGGCCGCCGCGAAGGAAAAGGGCCTCAAGTTCAAGGTCGGCAAGTTCCCCTATCAAGCCAGCGGCAAAGCCCTGGCCGCCGCGGAGCCGGAAGGCTTCGTGAAGATTCTATACGGTGAACCCCACGGTGAAATCATCGGTGCCCACATCATCGGCTCCGAAGCCACCGAGCTGATCGCAGAGATGAATCTAGCCGTCACCCTCGAAGCCACGATGGACGAAATCGAAGCCACCATCCACGCGCATCCGACCTTGGCCGAGATGCTCAAGGAAGCGACCGAAGTCGCGGCCGGGCATCCGATTCACGTGTGATCGACATCACAGCCGGATTCCAAAACGCAGCATCCAAGTCAAGAGTAACGCTTTGAACTGGGCCTTGTTCACGCGGCGGGCGAGTCCTCCGCGGTTGAACTCGTCACCGAGTTCGCGCCGACGGAGCAGGTTCATTTCGCGATAGCCGTCGGTGCGGATGGTGACCGCGTTTTTTTGCTCGGTGTGAATGCGAAATGCGCCCATGAAATACGGCAGCCGCACCATGCGCGCGCCTGCCTTTTGAAACCGCAGCAACAAATCCCAATCGAGCGCAAACTGAAAACTCGGATCGATACCGCCAACTTTTTCGTGGAGACTACGACGCCAGAAGCAGGTTTCCTGCGGGATGAAATCGGCCCATAAAAGCAGTTCGGCGTCATGCTGCGGCAGCACCCAGCGCGCGACCTCATGGCCGCGTTCGTTGATGACGATGCGGTGGCCGTAAACAACATCCACTTCCGGGTGCCGCGCAAAATAATCCGCCACATAGGCGAGCGTGCCCGGCATGATGAGGTCATCTGAATTAAGCCAGGCCATGATGTCGCCAGTGGCTTTCATCAGTCCTTGATGCACGGCATCGGCCTGGCCGCCATCCTTGGCGCTCTGCCAGTGCGCGAGGCGACTTTCATGGCGCCGGATAATTTCGGTGGAACTGTCCGCGGAGCCGCCGTCCATGACGATGTATTCGAGGTGCGGATAGTTTTGATCGAGAATGCTGAGCATCGTCTGATCAAGGTAGGCGGCTTGATTGTAAGAGGGCGTGACGATGCTGATGCGCGGCAGTTTTTCCACGGTCAGTCGCGGTTGGGGCAGACGGTCTGGTATCACCGGCCGCGCCTCGAACTGCCTGAGCACGCCAAGGCGCATCCAGCTCTGCCAAATCAGACCGTGAAGCGACTCAAAGCGCCGCAGTATCCTGCGTATCAGCGCGTCCCACCATCCGCCTGGCGGAGCCGCCGATGCCTCCTGGGGCGACATCATGTGCGGGTTTCCATAAACTGTAATGAGGCTCTTGCGCGTCGCCTTCAATTGCCCGGAGAGATCGCGGATAACATGCCTGCGTTTCCGCAGCAGAGTCCGCAGAGTTCGCATCTTCCGGCGCAATTTGTCCGCCTCTCCCTGCTTGCCTCTCCATTCGGATTTCAGCTTTTGATGAATCGGCGCGCGATTCGCATCCGCCTCCCTCAGTCGCTCAACGAGCGCCTCACGTTCCTTCGCCAACGCGAGGAGTCGCCGCAAGTCATCGCGCAGGACGGATGAACTCTCCATCGTCTCCGCCGTTGCGCGGTCCGGGGTGTCGTCGTCCGCCGACAATCGGCGCGCGACCATGTCCATATAATAAGTGGCGGCGATGTCCTTAAGGTTTGGCATGAAAACAGTGTGTAAAGAATGCTAAGCGCAGTGCGTCCCTTGCACCAGCCGAATCAATCGGTTGCCTCTTTGGGCAAAGGGTTATGCCGCCAGGAAGGTTTCGTCCACGGCATCAAGCGCCAGCCGAGCCAGGTCCACCCATCCACCAATGACGAGAGCGGCACTGCAGCAGCGCGATCATGGCACTGTTCTTTTGCGTCTGTTTTTCTAACACGGCAATTTCCTTGCGCGCGATCTTCAAGGAACGGTTGGCTTCCGCATGCCGGCCGTTGAACTCCCCATTTTCCAGCAGTGCCTTTACCAGCCGGTCATGCAAAACATCACGCTCAATCCTGGCCTCCGACCTTGCGTTTTCCGATGCTTCCAACAATCGGCGCATTTCTTCCAACTGCGTGGCGAGGGCGTGAGCGGAAGGCGGATGCGTGGGATGCGCAATCATGGTGACAAAATCTCTGCCGAGCGACGGGCCCATATACTCGGGTATCTGCCAGATAGGCGGAACGGCGTGAACCGTCTGCCCTTCGTCCGAGAAATAGATCGCCGACTGCGAGACGTTGGAGATGCCACAGAGCATGTGGCCGCATCGGGAAAGTAGCAACGCATCGACCAAAACTTCCAATCCCAGCAGATAGCGATGGCGTTCCCGTTGCGGGCGAAACAGCCATTCATAACCTTCGCTCGGCACGTCGCCCGCAGAAGTGCGGTGGCAATCGTTGGAAATTAACCGGGAACCAAAATGTTGCTGGAACATTTCCACCGTCTCCCGTTCATCGCAGGCCAGAAATATCTTTGAAAAAGCTCTGGCCCGATCTAGTTGCGCGGCCTGGTCAAGGTAAGTCGCGCGCGTGGAAGACACGGCATGAAGTATGGCCTGGCCGCCGCGCATATCCGTCCCGCGCACATGAACTCCAAGTGTGTTTTCATGCACTCCCGGCGCCATCAGGGCGTCCGCAATCGCCATGACATGCGGTTTGATCCGAATATATTTTTTTAAGAGTTTACGTGCACGACGTGTCAATTCATCAGACGGCGCGACCAAATGAATGCTAAGGAAACGCCCGACTGTGCAGCCCTGATTGTCCGTGGGATCGAGCAGCAATGCCTCATTGAGTGACAGGCCCGCAGGCTGCTCAAAAAAATATTCCCATGCATTCCTTGTTCCCAGCCAATCGTCGGCTTCATGGTATCGGGTTGGGTAACGCTCCATGTCCACCACCGGGATCAGGCCCGCCTGCTCGGCATGATCGAGTCCCTGCAGCACACAGGAGAAGTTCGACCAGAAACCACAACCAAGATTGTCCCGATAGATGACATAAGGACGTTGTGATAAAGATGGCTCAGCGCTTGTCATAACGAATGCGGACCTCAGCGAAACTACTTCTTCCCGGCGGACTTGGGTGACTCCGGTTTCTTCCCGGTCTTCTCAAGCTGCCGGTTCATCTCCTCGGATTTTTTCTCCAAGTCTTGCAATTTGGCCCAGACATCTTTCAGTTCCTGCGCCTTGGTTTGCTCAGCTTCCAGAGCGGCGATGGATTTCGCCGCGGCATCTTGCACGGGGTCTTTGATGAGCTTGTATCGGTTCGTGAGCGGCTGGAGCACGGCGATGGATTTCGGATCGCGCAAGGTGCCGAGCGACTTTGCAGCGGCAACGCGCAGTTCCTGCGCGGATGATTCAGATGTTCGGTTAGAAAGGTGCGTGCGAGTTCGCGGTCCTTGTCGTTGCGAGCGAGGAATGCAATCGCATCAAAAGCCTGTGCCAGCGCGGACGAGGAAAACTCGAGGCTATTTTTGCGCAGACATTCGACGATGTCCGGCACGGCGCTCGCGTCATCTTGTGCGCGCCATGAGTTGATCACGGCAGAAGCGATCACTTGATGATAGCTGGGCGTGATCAGGTATTTCCGCAACGCGGCGGAGACTGCGGCATCTCCCGGACGCGCCCCCCAAGTCTTGATGATCGCGGCCAGAATTTGCGGATTTTTTTCGTCTGCGATTGATTCCACAAAGCTTCTTGCGCCTCGGGGTGGGGAAACGCGGCCAGTGCGTCCACCACGGACAGCCGCGCCCGCGCATCGTCCTGCTTCAGGCTTTGCGCCAGCGTGACGCGGGCCTCGGGAGTGGCGATGGCCTGGAGAGCTTTCGCAGCCTCGCTGCGCACGGCATGGAAAGCATCGCGGTTCAAAACCTCCGCCAGTAGCTTCACCGTTTCCGCGTTTTTCTTTTTTGACAACTGACGCACGGCGAGCATTCGTCCGATGACATCGGATTTAAGCTGGCGCGGCAACATGTCCGGCGGCGATTGGAAGTCGATCTTTGCGAGCAGCGTGTAATCCGGATCGATGCGCACCAGTTCCGGCGCGACATCCATCGGGAAATGTAAATCCTCCTCGGCCTTGCTCAAGGTCACATTGAAGTCCACCGGCTTGTCCTGTCCCTTCACCCAGAAGCGCACTGGCAGATCAAGCCGATACAGCAAAACCTCGTTCGATACTTTCTGCGTCTGCTTCACGTTGAGCTTCGCCTGTTTAGCGGCGGCATCCCACGAGTATTCCAGTTTCAATTCCGGCACCCCACCGTGATAGAGCCATTGGTCGAAGAATTGATCGAATGACAGCCCGCTCAACTCCTCGATCACATCCTGCAAGTTGTCCGTGCTGACGTTCCCGCCGCGATGCCGTTCGAGATAAGTCTTGATGCACTTGCGATAAAGATCCGCCCCCAGTTTCGAGCGGAGCATATGCAGCACCCACGCCCCCTTGGGATAGGCGCGGTAATCGAACTGCACAATCGGATCCGCGTAATCGCGCCACACGATTGGCTTGGTGTCGAGCGACTCGAAAATGTGCTGCGCCTCACGCCACAAATCATAGCGCATGGCGTCCGTGCCTTGCGCCTGCTCTTCGTAGAGCAACGTGTAGTAGCTGGCGAAACCCTCGTTGAGCCAGAGATGCGACCAATCGCGGCACGTCACGAGATCGCCGAACCATTGGTGCGCCGTTTCATGCGCATCCAAGCCGCGCAGCGAACGGAGCTGCTCCGTGTCATCGCGAAATAACATCCCAGCGGACTGAAACGTGCAGCTCGTGTTTTCCATTCCGCCCGCGAGGAAATCGAGACAGTAAACCTGATGATACTTGTCCCACGGGAACGGCACGCCGGTCTCGCGCTGATAAAAGTCGATTATTTTTTTTGTATCGCGGAATGCATTCTCCGCCTGATCCTTTTCGGAAGGCGGCACATGAATCGCCAACTGCAGACTGCCCAGACTGTCCTCGATCGAATAAAAAACCCCCGCCGCCAGCGCCACCAGATAATTCGGATGCGGCTTGTCCTGCTTCCAATGCCACGCGAACAGACCGTCGGCATCCTTGGCCTTTGAGACAAGGTTTCCATTGGATACCACGGTCATGCCTTCAGGCACATGGCAGATAACCTCGCTGGTGAATTTTTGATTCGGATAATCGTAACCCGGATACCAGAAGCGATGCAGCTCCGGCTCTCCCTGGCTCCACATTTGCGTATCGCCCGGTTTGTAGCCCATCTCGGGCGTGCGGAAATACAAGCCCTGCTCCGGTTGCACGCGATAAGTGATCACCACGCCCGCTTCCGCCTCAGCGGGAATCGGCGGATCAAACACGAGCACAAGTTTTTCATCCGTTACCTCATGCTCCTTCAAGGTCGCGCCCTGCGCCGTGATGTTTTCAATGGTCAATCCCACCGCGTCCAGTTCCAGCCTCGTGAGTGGTTGCGCGATGGGCTTAAACGTGAGCGACGACGTGGCGCTGATGCTGCGCTTGGAAAAATCCGGTGTCACATCGAGTTTCAAATGACCGATCTGCGCCACCCGGTCGCGCATATATTTCCGGCCCGGCTTGTCCGTCGCCGGTGCGGGCATGAGTTGGGAAGTTTTGCGGCATATGGTTTCACTTTCAGCAGACTGAATCTCCGGAGGGCGAGACAATACCAGCACGAGACCAAGGCAACATTCCCCACCGCAAATGGAAATTTCTATCCTAGCAGCGCCGTGAGTGCCTTGTCCCGCACCTCATGGATGTTGATCGCGCAACTGTTGCTGGCAACGTCACTCATTGCCGCCGAGCGCATCGACCCGCTGAAGCCTTACAGTGGCGCGAGTGTTCGTGGAGTTGATACTTCCACTCTAACCGGCAAGGTGATGACTGGCTATCAGGGCTGGTTCAACTGCGAGGGCGACGGCGCGGGTCTCGGCTGGGTCCACTGGTCGAAAAGTAACAAGCCCCTCGGACCTGACAGCGTCAGTGTTGATCTCTGGCCAGACGTTTCTGAATACTCGCCCGAGGAACTCTTCGACTCCGGCTACCAGCGGGACGACGGTTCGCCGGCGAAGGTTTTCAGTTCCTATACTAAAGCCACCGTGTTGCGTCATTTCCAGTGGATGCGCGACTACGGCATCCACGGTGCCTTCGTCCAGCGCTTCGCCAATGGCCTGCGCAATCTCCCTGTGCGCCATCAAAAGGACGTCGTGCTCGCCAACGCCCGCGAGGGTGCCAACCGCTACGGCCGCGCCTCCGCGGTGATGTATGACTTAAGCGGTCTGTCCGCCGGCGACGTGGCCCGAGTGATCGATGATTGGAAAATGCTTCGCGAGCGGATGGACATGGGCCGGGATCCTGCCTATCTGCGCCACCGGGGGAAGCCGCTCGTGGCCGTCTGGGGCGTGGGGTTCAATGATAACCGCAAGTATTCGCTGGCCGAGTGCGGTGCCCTTGTCGAGGCATTGAAGGCGGATGGCTGTTCAGTGATGCTCGGTGTGCCCACGGGCTGGCGCGACCTGGGCCGGGATTCCACCCGGGATGCCGCTTTGCATGACCTGCTGAAACTGGCAGACGTGATCAGCCCGTGGACCCCGGGTCGCTATCGCAATCCTGAGGAGGCCACGCACCACGGAGAGAAGTATTGGAAACCCGATGTTGCCTGGTGCCGTCAGCAGTCGCTTGATTTTCTGCCTGTCGTATTTCCCGGATTTAGCTGGCATAACATGAACCCGGACTCCCCGCTCGGCCAGATAGCGAGACTGAAGGGCGAGTTTTACTGGTCGCAGTTCATCGCCGCCAAAGCCGCCGGTGCGGACATGATTTATGTGGCCATGTTTGACGAGGTCGATGAGGGCACGGCCATCTTCAAGTGCATGAGCAACCCGCCCGGTGGCCCCACGCAGTTCCTCCATCTCGAGGGTCTCCCCAGCGATCATTACCTCTGGCTCACGGGCCAGGGGGCCTCGTTGCTGCGTGGCGAGTTGCTGTTGCAAAGCAAAGCTCCCATCCGGAAGCCCTGACCTGCTGCTGATTCCAAATATTCCCAAACAACCCTGACCACACTTTCACCATGTTCCGTATATTCATCATCACCGCATCTGCCGCGCCATCGGCTAACCCCAGCGTTCTCTTCATTCTCGCCGACGATCTGGGCTGGAGCGATACGACACTTTATGGAACGACCCGATTCTATCAGACTCCCAATGTGGAGCGATTGGCCAAACGGGGAGTCACCTTCACGCGGGCTTATTCCCTCAAAGGGGGCGACTGGGAAGAAATCACAGTCAAACTCCCTGCCACCGGCCCGCTCGGCATCGTGCGCCTTTATGTGCCGGTGCAGGAACACCCTGTCGAGATCGACTGGATCGAGCTGCGAAGCGGCCAGGAAAAAAACTCTCCGATTTTTAGCTCCATATTCGACGTTCTCAGTAAACACTACCCATGAAACTCCGCCCTCTTTCAGTCGCTCGTCTTTCTCTCCCCTTCGCCATGGCACTTGCCACGCTGGCCTTCGGACAAACCTCGCCTCGCACTGTCGAGGTTGCCGACAAGCCTGGTGCCAAATGGGTGGCCCGTGAAACCCGAACGCTGGCCGATGTGTCCGGCGCGGCTGCGATCAAACCCGACACCGGTCTCAGCCGCTTTGGCGGGCTGACGTTGCGCAAAGAGAAGGCCACGGGCTTCTTTCACACAGCCAAGATTGCCGGGCGTTGGTGGCTGGTGGATCCGGAGGGCTGCCGGTTTCTCCATCGGGGTGTCGCGTCCGTCAACATGCTTCGCTCGACCGGCGCGCAAAGCGCGTGGCAGCAGAAATTTTCCAGCGAGACCAACTGGGCAGAGCAAACCACGACGCTGCTTCGGGCACACGGATTCAACGGTCTCGGCGCATGGACGGACACCGAACGCCTGCGCGCCGTGCAACTGCCCCTCGCCTACACCCGCATCTGGAACTTCATGTCGGGCTATGGCAAGAAGCGCGGCGGCACCTTTCAGAAACCCGGCCACACCGGTTATCCGGGCGACTGCATCTTCGTCTTCGACCCGGACTTCGAAACATTCTGCGATGAGCACGCGCGCCAGCTGGCTGCAGACAAGAACGATCCTTGGCTGCTCGGACATTTCTCGGACAATGAATTGCCGCTGCCTGCATCCGCTCTGAAGAACTACCTCGGACTGCCGGCCACCGACCCAGGGCATCAAGCCGCACTCAAGTGGCTGCGTGCCCGGCGCGGAGCGAATGCCACCGCGCGCGACATTCAGCCAGCGGACCTGCCGGCCTTTCTGGAATTCATGATGGAACGCTACTTCCGCATCGTTTCGGGCGCCATCAAAAGGCACGACCCGAACCATCTTTACCTCGGCGCGCGCTTCCATGGCAGTGACCTGCGGTTCCCGGAAATTTTCCGCGCCGCCGGCCCGCACGTGGACGTGGTCTCCGTGAATTACTACCACGCGTGGACACCGGACCCGGAGCGCTTGGCCATGTGGACGCGCGAATCGGGCAAGCCGGTGCTCATCACCGAATGGTATGCCAAGGGCGTGGACTCCGGCCTCGCGAACACCGGTGGCGCGGGCTGGCTCGTCAAGACGCAGCGTGACCGCGGTTTGTTCTACGAAAACTTCACGCTCGGCCTCCTGCAATCCAAAGAATGCATTGGCTGGCACTGGTTCAAATACATGGACAACGACCCGGCGGACACCAAGTCCGATCCCTCCAATCAGGACTCCAACAAAGGCATCTTCAACAACCGCTACGAACCCTACACGCCACTGCTCGACTCGATGAAACGAATCAACGAGAAGGCCTACGGACTTGTGGACCACTTCGATAAGCCTTGAGCTGCAACTCCAAGCCGCGCGACTTGCAAACACATCATAGTCTATGGATCGACATTATCACGGATCCAGCTTCAGCGGCGGCGGTGGCTTGAGCTTGATGGGACTGATGGTAGATGATGATTCCTCCTCGACGGCTGTGGCGCGTTTCACACTGCTCCCGTCGGGGTTGACCACGGTGGCGCGGAGGATGGGCTGGATGGAATTGTAAGGATCCGCGCCAATAATGGCGGGGCCTTGCATTCGGATCGGTTCCGCGCGGGCCATATCCAGATGGCTTTCACTGGGCATGGATGAAAGTTCGCTCTCGCCGGGATTGACCGAGGAGATAAGCAGCGGTCTTTCAGAGCCGGTGTGAATGTCGCAGAAATCATCAAACACACTGCCGGGGCGCAACACCTCCTGATAGGTGTCGCGCACGGATCGGGAGCCGCCGTGGATAGGGTCGGGGACTTTTTCGTAGCAGGCGTCCGTGGCGCGTAAACCGCTGCGGCGGCAGACTTCTACAAACTGCGCGTCGGGCGGCACCGGGATTTCTTCGGGCTTGTATTCCTTGCGCGCGGCGTTCATGGCATCCACCCAGATGGGCAGGGCGATGCGGTTGGAGTAAGCGCCGGTGTAGATGGTTTTTTGCTGGTCGAATCCGCACCAGACGCCGCAGGTGATGGCGCTGGTGTAGCCGACGAACCACAGGTCTTTGAATTCATAATGCGTGCCGGTTTTTCCGGCGACGGGGAATCGCTCCAATCCGAATTCATCATAAGCAGGCTTGCCGGTGCCGCGCTTGAGAGAATCGACCAGACAGGTGTGCGTCTGATAAGCGGCGGTTTCATCCATCGCAGTCACCATTTTTTCGTCCTCTTCCTTCACCTGATGGATGACCGTGCCCTCGGTGTCGGTGATACGGTTGATAAGGTTGATTTCCTTGGGCCGTTTGCCGCCGTTGGCAAAGGTCGAGTAGGCAAGACACATTTCGTCGAGCTTCACTTCATTGGCCCCGAGGAAGGTGTTCGGATATTCTCCCTGCGGCGCTTTGAATTTGAATCCGGCCTTTTGCGCAAGATTTTTCACGGCTTCGAGTCCAACCTTTTCGCCCAGCCGAACGGTGGCGGCATTTCTGCTCTGCAACAGGGCCTCGCGCGCGGTGATGCGGTCGGCGTATTTGGTCTCCTCCTGCTCGGTGCCCCATTCGCCAAGGATTCCCGTAAGCCCGCCGATCATCACACGGCGGTTGTCAATCGGACCATCCTCGATGCGCAGCGGGGGGAAATACTCGGGACTGCCAAAGGCGGCGGCATAGACGAAGGGAATGAACGCGGTGCCGGCGGGGCGGCGCGATTGCACGGCGCGGTTGAACACGCTGTCGTTAAAATCCCGACCACCAACCATCGCGAGCACGCCGCCATCGCGATTGTCCATCATGAGCACGGCGGCCTGAAGATACTGCGGTTGCGGCTGCGGCGTTTCCGGCGCGATGGCCTTGGCGCGGATTTTTTTCCGGTAGTCCTCGATGATGGCGCGGAATTGCGCGTAGGTCTGATTGTCGTAGCCACGATGCTGCTCGGTCTCGGCCAGCCGTTTGCGCACGGCCTCCTCGGCGATCTTCTGCAGGCGGCTGTCGATCGTGGTGTAAATTTTAAATCCGCCAGCCAGCGCGGCCTCGTCGCCCACGATCTTCACCACTTGCTGGCGCACCTCTTCGTAAACATGACTCATTCGCGCATCGGCCTCCCGTGGCGAGGTCACGACCGGAGCTGCGCACATGCGATCATGTTCCTCCCCGGTGATGAAGCCCTCGATCTTCATGCGGTCGAGGACATGGTTGCGCGCTTTCTTCGCGCGCTCGGGATAACGGAGCGGCTGGATGTTGTTCGGACTTTTGATGATGCCGCAAATGGTGGCCGACTCCAGCACATCGAGCGCGCCCACGTCTTTGCCAAAGTATCCCTGCGACGCCGCCTGCACGCCGTAGAATCCGCCGCCGAAATAAATGCGATTGAGGTATAGCTCGAGAATTTCCGACTTGGAGAACTTCTTCTCGATGCGCTCAGCCAGGAAGGCCTCGACCAGCTTGCGTTTGTAGCGGGAGTTTTTGCGGCCCGCCTCCTCAACGAGGTCCTTGAGCTTGAAGGCCTCGCGCGCCAGCTGCTGCGTGATGGTGCTCGCGCCCTGCGTCTCCGAGCCCGCCTTGTAGTTCAGCCAGAAAGCGCGCGCGATGCCGATGTAGTCAACGCCGGTGTGATGGAAGAAGCGGGAGTCCTCCTCGGCGGTGAGCGCCTGGATAAAATGCTGCGGCACCTGCTCTATCTTCACCGGAGTGCGGTTCAACACATAAATGCGACCCAGCTCGTCGCCCTTGCGGTCGAAGATGACGCTGGCGCGTTCGATTTTGTGAATGTCTTCCAGATTGAAACTTTCCGCCTGCTCGCGCAACGGCTTCACCACCGCCAGCATCACGGCCATCACCGTCACTCCGCCAACCAGCAATAGTATGATCAGGGCCGCGAACCAGGTCCGGCGATAAAATGGCACTCGACGGTGCTCGTTCGTGAACCGCGGACGGATGAAATTGATGTTCTCGGATTTGCTCAAGGAATCTGGACTCGTTGGACTGGCTTTCGCGCGAGTTCGCAGTATAGCCCGCATTCTGAAGATGGCGAATGCAAACCTGACCCTGCCTCAACTCGTCCGCGCCCGCATTCATGCGGCGGGCGGTCGGCTCCCGTGGGCGGAGGTCATGCGGCTGGCATTGTATGAACCAAGCCTCGGCTACTACCGCTGCGGAGTGCGCCGGATCGGGCGGGGCGGGGATTTTTTCACCAGCGTGAGCGTAGGACCGGTCTTTGGTGAATTGCTGGCCGTCTTCATCGCACAGGTCTGGCGCGCTCTGGGTGAGCCGTCGGACTTTGCGATCATCGAGCAAGGGGCGCACGACGGCCAGCTCGCGTGTGACATGTTGGACGCGCTTCAGCGGAGGCATCCCGATGTCTTTCGATCACTGCGCCTCATGATCATCGAACCAGACGCCCCGTTGCGCGAGGCACAATGCAAAACGCTGAATGCCTACGCCAGTCGGGTGGTTCACTCCACTGGCTGGGGATCGCTGACGGATATTCCAGAGAAGAGTGTCTTCATCTGCAATGAGCTGCCCGATGCCATGCCGGTGCATCTGGTGCAGCACAACGCGGACGGATGGAGCGAGCTGCACGTGCAGTCGGATGCGGCGGCGGGTTTTGCCTTTGTGCCCGCGCCACTTTCGTCAAAACAACTGACTGAGGAGTGCGACCGTCTCGGCGACGATTTTCCTGATGGTCAGATCGTCGAGATCAATCTGGACATGCTCGAATGGGTGCGACAAATCTCATGCAGCGTGGCCTTGATTCTCGATTACGGATTGCCTGCCAAAGAGCTTTTTTTCCCGGAACGCATCAATGGCACGCTGCGCCGGTATCGCGGCCATCAGTGCGATGACCGCGTGCTGGAGGAACTCGGCGAGTGCGATTTGACCGCGCATGTGAATTTCACTCGGCTCGCGCAGGAAGCGGAGGACGCGGGTTTTGCCGTTGAAAAATTCATCGAGCAAGGCCGCTTTCTCACCCGGCTCGGCGCGCACCTGCTTTCCGATGCTTCCTGCAAGCCTGATGCGGTGTGGTTGCGGCAGTTTCAAACCCTCACCCATCCCGGCATGATGGGGCGCGCTTTTCATGCGCTGGTGCTGACAAAAAATGCAGATCGCGGCATGACCCATAAGGAGCCACGCGACGCCGCGCGGCAGCGGCTGGGATTAAATCAGAAAAACATCAAGTGTCTGCATGAATAACCGCTGGAGCGCCTTTTGGATTAAGCGCGGGGCACACTGGCTGCGGCTGGTTTTGCTTGGCGGTTACCTTTTAACACTTCTGTGGCGCATCGTTCTGCCGGATGTCACCCGGACAATTTCTGAAACCCGCAAGGCTTATGCCCGTTGGGGCACGGTGCGCGGCAGCGGTGTCTGGCGTGGTTCGGATGTCCAGGCGGAGGCCATCGAGCGCGCAGCCTCCTTTCTACGACCGGGAGACAGGCTCATGGTATGGACGGGCGTCGAATTTGAAAAAATTCCCGACTGGCGGAATCTCGGCGCGATGGCGGGCTGGTTCCTGCCACGTAGTGTGACGTTGATCAGCGGGAATGACCCGGCTCAAGTTGGAGCGAACGTTGTTTTGAGTGACGACACACTTGGCCAGCCCCCACTGCCTGATGACTGGCAATGTGTTTATCACGAATGGGCGGCCAGTCTTTACCGGCTGATGCCGGGCAGCGGCCCAGATCAGGGAAAATATTTCCGCAGTATCGGCGATGTGCCGCTCCCATCGGTGTCCGCGTGGCCTCCTTTGAAACAGGTGGCAAGCAGACTGGCGTTGATCTTTGCCGCTTGCATGGTCTGGCTGGTAGCGGGCTGGCTGATGCTACGGGGCGTATCCGCGCCGTGGTTGCGGGGTGTGGCGCGTGGAGCGGTAGCGCTCATCACAGGTGCGCTGGCTTGCAGCATTTTGACCTTGGTCTGGTTGTTGCTGCGAATGCCGGTGGAGTGGCAGCCGTTTGGTATTAGTGTCCTGCTGCTCGGCGGTGGTTGGTGGATAGGATGCGTGTTGCACCCAAAAGAAAGCAGGGGCCCACTTACGGGTTCTGATCGCGTATGGCACACAGTGCTATTGTTAAGCTGGCTGGTCTATGCCTGCAGTGGCGCGTGGGTCACACTTAGCACCGATGCCAATTCCGCGCCTGATCTTGGTCACTATGGATTCAAGGCTCTGACATTTTTCTGCGAAGGCAGGGTGCCTGCAGATTTTCCAGGCAGCGAAGCCTGGCGGCTCCATGCGCCATCTTACCCGTTGGGCGGTGCAATGATGCTGGAATGGCTTTTCTCCTGGATGGGCGCGGCGGATATTCACTTGGGACGCGTCACTCAGGGCTTGTGGCTGGGCGCTGCCGGAGTGCTGGTGGCAGCATGGCTGCGCGGTCGCAGGTTGCCCTTCATTATGGCATGGGGTATAGGATTCCTGCCGTTATGCACGTCTGGATCGCTGTTTTATTTGACTGAGTTTTATCAAGAAGCACTGCTGAATGTAGCGTTGCTGTCGGGTTTGTTTTTGATCGTGCACGGCATCGATAACGACGCGCTTGAAAGCCAGTCTGAAAATCACATACTTCGTAGCAGCCGAAGTGACGAGGCTCAAATTCTGCATAATCCCAGCAGGCTGGCACTGGATTCAGAGTCTCCTTACGTCGGCTGCTACAACTCTCAGACAAGCACCAGGCATGATCGCAGCACTTGGGCCGGAGCATTTCTGCTCGGTGCCTGTTCGTGGATCAAGGCGGATGGGTTACTCATCTGGCTTGCGGTTTCCGTCACATGGCTTTTTCTAGCGGGGCGTGGTTACCGACGTGTGACGCTCATGACCTCAGTAATGGGCGCTGTTGTCTGGATCGTTCCCTGGCGCTTATGGCTGGCAGTTTCGGAGGTCGGTCTCGGTGATTTTTCGCTGTCGGTTATGGCTGGCAGAAACTTGCGGGAAAACGCCAGAGTGTTGGCGATTGTGGGCAGACGTATGCTGGAGATGATAAACAGCCACGGCGGAACCTATGCTTGGTGGTGGTGGGTGGTTCTGGCCGCGCTCATCCTGCGCGGCAAGGCTTGGTGGAACCAGCGAGGTCAGCGCATGATGCTGCTGGCAGGCGCAGCCTTCATGGCCGCGTTCTGTGCTACCTACCTCTGCTCAACCGTGCCGCTGGACTGGCACATGAACAGCCTCTATCGCCTGCTGATGGTGCTCCAGCCTTGGATGCTGGTGATTGCTGCCGTAGTTTTCAATAAAAGTGCCACAGATACCGCCAAAATTTAAACGTATAAATTTGCCGAGCACTACTCGATTTGATTCAAGCAAATCATTTGTTCCCAGGAGATTCAGAAGGAATGGCTTCTGGAACCGCGTCCCAGAGCTTACGTTTGCGCAGCTCTTTTTCCCAGGCGTCTAAATACTTATGTGGATTTTTATCATAATCAGTAAACATCGGAACGAGGTCAAGATCATCTATGTCTAAGGCAGAGCCAAGGCAGCGCACAAGACCATACTTGGAGTTCAAACTATGCTTCTGATTTTTAAAATGCTGAAGTATAAAAGGCAAATCACTCTTTTTGGCTACTTCAGAAAGTCCAAGAAATGCCGCGTCAAACAATTCCTCTTCATCCTGCAAGGAGACAAAATCAAGAATTTGGCGTGGAGTGTCGGGAGTTAATTTGAAAACATCTGCTGTGCTAATCCAATGATTTAATATAAGCTTTGAATTTAACCTGCCATATTTTATCTCTTGAAAATAGCTTTTCTCGTTATCAATATTTTTCTTCGCAGTGCCAAAATTTATTTTTGGCAGTCCTAGTAAAACTTTCCCCCCTTCAATTGGCAAGCCAACACAGGCAATCGCAAATTGAATTAATGGAGTCTGGTTGTTGTTGTTTTTGAGTTTTTCCCATGCCGTTTTCAGCTTCAAAAAATCCTTTGAACTGCAAAGTAAATAGGAAATTAGATCTGCATTCTCCAGGCTGGTTTCATTCGCCAGCTGATCTGCCAACAACTCGTAGAACTTAGCAAAATCTGAAATGGATGATTTTAACTTTTCTATGGAGACATTAACCCCTACCGAAAAAAAAATGGCATTGGCTGGAACCACTTTGCTACCATTTTTATTAATGAATAATAAATAGTTTTTTGAACCGTGCGGCCAGCGAAGACTTGCTTCGCTTAAATCGATGACAGCAGGTAATGATAACTGACCTTTTAAAAGATCAGCCTTTTTGACAGTCATTGCCTCTTTTTTTGCCTCATATTCTAACTCATCAACTGGCACTAGC
>JAYVOH010000261.1:0-3216 GCA_043758025.1 Verrucomicrobiota bacterium
GACGAGCAGGTGAACGGAAAAAGCATCATGGGCCTCATGATGCTGGCCGCCGGCCAGGGCGCCAAGCTCACGCTCACCACCGACGGGCTGGACGCGGAGTCGGCCCTCCAGGAACTTGGTCATCTTATCCAGTGCGGGTTTGACGACGGCGAGTGAACCTGATTCATTGAAGTCAGGCCAACGCCCGCGCAGCTCCAGCCAGGCCGCGCCAGTTCCCTGCCCTGTTCCCATCATTTCATCTCAGGCATCCATGCCCAAATCTTTGATCCACAAACCCGAAAAAATCCTGCACGGAACCCCCGTTTCCGGCGGCATGGCGCATGGCGTCGTCCGATTGATTGGCAGCAATTTCGATGAGCCTGCTCCGCGTCACATCTCCGCCAAGGAAGTCGATGCCGAGTTAAAGCGATTCCACATCGCTATCGACGGCGCGCGAAACGAATTACAGCAACTCATCAAAGATCTGGACGGAAAGACCGAGAAGAATGCCCGCGAGATTTTGGAGATGCACGTCATGGTGCTGGATGATCCCCACGTGAATCTTCAAGCTGAGGCTCGCATCCGCGACAAACACGACAGCGCGGAAACCGCCTATCACCGCGTCGTTCGCGAGTGCATGGATGCTTTCCATCGCATCCCTGATGCCTACATGCGCGAGCGAGCGCTGGACATCAAGGACGTGGCCCAGAGAGTGTTGCGGCAGCTTCGCGGCGAAGCCGAAACCCGCGCTCATGGCAACGCGCCCTTCATCTGCGTGGCTCACGATCTGACTCCCGGTGAAACCGTGCACATGAATCGCGACCAGGTGCAGGGCTTTGCCGTGGAACTCGGCAGCAAGACCTCGCACACGGCCATCATGGCCCGCTCGCTGGGACTCCCTGCCGTGGTGCGCTTGCACAATCTTTTTAATGAGCTGCACAACGGTGATGCTGTTTTACTCGATGGAGATGAAGGCCTGCTCATCATTCATCCCAGCGCCAAGACTCTCGCGCGCTACCGAACCATTGAGCGTGAGACGGAACGCCGAGTGGCCAAATTGCTCGCCGAAAGCGACAGGCCGGCCATCACCAGGGACGGCACGCGCATCACCGTCGCGGCCAATGCGGAGTTCGTGGAAGAACTGCCCCATATCAGGGAATGCGGGGCCGAGGGCATCGGTTTGTTCCGCACCGAGTTCATTCATCTGGAAAATCCCGACGTGACCGAGAAAGATCTCTCGGAAATTTACTCACGCGTCGTTGAAGGCGCGGCTCCGAATCCGGTCATCTTCCGCACCCTCGATCTCGGTGGCGACAAGCTCGACCCTGATCGCGATGAAGAGGAACAGAATCCCTTCCTCGGCTGGCGCGGCATCCGTGTTTCGCTTGCCAAGCACGATCTGTTCAAGCGTCAGTTGCGCGCCATTCTCAGGGCCGGAGCGCAAGGCCCCGTAGGCATCATGTATCCCATGATCTCCGGCGTGCATGAAGTCGTGGAAGCCAACCGCATCCTCGCCGAGTGCCGCGCCGAATTGCATGCCGCACATGTGCCAGTGCCAGAGCGGGTGCAGGTCGGCGCGATGATTGAAATTCCCAGCGCGGCCGCCATTGCCGATCTCCTTGCCCCGCATGTGGATTTCTTCAGCATCGGCACCAATGACCTCACGCAATACACGCTGGCCGTGGATCGGGTGAACGAGCGTGTCGCCGATCTTTACCAGCCCACTCATCCCGCCGTTCTCCGCCTGATCAAAATGGTCGTCAACGCGGCTCATCATGCGGGTATCTGGGCCGGACTCTGCGGCGAAATGGCGGGCGACATTTCATTGACTCCCCTGCTCATCGGCCTTGGCCTTGATGAACTCAGCTCGGCTACCAGCCAAGTGGCGAAGATCAAACACGCCATCCGCAATCTGGACACCGTGCAGTGCCAGCAACTTGTGGAGCAAGCTCTTTACGAATCCGACTCCGCAAAAATCCAGAGCATCTCGCTGGAGTTTGCGATGCGCAATTACGCGGACTTGTTCGAAGGGTGATCTCACTCACTTTCCCGGCTTCGCATAGCCGTCCTTCAGTGTCACCACGCGATTGAACACCGGCTTGCCCGGCACGGAATCTTTCGCATCCGCAATGAAGTATCCCACCCGGACGAACTGGAAAAGCTCGCCCGGAGCGGCTGTGGCCAGCGACGGTTCCACTAATGCGTCTTCGATGACCTCCAGAGACTGCACATTGATGAACTGAATGAAATCCCCTTCTTCGCCTGCGGCGGCATCGGGATTGTCCACACTGAATAGCCGGTCATACAAGCGCACGGTCGCCCGCAGCGCATGACGCGCGGAAACCCAATGCACTGCCGCTTTTGATTTGGGCCCATCCGGTGCGCTCTGTCCGTGGCGGGTGGCTTCATCATACGTGCAACGCAATTCAATGACTTCGCCCTCGGCATTTTTAACGATCTTCGTGCAGGTCACGCAGAATGCATTGGTCAGACGGACATAAGAATTCTCCGTGAACCGACGCCAGCCTTTGGGCGGAACCTCGGCAAAGTCATCACGCTCAATGAAGACTTCGCGACACAGCGGAACTTTGCGCATTCCGCCATTGGAATCTTCCGGATTGTTGGGCACTTCGACTTCTTCAACTTTGTCCTCGGGATAGTTTTCGATGACCAGCTTCAATGGATGCAGCACTGCCATGCGGCGCTGCGCGGTCTTGTTCAAATCATCCCGCACGGCATTCTCCAACACGCCCATATCCGTTTGAGCGTTGAACTTGGTAACGCCGACACCTTTGCAGAAAGCCCGCACGGCCTCGGGAGTATAGCCCCGTCGGCGGATGCCGCTGAGCGTGGGCATACGCGGATCATCCCAACCGCTGACGTGACCTTCTTTAACCAGCCGCAGCAGCTTGCGTTTGCTCATCACCGTCCAGTTCAGGTTCAATCGGGAAAACTCCCGCTGGATCGGTCGGCTGGGCAGCCCCGCCACATTCTCAACGAGCCAGTCATAGAGCGGACGATGATCCTCGAATTCCAACGTGCAGATGGAGTGCGTGATGCCCTCAATCGCATCGCTTAGCGGATGGGCGTAGTCATACATCGGATAGATGCACCAGACATTGCCGGTGCGGTGATGCTCCGCGTGCATGATGCGGTAGATGACCGGATCCCGCATGTTCAAGTTCGGATGAGCCATGTCAATCTTTGCCCGAAGGGTGCGCGCGCCATCAGCGAATT
>JAYVOH010000262.1:0-9301 GCA_043758025.1 Verrucomicrobiota bacterium
GGCGTGAGCGCAATCCGCAAGGCTTCCGCGTCATCGGTCAAGCTTCGATACAGTGGATGCTGCGAGAGATGTTGCCGGATTCCGATTCCGCAATCGGCCACGACCACATCAATGGGGCGGTCAGCCAGATTCGGATACGCCTGCGCTCCGACCACAGCCCCGTCGCGGAATCCGGAATGTTGAAGCGCGTTGTCTATGATTTCGGACACCGCATATTTCAACGATGCGCCGATGCGCGGTTCGAGACCTTGGAAACACTCAATCACGCGCTTGGCTACGGTGGCTGATTCATGGTCGGTGCGCGGCTTTTGCAGGGGCACGAAGCGTCCTGTCTCATCTTGGCGGCACTGCCGCGCTTCCTCCTCCGGCACACACCAGCGAATGTCATCCGCGAAAAAATCCATGCGCCGCAGATAGCTGATGCAATCCTGCCCGCCGTGACGCAGCGCCAGACACTCGCCTTCCGGCCAGCCGTCCTGATAGCGCAACGCCAGCGCCTTCAAGCAAGCTGCCGCGCCGATGCTCACAAACTCCGTCTGGCTCAAATCCAGCGCGACCGACTCGACAAACGCTTCGGGATTGAACCGCCCCGCCCGCGCCTCGCTCAACAGAACGTCGGCGGTGAATTGTTTTGGTATTTGAATCGAAGTGCTCATGCGTCATTCAGAAGTTTCGTCGTTGGCGTCGGCATTCGAGTCGGGCCGCAGGCGGAGCAGCAGTTTGTGCCAAACGCCTTTGCGCCTGTCCTTCAAGCGGTCAATCAACGCCAAGCGCAGCGGTTCAGACATCGCAGCGATGATTTCACCATTCACGTCAGCAAATTCCGCCGGATAGAATTCTAGCGGATAGGATTTGTCAGCGCAGATGCGTTCCAATCGCTGAAGCGGCGACAACTTTTCCAACTCGGTGCAAACGCCGAGCCGTTCGAGCGACCGAGTGTGGGTTCGTTCTCCATGTTCCTCTCGATTTATGCGGTGCTGGATTTCGCGTTGAAGTGCGCGCTCCCGAACCTCGCGACTTTCACGCTCGGCTCGCTCTGCTTTTTCCCTTTGTCGGCGAGACTCGGCCTCTCCAACGCGCTGCCATGTCTCCGCTGGCGAAGGCGAGCCTTCACGGCACGCCTTCCATTGGCCTCTGGTTCGCTGAAAGTTGAACGGGATGTATGGATTTGTCGTGTGAACGATTATCCAGTCGGCCAACTCGGACCAGACCGGCAAGGGATAGTGCTGCCTGAAGATGGCGAACGACCAATTCACCATCGAAACCGAACCGCCCCATTCCGAATAGCCGCACTCCTCCGCAACGGCGAGTCCGCGAATCATTGCAGCGCCGTCGGCTGCGGAAAGCAAAGAGATGCACTTGAACTCATGCTCCGCGCCTCGCGCCAGAACGTAGAAGGAATACCGGCGCAGTTTGTCGAGACGGTTTCGCAATTCGCTTTCCGAGTTCACGTCAACGTTTCCCAACTCGATGAGAACTCCCCTCGTCACCGCGTCCAAAGGCCAGAAGCCGAGGTTCTGCATCGCTTCCATGATTGAGGGCGCAGTGTATTGCTCGTCTCCGAACCGAAGCTTGATGACTTCCTTCAACCTCGCAATCAGTCCGGGCGGCCAGTCGCGAATCACTTCGGCAAACGCTTCTTTGTCCGGCTGAAACCTGTAATGCCAGAACTCATCCCAAAGTCTGATTTTTGGCAAAGCAATCATGGCATTTCAATCGCGTGAAGCGGCTACGCTTGTCCCGCGCACAACGTCGCGAATTTGGGTTGCCACTGCCGGGATGCCATTCGCACTGTCAGTGCCAAGAAGTCCGGCAAGAGTTGGGGAGAGCGCGACCAATTGTTGATGCGTCAAGCCGTGGCGGACAGGCAAGATGACTTTCTTGCCACTCATTTCGATGGCGAACAACGCATCCAACTCTGCCTGCGGCCAGTTCTTTGTGAAAAAGCTGGAGGACACCACCACCACACCGTAGCTAGATGCTCGAAGTCCCTCGTCAATCTTGCGTCGCAGGCTATCTCCAAGTCCGAGCGTCCATTCATCAAACCAAACGCGAAGTCCAAGCCGCGTGAGTTCTGCCGCCAGTCCGCGCACGAAGGATTCCTTGTCCTCACTGGCGTGCGAAATGAAAACGTCGTAGCGGACACTCGGCGGGAGGATGCTGGTGAACGTGGCGATCTGCTTTGTCCAGTCGTGGGCGAGACATGAGTAGAGCGGACATTCGGTGTAGTGCTGGGGTGTGCAGAAAGCCCATGCCCATCTTGGGTCATCTGCCGAAGCGCCTTCTTTTCCGAGACGCTGGGCCGCCATGTCGCTATCCAACTCGTCGGCGTGTCGCGCCAGAAATGTTGCGAAGTAGCCGAACGTGTCGAAGAGAACCTCTGGACAGAATTTATGGAACGAGCGGGTCGTTTGACCGTCCCCAGCAGTGCTGGTTTCTTGCTCACGAACCACGGGCCACAAAGGGTGTCTTTGCCATCGCTCCTTCAACGCCGTGTCTTCTTCAGTGGGGATTGATGTGCAGCCAGCTTGACCGAGGAGAGAAAGACTTTGGTAGTAACGGGGACACGAATGCACCGAAGCAAATGGACAGCGTGGCGAAAGTCCCAGCCTGTGACTTTCAGCGGAATACCATTGAAAATTCGGAATCGGCGCTATGGAGCGTTCCTGTTTCACGCCTTGCGGCGCTTGGTTTGCAGGTTCACGACCGGATGGCCGGAGTTTTTCTGGTGCTCGCGGGCTTCGGCAAAGAGGCGATCCACGTCGTGTCCGTAGGAAGCCGAGAGCGTGTCTTTGACGCGCCAGATTTCCCGCAGCACCAAGTCGCCGTCGGTCGGTTGGTCGCGAAGCAACTTTTTCACATTTTGCGGCGCTTTGGAGGCTCGACCAGCGGGTGACCGGACAGTTTCTCGCGCTTGCGCATCTCGGCAAAAAGGCGATGCACGTCATGTCCGCGCGCGGCGGACAACTCGTCTTTGATGCGCCAGATTTCCTGGAGCACCAAATCGCCTCCGCCTTTGATTTCTGGTTCTGTTGCTGTTTTCATCACGTCATTCTCCGAGGAATTCTTCCGGCGTGTAAATCTCCGGAAGTGTGTAGCCCTGCTTTTCCACCAACCGACGCAGTCTCCCTACGATAGCGGCGTTGGCAATGTGCCGGCAATTCCATGTGAGCAATATATCCATCTCGTGAACGGTGGCGAGGGCAATGTGTGCGGCGTCGCCGTCGGCATTGGCGGGCACAAGTCCCGATTGGAGAACGTCGGCGGCGAGCGATTCAATTCCAGGCGTAGAAACTAACAGGGTGAGTTTCGCCACGAGTTCGAGGCGGCGCTGCGCCATTTCGCGTTCTCCGGCGGCAATTTCATCCAGCACGACCTGCGACGTGAAAAGCCCGTGCTCCGCGCGTTTCAATTCCCACCAGTCGCGGGTGAGTTGCTGGCGGGCGGCTTGCAAGAGGTCGCGGGCGGGGCGCGCAACAACGTAGCTCGGAATGGTGCTTTCGATGTAGATGCGCATGGCTGGAGTTTACGCTCGCCGTTCTTTAATTGCAGCCAGAATATCCGCCACCACCTCCGCCTTGGGCTTCGCGCCTTGGGGGCCGCCGTGATGGAGTCGCACGCTGACCGCGCCGGCTTCCAGGTCGCGACCGCCGATGACGAGCATCGTGTGGACACGCAATTGTTCCGCGTTGGAAATCTTCGCCTTGAACGGCGTCGCGCTGAAATCCGCATCCACACGCACCATGTTCGCGTTGTCCTTGTCGCGGTAGGTCAGGCCGAAGTCCTTGCGGACGGCCACCAGCGGGCACGGCGAAGTCCACCTGGTTGGTGGCGATGGTGAATTCGCGGCCGATGTGGTGGCCGTGCGCAAGCACCTCCACACCTGCACGTCAATCTTCGGCCCGTAAAACGCCGCCTCGTTGGCGACCTCCACGTAATTGATGCCGGATTCGATCAACACCTTGCGCACCATGTCCTCGGTTTTCTTCCACAACTCCGGTTCGTTGACGTATTTCTTGCCCAGCCCTTCCGCCGCGTGCGTGCTGAAGCGCATCTGATATTTTTCGAGGCCGAAGATTTTGAAATACTTTAGATACATGTCGTTCACGGCGCGGAACTCGTCGGCGAACTGCTCCTCGGTGCAATAGATGTGCGCGTCGTTCATGTTGAGCGAGCGCACGCGCATGAGGCCGAACAACTCGCCGCTCTGCTCGTAGCGATAGCACGGTGGCCGTGTGCCAACACTTCCGCGAGGCGCAACGGCAAATCGCGATAAGTGTTTTGAGTTCGGCGCACGCACCTGATAAACCTATGGTGTAAATGAAAAGCTTCTTCGACAACCTTTTTGGCGAGAAGCCTCGACCGTTGAATCCAAGCCGCCAATTTGAACCATACAAAATTGGCGACGTGATTGGTGGCAGTTATGAAATTCGCAAGATAATTGGCAAGGGTGGTTTTGGTATCGTTTATCTCGTGTATGCGCGTGACGGAAAAGAAATGTGTGCGCTGAAAACTTTTCACGATGAGTTTCTATCTGACCCAAAGGCTCGTGACGTTTTCAAAAAAGAGGCGCTGTTGTGGGTCAATCTTGGCGAGCACCCACATATTTTAACCGCGCGCTGGGTAGATGTAATATCGGGCAGGTTGTTTGTTCGGATGAATTACCTTGCTCCTGATGCTGGGGGGCGGGTGAGTCTAAGCGATCATTTGGCCGCCGCAGATAGACCTTTGGAAACTAATTCGGTGCTGAAATGGGCAATCGCATTTTGTCTTGGCATGGAACACGCAACAGCCAACGGGATAGAATCTCATCGTGATATAAAGCCAGCGAATATTTTGATCACTCAAGATGGAATTTTGAAAATAAGCGATTTTGGTTTAGCCAGAGCGGCAGAATCTGCATGGCTTGCCGTGGGGCTGAAAGGCGGTTCGCAGGTGTGGTTAAAAAACAGCCAGAATGTGGGATTCAGCGTGATGGAAAGCGATGGCGCATTAAGATGTGGAACTCCTGGTTATATGTCGCCGGAAGTTTTTTTAGGAAAAGACGCGGGCATTAAAAGCGACATTTATAGTTTTGGATTGGTTTTGTGGCAGATGGCGGCGGGATGCCCGGTTTCTCCATTTATGGTGAAGTGGCCCGGTGGCATGAATGACTTCATGCGGCAAATTTTCACGCGGCAGACGTCCAGCCAAGCGCCGAAGGTAAATATATATATTGATTCCATTATCCAGCGCTGCCTTGAAATCGATCCCGCAGCGCGGTTTTGCGACTTCAGCGAATTACGAACCGCACTTGAATCTATTTTTGAAAGGAAAACCGGACGAAACTTTGAGACACCAAAAACACCAGAGAAGACGGCTGACTTTTGGATCAACAAGGCCGGTTCATTGGGCGCACTTGGCAAACACCTTGAAGCCATAACTTGCTTGGATAAGGCTCTGTCAATTGAGCCGCATGATGCAATTGCATGGGTTATCAAAGGGAATTCCCTTTCAAAGCTGGGGGAAAATGCCCGATCGCATCAGTGCTTTAGTAATGCGCTAGATCTCGACCCTAAAATGGCAAAGGCTTGGCAAGGCAAAGGCGTGTGCGAAGCAACGAGTGGAAATTTCTCAAATGCAATTGAGTGTTTTGAAAAAGCTATGGCAATCCAACCGGCAGATGCGGCAATGTTGTTTAGCAAAGGAGTTTGTTACGCTGTGCTTTCAAGACATGAGGAGGCGATAGAATGCTTCAACATGGTTCAAGCGATTGACTCGCGCCATGATGCTGCATGGCGAAGCAAAGGGTTTTCGCTTTTCATATTGGGCAGACATGATCAAGCGTTACATTGTTTGAACAAATCGCTTTCGATTGATCCGCTCAACGCTGACGCATGGTATAAAAAAGCTGCCACTGAAGAAGCCTTGGGCAATTTTATTGAGGCAGTAAGAAGCTACCGTAAATTCATCGAATACTCTGCATCGCAAAACGCAGAAAAAGTGTCACACGTCAGACAGCGCATCCGACAAATTGAATCGAAAACGCGCTAGTTCGGCTTGCGAGCTTTTATCGCCGCCAGAATTTCCGTCACAACTTCTGCCTTCGGCTTCGCACCTTGCGGGCCGCCGCTGTGCAAGCGCACGGATACGTTCCCAGCTTCCAAATCACGTCCGCCAATGACCAGCATGGTGTGAACCCGTGCGGTTTCGGCGTCGGCAATCTTGGCTTTGACGGGGTTTGCGCTGAAATCAGCTTCCACTCGGACCATGTTCGCGCGAAGCTCGTTCACGATTGGCTTGGCGTATTCCTGCAACGCAACATCGTCGTTGAGCGTGATGATTCGGACTTGCTCTGGGGCGAGCCAGAGCGGGAAATTTCCAGCGTAGTGTTCAATCAGAAACCCGATAAACCGTTCGTGCGTTCCCAGCGGTGCTCGATGGATACACAGCGGAACTTTTTCTGAATTGTCTCTGTCCCGATATTTCAAACCAAACTTTGCCGGCACGGCAAAATCAACTTGGTTTGTGGCAATCGTGAACTCCCGTCCGATTGCGCTCCAAACCTGAACATCAATTTTCGGCCCATAGAACGCCGCCTCGTTGGCGACCTCCACGTAGTTGATGCCGGATTCGATCAACACCTGGCGCACTTTGTGGCAACGTGGTTCAACTTGGGCAAAACTGTTCAAATTCAACTCGCGTAAAACTTTTCCGTGAACTCGGTCAACGCTTTGAATTAAAACCTGCCCGTCCGCTCGATCAAAACTCGGTTCAACCGCTGATGAACGCTGATTCACAAGGCTGAAAGCCTGAAAGAAAACAGCTGATTTGAACTAATTAAATCCTCGATACGGCAAGTCCCCGCGCGAGGCGAATGGTAAAAGTCGTGGATCAAAATAGACAAGCGTCATTGCTTGCAAGACTGTCGTTTTGATCACCGCCGTCTTTCCCGAATCGCCCGCTGTATTGCTCAAATCATAATCCGCCTCGGTCAGAACTCCTGCTTTCACTTCCCAGATATGGGCAGTCTTGCCACGATTTTCTTTGCCTCGCGTGAAACCACCTTCGCGATTGCAGAGCACGTAACGGAACGTGAGGTGCATTCCGGGCTTGGGCAAATGTCCCTTCGGCTTATTTCGTTCCAGCGCCGTCTTCACTTCAATACCACTCAGCCCTTCTCGTCTGGGAAGCAGGTCGGGAAACGTATGAGGTGTGTTGCGAGCATAAGCGCCCGCCGAATGTTCCACCAAGCCGGCCGCCAAAAGATTTCCAATCATTGAGGACAGATTGGCGAGTTCAATCAATGAGCTGATGGGTGGCGATTCACGCTTTGCCAATTCTGAATCTATCAGGTCAAAAGTCTGATAACAGTCTTCGATTGCCCCGCGTATGGCTTGGTGAGAAAGACCCGTGAGATTGCGTAACTTCCCTTCATTTCGAAAATGCTCCGCCAAAAGGCGACGGTGAGTCAGTGAAACAATCGGCTGACCGGTTTGACAAACCGCCTCAGACCGTGCCAGTAAAAGAGAAAGCGACACATTGAGGGCACTGGCCAATTGGAGAGCCAGCTGAATTGTCGGAGACCGCTCCTGCCGTTCCCATAGCGCGATCGTGGTCCGATGAACCCCGGCGCGGTCAGCCAATTGTTCGTAAGTGAGTCCCTGAACTTTGCGCTCTTCAGTGATCACCTGAATCAGCGCTTTGGCGATTTGATCGGGACTTGGATTCGACACGGCGGCAGAATATGGAATTGACGCCGCCCCTGCCATGAGACTATTGTCTCCACCGGATGAAGACATTCAAACTTTTCGATTTGTTTTGCGGCACAGGTGGTTTCTCTAAAGGCTTTGAGAAGTCTAACAACGCCAGTTACCAGACCTTGCTGGGCGTGGACATTCTTCCCGTCTCGGTGAAAACTTTCAGCTTGAACCATCCCGCCGCGCTCGCCCTCACCAACGACATTCGGCGACTGCGCTGTGATGATTTGCAAGAGCGTCTCAAACTCAAACCGGGAGAGCTTGATTTGATTATCGGCGGTCCGCCTTGCCAGGGATTTTCGTCAATTCGCCCGTTTCGTTCTTCCGAGGAGGACGACTCCCGGAACAATCTCTTCGAGCAGTTCGCCAACTTTGTGAATTTTTTTCGCCCCCGCGCGTTGGTCATTGAGAACGTTGTTGGGCTGGCCACTCACAACAACGGTTCAGCGTTGGCGCAGATGCACGATTGTTTTGCGAACCTCGGTTACGATTGCGACTGGCGTATTCTCAACGCGGCGCATTTCGGCGTTCCGCAACGTCGTGAGCGGTTGATTTTCATTGGGGTCCAGAAGGGCGGCAAACGGGTGTTTCCTCAACCCACCCACGAATCAAATGGCTCAACGATTGGCCACCATGACCGTTCGCGCATGTTGATTCCTCAAGAAGACCTGTTCACCCCGAAGTTGAACCTCAAGCCCGCCGTCACCGTGCTCGATGCGATTGATGACCTGCCTCCGATAAAATCCGGCGAGTCCGCCGACCACTACGCGCGCACTCCACGCAACGATTATCAACGCCTGCGGCGCAACGGCTGTAAAAAGCTCGATCTGCATTACTCCACCGCCCACACGCCGCGAATGTTGGAAATCATCCGACACTCCGGCAAAAACATTTCTGCCATTCCGAGCCATTTGATTTCGAGCGGCTTCAGTTCTTGCTACTCGCGCTTGGACGGAGACGTGCCGTCCGTCACCATCACGGTGAACTTCGTCCATCCCGCATCCAATCGTTGCATCCATCCGAAATGCGACCGCGCCCTGACGCCGCGTGAAGGCGCACGACTTCAATCATTCGACGATGAGTTTCAATTTGCCGGGAATCGTTCTCAAGTGGTGAAGCAAATTGGGAACGCAGTTCCGCCGTTGCTCGGGAAGGCCATTGGCGAAGCGCTGGCCACAGTGCTCTAAGCTCGTTTCCTTTTTCTGCCGCACGTTTCCGCATGTCCTCCGTTGGCTTCATGCCCGCCTCTCTCGAATCGCAGCAAGAATATCCGCCACGACCTCCGCCTTCGGCTTCGCGCCTTGCGGGCCGCCGTGGTGGAGACGCACGCTCACCGCGCCCGCTTCCAGGTCGCGCCCGCCGATGACCAGCATCGTGTGGACGCGTAATTGTTCCGCGTTGGAGATCTTCGCCTTGAACGGCGTCGCGCTGTAGTCCGCATCCACGCGCACCATGTTCGCGCGGAGTTCGGCCACGATGGGCTTGGCGTAGGCGATCAACGCTTCGTCGTCGTTGAGCGTGATGACGCGCACCTGATCCGGCGCGAGCCAGAGCGGGAAGTT
>JAYVOH010000263.1:0-9254 GCA_043758025.1 Verrucomicrobiota bacterium
CCCCTCGCTACTGGCTTGGATGGCAACGCCATCCTCCCAAGTTCATAGAGAACGCAATGCGCGCAACGTTTTACTGATTGATACCTCCAAATGGTATCAGTCCTGCGAGATCGGCATCATGCGGCACTTTCAATTCCAGCACCATGATGGTGATGATGATGGCGAGCACACCATCGCTGAAGGCTTCAAGCCGGTTTTTTTCCATGCGCAATTTTTAGCTGAGGCGACACGGCGCCGCAATCCCGGAGGCTTATTTTATCCCGGCCACTTCAAAGCCTTCCGCCTCGAGCACAGCGCGAATCTTCGCGACTTGATCGCCTTGAATCTCGATGCGTTTTTCTTTTACGGTTCCACCGCAGCCACAGGCCGAGCGCACACGTTTTCCAATGGTATCAATCACGGACTGTGGCAGATGGGAGGCGAAATCTTTGACGACGATCACGGTCTTGCCGCCTCGATGCGCGGTCTCTCGTTGCAACACCACGCGGCCCATTTTCCACCGGGTCTGGGGTGATTCGGGATGGCACGGCGACATCATGGATGACGGTATGAACCTTGGCGGGCATCACCCAATTTTTCAGCCTCCGCTGCGGGTGATCACCGCTTCCTTCAGGCGCATGAGATGGGAACCTTCCGGTATTTCCAAGGGCCGAATCCAGAGGCGATAGGTTCCCGGCTTGGCGAATTCGGACTTGCCGACGGTCACGCTTTTGAAGCTGGCAGCACTGCCGGTGTTTTCCACCTGACGGCTGTATGCCTGACGTCCGAAGGAAAGCTGGTATCTGCCCTGTTGTGACGCCGCAGAGGCCAGGGATATCTGAACTTCGTAAGAACCGGGCGTGTCGATTTTGATGAGCCAGCTCACCTGATCGCCGGTGCCGAACCAGTTAATGATGACACCTTCTTTAACCGTGAGCGGGCCGGGAGTGAGGATGGACTGTTCCGCCTGGAGTGTGGTTGCGCCCTCGGCCAGTGGAACGATCTTGGCAATTTCCGCGTTGATGGTTTTCAGGGCAGCGTCTGCGACGCCTTTTCGGCGAGCATCTTTGGCGGCAAGATCCGTGATGAATGCAACAGCGGCAGGGTCGGCCACTTTGCCGAGCGAGTTAAGGATTTGTGTCTGGGAGCGCGCGTCCTTGGCCAAGGCAAAAGCTGCGATGAGAGATTTGGCGATTTCCTCCTGCGGGACATCGCCGGCGAGCGGCGCGAGGTTGCCGAGACTGATGATGGCGTTGAGCTTTGTGTAGGAGTCTTGCTCTGCTCCGAGCATTTCAATCAGCGCGGAGACAGGCTCGGCGGAAGGCCAGTCCGTCAGGGCCAGTGCGGCATTGTAACGGAGTTTGTTGTTCGCGCCTTTCAATGCCTTGAGGATGTCTGGCAGTGCTTCTTTGTTGCCGATACGGCACAGGGCGCGCAGGAGGGCGGACTGTTCAACTTCTGTTGCGGAGTTGGCGCGGAAGGTCTGGAGGATTTCGCTGCCCCGGCGCGCGGGATCCGGTTCCCTGCGGGCGATGGCGACGAGCGCGGATTCCGCCGCGCGCAGTTCATCAATGCTGGCACCGTGCATTTTTTCGATCAATGACGCTGAGTCAGCTGGTGATGAAATTTTGGCCAAGGTGTTCCAAATGGTCATGCGGACTTCCGGCTCGGGCGTCGATGCGGGAGCAAGCATTTTCAGCAGCGGATCAACCGCCTCCTTGAGACGACGCTGACCGACTGCATTGGTGAGGTTCTTCTTGGCCCATTCGGTTTTTACGAGCGGCAGGCGCTGAATGATGAAGTGATCGCCAGCCTCGGCGCCTTCGATTCTTCCGAGGACAAGGGCGGCGGCGTCGGAGGTGTTTTTGGTTTCAATGAAATCGAGCAGCAAGGGGATGTCTTCACCGGAGCCTCGTGGCGCTTCCATGTTGGCCAGCAGATTGAACCGGGTGTTGCGTCGGGACTGGCTCCAGGCATTCACAGCCAGATAGATCACGGCCATGGCTGCCAGGGCGATGGGAATGCCCAAGACGACGGATTTGGGCCATGGCTTTTTGTGCTTGAGGTGCTGCGGAGCCATGGCCGCGGCGATATTCACCGGGCGAACGATGGGGCGCGGCGCGGGTCGGTGTCCGAGCTCTTGTGAATGTGAATCAGGCCGCCGTGCGATCGGTGCTGCCCGCACCGGACGTGGGGCGAGAGGGCGGGTGGTTCCGGCATCCTGCGCGGGAACTTCTCCGGTTTTGACGTGCGGTGCGAATGCTCCCGTCTGGAAGACATCATGGGCCTGGGCAGCAGATTCCGGTCGATGTTCCGGAAGACGGTTAATGAGCCACTCGACCCATTCGTGAATGAATGGAGGCAAATCGGGACGCAGTTCGGAAAGCGGAGCCAGGCTGTGATACAGGTGGCTGGCCATCACTTCAGCCCCGGTCTCGCCCTGAAAAGGATAATGCTGGGTGAGCGCGTAGTAGTAAACACAGCCGAGCGAGTAGAGATCTGTGCGGGCGTCCACATTCGCCCGCTCGAACTGTTCCGGAGCCATGAAGTAGATGCTCCCCATGATCGCCCCTTCTTCGTCCGTGTCCTGGACGGTGGGCTGAAGGGAAATTTTTGCGAGACCAAAGTCCAGAATTTTGATTTGGAACTTCCCGCTCGGCAGCCAGATGACCATGAAGTTTTGCGGCTTGATGTCGAGATGAATCATGCCGTAGCTGTGCGCAGCGACCAGTCCCTCAAGGCTTTGTGTGACCAACTCGCGGAAATCGTATTCGTTCAATGCGCCGCGCTCGATGATGTTCTCCAGGGTTTCCCCCTTGAGAAGCTCCATGATGATGTAGGCGCCTTCCTCATCGCTGCCCACGTCATAGATAGTGACAATGTGCGGGTGTTGCAGAGTGGAGAGGTTTCGCGCCTCATCCATCAACTGGCCGGCCAGCAACTCCGCCTGCTCCGGGGTTTCGGCACGGACTCGTTTGAGCGCAACTTCACGCCGCAGGTTGCGGTCGTAAGCCTTGAAGACTGAGCCCAGCCCGCCATCGGCGATCTTTCCCAGCACTTCGTAGCGGTTCTGACTCATTCGTGAAATGGGAAGCTGAGCAGTTGCCGGGAAAATACATCCAGCGGATTACCAGATGCGCTCGAGGAATTTTTCCATCGGCCCTTTCAGGACGTCAGGTTTGGTGGTGTGCTTGAGCTTGCCGGATCCGGTCGTCTTGGTCAACGCGGCAACAGGTCCCTGCTGCTCGATGACTTGTATTTTCTTGATTTCCACCCGCACCACCGGGCAGTCATTGGAGTCGGTCACTGATCGGGAGATTTTTTTCAGCACATCCAACCCGGAGACGACCTGCCCGAAGACGGTGTATTGTCCATCGAGACCGCTCATGTCACCGAGGACAAAGTAAAACTGGTTGCAGTCGGAGTGGCGTTCGGGGTTCGATTTGTCACCGCGGCGCGCCATCGCGACGGTGCCGATGGTGTGGGGGAGTTTGAATTCGCCCGGGATGGTGGATTCCTGGGTGAGGCCCCATTTGTCGCGGGCATTGTCATCGCGGGAAGCAGGGTCACCAGTCTGCACAAGATAATCCTTAACCGCGCGATGGAAGGCGAGTCCATTGTAGGTGCCTTTTTCCACGTTCTGACGGAAATTCTTGACTGTCAGCGGAGCCTGATCGGGAAAAACCTCAAACATCACCTCCTCGTTCGTGCGTCCCGAACGGATGCTCATGACAGCGATAGTGTGAATTTTTTTCCTTTCCTGGGCGCCGGCGGCTTTGGCAGCCGCAACATCGGCGTCAGGCTTGCCGGCGGCATCTTTGCTGACCTGCTTCGTGGGCGCGGCTCCGGCTTTTGTCTTAGCCTTGGCCACCGGAGCGGTTGCATCTGCTTTGGATGGGGACTGCTGCGCGTGCAACTGTTGAACGGTGAGCAGGACGGCACAGAAAAAAATGCGGCTGATGATCTTCATGTTCGGGTGTCTTGGTTCGTTGGATTTTTGGTTCGGGAAGTCTGCTGTCAGCGCAGAGAGGATGGAATGGATGGCGCCTCTGAAGGTGGCAGCGGGATGGTCTGCGAGGGAATTGAGGGAGTGGAGGGATAGGGGACAGGATTCATCGCCGGTGTTTGGGGAGATGGACCAGTCGCGGGAGCGGTCGATGGCGCATACGTTGAAGTTTCGGCATTGGGTGAATACCTCTGGCGTGTCTCGCGGGGCTTCATTCCCCATTGTTTTTCCAGGTCAGCCATTTGCTCCACGGTGGGATCTTTTACTGCATTGGCATCACCCGTCATGCCGCAGCCGGAGAGAATCAACGCACACAAGGCTGCGTAAAAATGGCATGTAATGGTTTTTTTCATATCCTGATGATTTTGACTTCGTGTGCAATGGTAGGTTCATCAGCATGAGCAAGCAACAGCGAATGCACCGCCTCAAAACTTTGCCGGACATAGCCAAGTCCCACGCCACGGTCAAGCAAAGGATGCATGCAAGCACTCGTGACCTGGCCGATTTCCTTGAGCTGGTCATCCGCTCCACGGGCGAACAGCCGGGCCGGAGTGAGTTGCTCCACAGGAATTTTCGACTGCGGCGGCATCTCCCACTTCACCATCACCCGCGGCATCTTGCCGGTTGTCTTGATGCGGGAAAGCACCTCCTGGCCAATGTAACAGCCTTTGGAGAAATCCATCGCGCTGGTCTCCAGTCCGGCCTCCTGCGGGAAGACATCGCCGTTCAGTTCATGGGGCCAGCGCGGTATGCCGCGAAGGATGCGGAACGTCTCCAAATCCTCTCTGGAAAGCTGAGGGCAATCTAACTGCGGCAATTCCATCCCCTGGCTCAACCACAGATCCACTCCCGGAACTCCGAACCGGGTTGCCGGAACAAAATAACTCGCGCCTGTCACTGGCATTTGCCCCACAGCATTCACAGCCTGTCCAAAAAAATGCCAGAGGCGCGGGCCGTCGCTGATATCAACAAGCTCCACATCATCCGCCACAATGTAACGCTCCAGCCGAACGCGAAGCGACTCTCGCAGCACGCCTTCCGCATCAAGGCACAGCGTGTCGCTGTCCGGTGGCGCATGGATGAACACGTCGCCCTCGATGCGTCCTTTGGCATTCGTCACACAGGCGTGAATGGCAGATGAACCCGCCGAAGTTTTGCGCACATCATTGGTGACCTGCCCGTTTAAATAACGCACCCGGTCAGCACCCCGTAGCATCAGCTTTGTCCGGTCTGACAATTCAACCACCGCGCCGGACTGCTCTATCTTCTGGAGTAGTTCAGGCGTCATATTCGTCATCAAGTGCCGAGCCCTTGAGGGAAATCCGGACACTGTCTTTTCTCGCACGTATCCAGGTGAAATTCTCATACACCGAGCAGAAATCCAGATCGCCCCGGCCCGCATCCATGCCGCGCTCCATCGTCCCGACAGAGGCGTTCAGCATCGGCGTCGCCAGCGACTCCACCCGGGCCAGTTCTTGTGCGTAGTGCGCGTCCTTGAGCATGTTTTTGAGCGAGAAATGCGGCTCATAACTTCCGGCCATCATCGCCGGAAGTTTCATCGAGATGAGCGGCGAGCAGTTGGCATTGTTCTCAAACGCCTCCAGCAGTTTCGACGGCTCCAAACCATGTCCCTTCGTGATGGCCAGCGCCTCCGCCAGCGCACCCGCGATCGCGCCGCTGACCAGGTTGGTGGCGATCTTCAAGATGCTGGCGTCACCCACCCGGCCCAGATGAAGAATTTTTTTCGAACTGGCTTCCAGCACCTTGGTCGCCTTTTCCAGTTCCCTTTTCGCCCCGCCTATATAATAGACCAGTTCGCCTTTCTCCGCGGCCATCTTGCTGCCAGTGAAGGGTGCATCAAGGAACCCCGCTCCCATTTCGTGGGCGATGCCCGCCGCCTGCTTCACCGTCAAAGGGTCCACCGTGGCGTGGCAACATACCACATGATGTTTCTTCAGCGCCGGTTTCATATCCTGCATGACCTCCATCAGCGCAGCCCCGTCCCGCACAAAAATCTGGATCACCTGTGCCACTTCGGCCACTTCATGCGGCGAGGCCACAAAGCCCGGCACCGCCCGCGCCGTGCGGTTCCAGACAAAGACATTAAAATCCGCGCGCCGCAGATTCTCCTCCACACGCGATCCGATGATGCCCAGGCCGATGACCCCGACGTTTTTGCTTTTGCTACCGAACATGGGAGCAAACTACCGAGCGAGGTTGCTCTTGCAACAAGCCACTCGGCGAAGGGCGTTATAGGTGGACATCTGCGATGCGTGATTCGAATTTTTCAATCTTTGCTTTCGCGCGCAGTTCGTTCACCAACCACTTTAGACTGGCTTCGCGCCATTGGGACTCCAGCATGGCGGTGATTTCATCCCGCACTTCCGCAAATTCTGGTGCGCGCGCGAGTCGTTTCTCGCGCACGACAAGAATGTGCCAGCCCAGATGAGATTCAAAAGGCGCGCCGATTTGGCCAACGGGCAACGCGAAGACTTTATCGGCGAACTCCAGTGGCACCCGGTTGCGACTGAACCAGCCGAGGTCGCCGCCGCGCAACTTGCTGCCGTCGTCGTCGGAGAACTGACGCGCGAGTTCTTCGAGCGTGGATTCTTTCGCAAGGAGCTTGCGGTGCAACTCGCGGATTTCCGGTTCGCGATCCAGTTTATCTTTGTCGTGCCTAGTCAGGAAAACATGGCTCGCGCGGACGCGTTCGGGAATGTTCAGGGAATCCTTATGTGCGTCGCACCACGAACGGGCATCGGCTTCGGTGATGCGGCCCGGTTGTTCGGCGAGCCAGCGTTCGATGGCGTCGAGATGTTTCACTTCATCGCCAACACTCTTACGCAATTTGGTTTCCGTAAGCCCCTGCTGTTCCATGCGCTGCTTCCATTCATCAGGTGGCGGGAACTGTTTGAGGAACTGCTGGAAAGCTTCTTCGCTTTCGCGGTGGCGAGAGGGGAAAACAATTTGAGTTTGAGGGGAAAAGTTTGCAATGAGCCGATCATTTATGATTCCATCCAAGGCTTCTTGGCGACGTGCATTTTTTGTTTCATCGTTCAGTAAGTCCCATGATTCACCCCGTCTCCAAAGATGGGCGCGCAATGAATCTTGCAGTTCTTGCCGAGTGATTCGGGAACCATCGACTGTGGCTTCAACTTTAGAAATTGCATGGAATGTTTTAATTGCCGGCTCAATGACCAGTGCGCCAAATTCAATCAGCAAGACACCAATAATGAAGACTTCGAGTGCTTTCGGCAAACACCCAAAGACTGGCGGCAATTCAACATTCAGCCTTTTCCACAGCCGCTTCATAAAGGCATGAGACGCGGTGAAAGGGATTACCTAATATGAAACCTCTTCGTCTGCATCTTCCCGCTAGCCATGCTGATGCGGTTCCACGCGCTCTGGTCGTTCATGGGCACCCAGCGGCGTTCTTCCTTGCGGTAGTGCCAGTCCTTGTCGTTCTGATAATTGAACGCGACGCCTCCGCCTTCGATGATGTTGAGGATTTCGTGGTCGTGGTAATTTTCCTGATCGTAGTCGGTGATCGCGTGCTGGCCCATTTCTGAGTAAAGCTCATTGAGATCAATCATGAGGTCGTTGATCAGGGGATCGAGCGCGCCGACCTGCAAACCGATGCGTTGGGCCTCACGCAACATGATGGGATAGCCGTGGCTCGGATACGCGGAGTTCAGATGCTTGCTGATGCGTTTGCGTTCCTTCAAGTCCTTGAGGTGATAGGAAAGAATTTCCTCGCAAATTTTAATCGAGAGCGAACTCGCGCGGTCGATGGCACCGAAGACGAGCGGATGCACATGTTCGTAAAGATTTTTGTAAGGGTTGGTATCGCCCACTTTCGCGGACTCGCGCCAGAGACGCAGCACGCGATTGAGTTCGTCCTGACTGACAGACACGGCGTTATTGTTGCGATCAACGGGTGACAACGCGTGGGTCAGCGAGGTGTCCACGGCAGTGAGATAGGCCAGCGGCCCCATTTTAATCTCGTCCGCGCCGAGCGCCATCATGGTAGCGGCACTGGCGCATTCCAGTGGCACCAGCGCGGTGATTTTGTCGGCATATTGTCGCAGCAGGTTCACGATGCGCAGCGCGGCCTGACCGTTACCGCCATTGGATTTGATGAAAAGATAAACATGCTTCTGGTGACCGAGTTCCTTCAAGACCTCGAAGAAACCGGCCACGTCATTGTGGCAGACACTGCCATTGCCAGATGACCAGTAGGCGATGAAAGGGCCGTCGAGTTTCTTCTCGATCTGCGAGATGATCTTCTGGGTCTGAGGAAAGAGGATGGGGGGCTTGTTGATCTTGACGCCGGTTTTCTTTTGCATAGTTCATCATGGCGGGTGCTCCCGCAGAGGTCAATGATGTTGGAAGGGTTTGAGTGCCTGAAACGGACGCGCGCATTAATTTGTTTGTCGTCCAGGACCATTCAGTGACAAGGAATGACGACACTTATGTCGTCACACACATTGCAAAGGCACGGCCTGGGATGTCATCTTGTATGCAGCCTCCAAGCCCGGAGGTCTGGCGGAATTTAGCCGGTGGTGCAGTAATCGCAGCGAGCGGGAACCACCGGATCAACGTTCACAAAACATCCGCCCCGGCAGGGGCGGCGGAGTTCGGCGATGTTCCACCGCCCCTCTGGGGCGCATCCGATTTTGGGATCAGGGTCCGGTGGTTCCGCTGCGCTCCACCTCCGGCTAATTTCCGCCAGCCCTGCCAGGCTGATGTCTCCCCGAGTCGCCTTCGCCTTGAATGGCGCTGTTGATGTCCGCAGAGAGATGCAAGAGCCTCCTAACTTTGCCGACGGCGAACGGGATGAAGATGCGGAAGCCTCCCGCCGAAACACGCCCATTTGAAAGCTTCCGAACGGCTCGTTCTGTCGTCCGACAGAACCCTTCTGCGACACTGCAAAATGACCTCTCCTTGCCCCGAGGTGATTTTGTCGAACCGCAGAATGACCCTCCTTTGCCCCCAGATGATCCGGCGACGTTGCAGAATGACCAATCTTTGCCCCAAGGTGCTTTTGCCAGACCGCAGAACCATTCTGTCAGCACCGGGAAAAGACTTCAGGCATGGGAGATCACTGTGGTTGCGTAGGGGGCACATTTCCGCGGCCGATGTTTTGTAGGCCGTTTCTGTGAAACGGCGGAGCTTCGGATGTTTGGCCGTCTGACACAGACGGCCTACACCTCTCGGCGTCATGCTGACCTTGTAGGGCAAGCGCTCCGCTTGCCGAAGTTAGGGCAGG
>JAYVOH010000264.1:0-23693 GCA_043758025.1 Verrucomicrobiota bacterium
CACCAGCGCGCCCCAGAAGGCGAGGTAGGTCGCGCAGATAAGCGCGAGGACGATCCAGAAGCTTTTGTTCATGGCGGATAAAATAGCCCGGCCTCACTCATTCGCCATTTTGAATCCCAGCTTCTTAAAAACCAGACCACCGCGATCAGGCGCGGTAAGGTAACGCGCAAATTCCAACGCCGCCTCATGCTGCGTGCTGCATGATAAAATCGCAGCGCTGGCGTGATCGAGATGCCGGGCTAGTTCCGGCACTTCCACAGCTTCGAGTCCTTTGAACTGCGGAACGGTCGAGTCCCAAACAAACGCGGCATCTGCCGCTCCAAGCTGCACATCAGCAGCCACCTCGGTGACGCTCGGCTTCATCACGACGGCCTTTTTCTCAAGCTTCTGCCATTGCGTGATAAGCATCTGTCGCGTGATTTTTCCGATGCTGGCACTCTCGGGATTCGGCAGTGCCAGCTTCACATCGGGGCGCAAAAGATGGGCAATGGTGCGGATGTTTTTTGGATTGCCCTGCTTCACCGCGATCACGCCATGCTGTTCCGTCAGTGGCAGGCTTTTGCCCAGCAGATTCTTCCTGCGCGCATCTTCCAGCGAACCATCGTCGGCCACGATGATGAGGTCGCCCCGTTTAGCCACCTGCAACTGGCTGAGCAAGGTCCCGGTGGGACCGTATTGCAGGCGCACTTCGATTCCGTGTTCCTTTTCATATTGCGTGGCGATCTCTTCCACCGGCTTTTTCAAGTTCGCCGTGCAATACACAGTGAGCGACGGTGTTTCTTTGCAGGCAGTCAGCGCCATCAGGAGCAACCAGGCTAAAAATAGTTGCTTCATATCATCAACCTGCCTGCTGCATCAGTTCCATCACTCGATCGATCTCTGATTCCGTATTATAAAAATGTGGGCTGAAACGCAGATGGGGCACTCCGGCGCGATTGTGACGCAGAGAGACCACGACGCGATTTCTGGTCAAATGCTCGAATATTTTTTCCAGTGATGCGCCTTTGCTGCGAGTCGCGGTGGTGATGCCAGAGGCGAACGCGCCGTCTGTTGGCGGAAGAACTGTGAACCCCAGCGCTTCAAGTTTGGGCACAAGATGTGCCTTTAACGCCAGCAGCCTTGCGCTGATATTCCCAATCCCGATCTCTTGCAGCATCTCAAGCGCCGCTTTCATGCCAATGATGCCCACAGCATTGAGCACGCCCGGTTCGTAGCGGCGTCCGCCACTTTCAAACTGCACATCATCCTGCGCGATGAAGTTCGGCGATTTCACATTCCACGCGCCGAGCAATGACGGGCGAAGCATGTCTTGCAATTCCTCGCGAACATAGAAAATACCAGCCGCCATCGGGCCGAGCATCCATTTGTGGGCATCCGCACTGAGGAAGTCCACATAGTCCACCCGCGTATCGAACGCGCCGATCGTCTGAATGGCATCAAGACAAAAAAGCACGCCGCGCTCCCGCAGCATTTTTCCTATCGCGTTTACATCAATCCGGCAGCCAGTGAAAAAATGGCATGAAGCCAGCGCGACCATCTTGGTTTTTGAAGTCAACACTCGCTCGACCGCTTCCGCTGTGACCGCGCCTGGCGTATCGGTTTTCACATAACGCAGCACCACGCCGCGACGCTGCAAATCCATCCAGGGATACACATTTGCCGGGTAATCATCGTGATAACAAACCACCTCATCGCCCGCCTGCCACGGCAAGCCGTTTGCGACCAAGCTCAGTCCGAGCGATGTCGGCCCGAGCAGTGAAATCTCTGATGCCTTCGCACCGATGAGTTGCGCCGCCACCACGCGAGTTTCATTGAGTGTCCGCCAGACCTCGCCGCTTTCCTGATGCGAGAGACAGCACATTTCCAAGTAATCCTGCATCGCCTTCACGACTCGGCGCGGCAAAATACAAACTCCCGCGTGTGCCATGAAAATGGAATCTCCCGCGACAGGGAATTCATCGATGCGTTTGGATTCGGTGGAGAGAAGGGATTTGAGAGTCATATTTCTTCTGGTTCCTGATAAACGCGGATGCGGCCTCGCTCCACGATCCAGAGCTTCCCCGAAAGTTCTCCGGTTTTTAATCCGGCAGCGAGTGTCGCGATCACATCAAGTCCGTCCTGAGCCGAGGCTTTCTTCGGCAGTCGGAGCACTGCAATGCCTGCGTATTTGCTTGGAAGGTAGGTGAGCGGATTTGCAAAAACCATGTCGAGCGTCACAAGCGCCCGACCTTCGGACCTGCAGGCTTCGATGATCTTTTCGTCCGGCTCAGATTCCATCCGCTGGCGCGCCACCGTGGAGACGTCATGCCCCTCAGCGCTGAGCAGGGCGAAACCGCGCTCGCTCAAATTCTCATCCAGCTTCAGCTTCACGCATGCGCCTCCAGCGGGATCTCCACGTAGCGCTCCCGCGCCATTTCTGAACCGTAGGCAATGCAGGCACGGATGTCCTCTTCCACAATGCCAGGATAATCAGCGAGAATCTCCTTCGCCGTGCTGCCCGACGCGAGAAGATCGAGAATGAGCGACACCCAGATGCGATGCCCCCGGATGCACGGCTTGCCGCCGCAACGCGCCGGATCAATCCAGATGCGCTGGAGGAGTTCTTCACGGGTCAGTGTCATGGGGAAAGAATACCATGAAAGGGGCGCGAGCCAAGATCAAAGACGTTTCTTGGTGGCGCGCCCCCAGAGGCCAGCAAGTCGGAATGAGCAAGTGCCGCATCCGCATCATCGTCTCTGGACGCAGCGAACGGTGCGAAATACTTGTGGTATCAGCACAGAATTATGTGCTAGTCTCTGATCATGATTCTCGAACAGGACATCGTCAGCCTCACTGACTTCGCACGACAGACACGCAAACACACGGCGGAGATCAAAAAGCACGGGCGCCCGCGAGTGCTCACTCATAACGGACGCGCGAGCGCTGTGGTGCTTTCGGTGGCTGCTTACGAGAAACTCCTGCACGACGCCGAGGAGCACCAGCTTGATCTCAGGCTTAAGAAAGCGCTGAACGATTATGCTGGGGGCAAACGCGGGACTGTTGCAGCCAAAGCATTTCAATCTATCCGTGTGCGAATATCGAAGCGTTGTGCAGGTAAATGAATGGCAAAACGCCGATGGTTGTTTGAAGAAAGCAGTCATGAGCTTTAGCTCGTGATCGTCTGGCGCAAGTTCGAGCTAAAGCTCTGAACTACTTTACATCGCGCGTCAGTCCGGAGCGTGCCAGCACTTCATCTGCTGACAGTCCAGACTCCGAGCCCATGCCAAGTTCAAAGCCTTGCTGCAAACCTGCCTTGCTGGGATTCAGCGCGATATATCGCCGGAAATGCTGCAACTGCGCCTCACTGCGCACGATGTGATCAAACGGCTCCACCTGCCAGAGCGGCCCGCTCCGGCCAAGGGCGAGGTTGATATCACGCGCGCTACCACCTTTCCAATGCTTGAGAATGTCGCCAAGGAGAGACTTGGGGGCGGGTTCCACAAGAGCATGAATGTGGTTCGGCATGACGACCCACGCATCCAGATGGTATTCCGAGCCATGTCCCGTCATGAACCTCGCAGTTAGGAGGTTTGCCAGCGCGGGAGTGGCCAGATGGCATTCGCCGTGTCCAGCGTCCAGCAGATCATGGAACTTTGCCGTAAACTCGCGGTGATACTCATGGCGCTGCTCCTCCGTGAGCTTGTCCAGATCTTGCGCGGAACGTAGGCCGCAGGCACGCAGCCAAGCATCGCGCCGCTCGCGCCACTGCACGTGAATTTTCGATGGAACCGAGTCGCCGAGCCGTGAAGTGACGAAGTAGGTCGTGCCCCACTGACGCCAGTGCGGCAAATTCTGCCGGTGAATGTGAAAAGCATCGTTCGGGTTGAAAGGCTGGAAGACCATGGCGCGAGACAAAAAAAGTAGTCATGAGCTTAAGCTCGTGCTGCCGCCTCAATGCAAGTTCGAGCTAAAGCTCAGAACTACTTTCAAGAGCGCAGCGACGAAGTCCATGCCGTGCTGGAAAAGGAAAACATCCACGTCATGCACCACGCCGGTCGCATTCGCTTCTCCGTGCATGGCCACAACACACACGATGACATTGCGAATCTGCTGCGGACGGTGTAATGTCTTTCATCATTCTCGTAGATGTTCGTCAATATAGGAAACCGCTTTGCTGGCTGGAAGCTCAGTGGAAGAAGGGCCGTCTCTTACATAAAAGACTTCACCTTTGTCTGTCTTAACCCAAACGCCGCCCTTGTGCTTCTTACATAACACATGACAGATATTCTTACCTTCCATGAGAATGACCTCGTAATGAACATCCTGAACCACGCAGGCAGAAAATCGACTACAATCAAGTTCCTCAAATGTAGCAAGAATTTGTCGGAATCTTGAAAATGATCAAGGGCCAGACCGAGAATCTCTTTTGCATCGCTAACACCAATCAGAAGTTCACCGCCATCTGTATTGCAAAATGCCGCAATAGTCTTCAAAACGGCCGTCTCCATGTTGGGATCATCCCGATTTGCTTTGATGCTCCATCTCAAAGTGGACTTAAATTCCAGTTGTCGCGTTTCACCGTGCGCAATCTTTCTTATTAAGTCATTTGTAGATCGTTGGGCTGCAATTTTCTGGAGCCGATCTTCGTAATATGCTGTGAGTTGCCCAACTTCGGCGCGCAGCTTCTCATTTTCAGCATCTTTTGCGAGAAGCCCCGACAACTTTCGTTCAAGGTCCGCGATTCGCCCGTCCTTACTTTCCAATTCCGCTTGCAAGGTTAGCAGTTCATCGTTTGACGACTTTTCGATGTGGCTATCACCCAATTTTTGCAGGTCGAGCAAGGGTAAAATAGGTATCTGAATATTAGCCAGCGCTGAGGTAGATAGCCGTGGAATAGTCGTTCCACCTGTTAACCTTTCAGCCTCTCTCAAAAACTGCTCTTCCCCTTTACGTGTCCTGAGATACGAAAGAATGTAATCGTTGGTCTTCGGCGCTCTGATGATAGCACAGCTATTGTTGACCACCGCAGGTGGGTCGGAGTCGCGATAAATACAGAGTTTTCGTGCATCAAACAATGTTGATACGATGATGTCTCCAGGTCGTGCAACAGCTCGGCGAAAACTTTCAAGAGGCGCATCATCTATCCTCGAATCCTTGTCCGTAATTCTTATGCGACCGTCCTTGATGTTGCGACCACCCAACAGCAGATACTTTCCACCCTTTTGACGTTATTCTGGGCGCGGAGAATACCCGGCACAAACCTCAGCAAGTTCACCAATTGATGCGATTCGGGCTTGGTCAGCATGTGTCATGGCATAGAAAACTCGGTTGGTAGATCGATTCAAGCAAAATACGCCTTCCCTGTCGTCTTGCGCAAATCTAGAACTTATTCTCACCCGTGAGAAAATCGAGGCGATCACTGACGCAAACTCCTCGCACCTCACACCACCTTTAGCGTCCGTTCGCCTTCTTCGATGAGTTTCCAGAAGCTCTTTGACTGGCCGAGAACTTCGTCTTCACCCGCGGTGCCGAGGTTGCTGCGGAAGAGGAAATCTTGAACTGTGTTTTTGTGAAGCACACGGTGGATGAGGATGTTGCCGCCTTCGACGGCGAAGTAAATGCGGTGCTCGCCTGCGCGGCAGCGATAGAGTTTAGATTTGCCACGGGCGAGGACCCCAAATTTATTTGCGAGGCGTTCCTCCTGATCGACTTCCTCAGGCTGGATGTTCAGCGCCTCCAGCAACGCGAACTGGGTTTGCGTGGGAAGTTTGGAGAGTTCGGCGGCACTGATTTCATTGAAGACGATCTGGAGCATGATGAGCATCTTAGCGAGGGCGGGGGGAGACGCCAAGGGCAAATCATCAATGGGTTTTTCCGCGTGCCACCCGGGATTGGCTGTGCTAGCATCAGTGCTCATGGCCACGTCAACATACCAGTGGAGCAACACACGGCGATCCTCCTTTCAGGTGGAGCGCTGGTCGTGGAGTCTGCGCGGCTGGCTCTGCGTGGCATTGGTGATGGGGGCGGCATTTCACTGGTGGCTATATTTTCTTTTCAGCAATCTTGAGCTTGGAAAAAACTCTTCTCTGAAAATGCTTCAGGAAACGCCGCGCTCTGAAAGAGTGGCCATCAACCCGGAGTTGCTGAAGGAGCAGAAGGCGGTTCAAAACATACCGGATATTCTCGCCCCATCAGACGAGCCGCCGCAGCCGCATGTGAAGGCGGACATCCAGGACATTGTGGACTTGCTGCCGGAGAACAAGGCATTCGATCTCACGCCGCAGGTCAGCAAAATCACAAACTTCATCGTGCCCGACAGCACGCCGACGGCGCAACAGCCGGCGTCATCTCCTTCACTGGCTGCGGTCGCGGACAGTTTGCCCGGCGTTGATCTGATGACGGCGGCGAGCGCCTTGAAAAGTTCCGCATTGAACAAACCCTTGAGCAGCAAACAGCTCGTGCTGCCCGCAGCGCCAGACAAGCAAAATGAAGGTGTGGACAGCAAGCTGATCGACCGGCTCAATCATCAGCAGGAAGCCGGTAACAACGCGGCGAAGCGCGTGCAGGGCTTCAGCAATCTCGATGACCTGGTGAACCGTGGCGGCAAGGTCAATGCCAGCACCGCGCCGATCCTGATGCCGACGGATTTGCTTTTTGAATACGGCAGCGATGAACTCGCCGAGAGCGCCCGGCTCAGCCTGATGAAACTGGGTCTGCTCATCCAGCGCAATCCCAACAATCGTTTCATCATCGAAGGTCACACGGACAATTTCGGCACGGCGGAATACAACAATGCCCTCAGTCAGCGCCGCGCGAACGCGGTTGTGCAGTGGCTCGTTCGTTCGCTGCGACTCGACACCGGGCGCGTGCAGGCGGTGGGACTTGGCAAATCAAGGCTTCTCGTGCCCGACGGCAGCATCGAGGATCAGGCCCTAAACCGCCGCGTGGAGATCAAGGTGCGCCCCTTGCGCTGACCGTATCGGAGTTTGGCATGACGGAGCAGGAAGAGCACCGGCGGGAAAAACGCAGTGAAGGGAGGAAGCGGACGCTTCTTCGCTGGCTTTTGTTTGCTTCATTCATCGCGCTGTTTGCGATGACTTACCTGAAGATCGGCGGCCTGCTTATCGCACAGACCAACAACGCGGTGCGCAATGGCAGGGAAGACATCCTGAAGCACGATCAAAAGCATAACATGAAGCTCGCGCTGGAAACCCGGGCTGATTTAAAACCGGATTTCACTAAAGGCGTTATGCAGCCGCTTTACGATTTCTTCCCGCATCGCACCGAGGGCGTGGTGCAGCCGCTCTGGCCCTGGATCGCAGCATGGATTGCCGATCCCGGCCAGCCGATTTCGGCAGAGGATGAAGTCACACCGGCGGATCGTGAGTTCTTTAACCGGGGCCGCTGGTTCAATGTCTTCATGACGCTGACGTTTCTGGTCATCCTGGGCATCGCTGCCTTTCGCATTTTCACATTGCCGGCGGCGGTAAACCTAGTGTTGCTTGGCGGACTGGGTGCGTTGTTGCCGCGCTCCGCATACTTTCAGCCGGAGCCGCTTTATTTTATTTTGTTCTTCCTCACCTGGGTGGCCTGTGTGAGTGCATTGAGACGCAACTCGCTTTGGATTTACGGGATGATTGGCGTGCTGGGCGGTGTGGCTTACATGGCCAAAGGATCCATCTCTCCGCTGCTGATGATCTTTGTTGGCGTGAGTTCACTGCGTTGTGTTTGGGAACTGCTCTCGGCCCGCTGGAGCGGATTTGTCATCTCCAGCACCAATCTCTGGCACTGGAGAAATCATTTGATCGGCATCGTCGTCCTGGGCGCGGCGCATCTCATGACCATCGGGCCGAGGCTCGCGCATGCACACGAAAAATTCGGCGATCCTTTCCACAGTTACCCGGCCTATTGGATGTGGATGGACAGCTTTGGCGGGCCGGAGACCATCAACGATCCCAAGACCTGCTACGGCTGGATGGACAAGCACAATTCGCGTGATGAACTCCAGGCGATGCTGCCGGCGGAGCGTCCCTCGCTCACGAATTATCTGCGCACCCATTCGCGCGAGGAAGCGATCACTCGATTGAAAGACGGGACATGGAACAAGGCGTTTGAATTCTTCTGGCCAAAACAAACACCCGTGGCAAAGAATTCCGCCAGTCAGAAACCCTGGCGCGGCGTGCTGGAGTGGCGCGGCATATATCTCGCGTGGCTGTCCCTCATCTTGCTGGCCTTGGTCGTTCTTTTATTCTGGGGCGCTCCGAAGCCGGAACATGCCGGGCATCTTGTCCTCCGGCATGGAACCATCGCCACGATACTTTTTGTCGTCGGCTGTCTCTCCGCTTATTCACTTGCCTACGGTTGGTATTCGCCAATTGCGCGAGGCGATGGCGACCGCTTCATGCTCTCGCTTTATCTGCCGCTGGCCTTCAGCCTGGTCTTGGGCGCGGAGAATATCATGCGGCGCATTCATCTGCGTCACGGCAGCGCATGGATCACGCGCGGCTATCTCGCGGCGCAATGGATATTGCTCGCAGCGCTCACATGGCGGGTGGCGGAGATTTTGCAGTCGCCGAAATTTTACAACGGTTAATCCGCTTTATTCATGGCCAGAACCACGCCCACTCTTCTGCTTTGCTTCGACTTCGACGGCACCCTTGTGAACCATGAAGGGGAGATGCCGTTCCATCCTGCGATGGGGGAAATGCTGCGCGAGTTCAAGCGGCGCGGCGCAGCCTGGGTGGTGAACACCGGGCGAGGGCTCAATCAGACGCTCGAGGGGCTGGCGATGCACAACATCTTCATGCTGCCAGATTATATCATCGCGCAGGAATGCGAAATCTACCGGCCCGGCTTCTTCAAGCCGTGGCGCGATTTTGGCTCGTGGAACCGCAAGGCGCGTGATGCCCATGATCATTTCGTGGAGAAGCACTCACGGTTTCTTTCATCAATGCAGGAACATGTGGCAGTGAACACCACGGCGGAGTTTCTCATGGGCGACTTCGGCCAGGTCGGCATCGTCGCGAAGGATGAGCCGCAGTTGGACGAAATCTGCAAAGTCATCGAGGTGAAAACCGCAAGACAGTCCGATATTGGCTATCACCGCAATGGCCGTTACCTGCGTTTCTGTCACGCTGATTACAGCAAGGGCACCGCGCTGCGCGAGCTTTCACGTTTGCTGAAACTGCCAGCGGAAAGGGTGTTCGCCGCCGGTGACAATTACAACGACATCACCATGCTGGACCGTCGCATCGCCGGTCATATCGCCTGTCCGGGCAATGCGCTTGAACCCGTGAAAGCACTGGTGCGGGAGCGCGGTGGTTTTGTTTCGGACAAGCCCGCCAGCGAGGGCATGATCGAAGCGCTGGAGCATTTCTTTCTCAAGCGCTAAACAGGCTGCGGATGGAAAGAAGCTTCTTTTCCTCATCGGATAGTGCGCGCCAGATTCCAGCATCCAGTTTGAGGGGCTTCATGCTCAGCGCGCCGATGGCCTCGCGGATCAGACGCAGTGTCGGGAAACCAACGGCGGCGGTCATGCGACGCACCTGGCGGTTCTTGCCCTCAATGAGTTTAAGTTCGATCCATGAATCAGGCACTGATTTGCGCTGACGAATCGGTGGCACGCGCGGCGGATGCTCTGGCGCAGGATCGAGCAGCCGGGCCTTGCATGGCAGGGTGGTGAAGTCCGGCAGCTTTACGCCGCGCCGCAGTTTTTCCAGATCGTGCTCTGCGGGAATGCCTTCGACTTGCGAATGATAAGTCCGTTCGTGCGCGCGCTTGGGATGGAGCAACGTTGCATTCCAATGCGCTTCATCGCTGAGTAGAATCAGTCCTTCCGAATCCGAGTCGAGCCGACCAATCGGGAACACGTTTTTTGGGAATCCAAACTCCGCCAGCGTGCGATGCGACTCATGCTCCTTCGTGAACTGCGAGAGGACGCCATAGGGTTTGTGAAAGGCGAGGAGCATGGAGATCCATGAACGTCGAACATCAAACTTTCAACCTCGAACACTGAAAGCGATGCCAAGCTACAACCCTCTTATCAATTCAATGTCCAATGTTGATTGTTCGACGTTGGAATCCCCGCGCAATCCACCAAAGCGGATTCACGAACAACACCAACAGCAGGATTTTGTGATATTCAAAGCCAAGATGCATCACTTGGGTGACAGTGCTGTGAAAGATATAAAAACTGATTCCAAAAAAGAGGGCCATGCGGCGGTTGAGCACTCCGAGAAAGGCGAACAATTCCAGCGGCAGCGACGCGCCCAGCAGGATCGTGGCCACCCAGGGATGATTGATGATGTATTGCGCCAGCCATTCGACATCGTTGCCGGGACCGGTGTCGCCATATTTCGCCATGCCGCTCGATTTGACGATCTGGAGTCCGAAATAGTGGGTATCACGGAACCAGAGACCGCCGCTCTCGATGAGCTTGCTGATGGCCGAGACCACATACGTGGACATCACCGCCTGACGCGCCCAGTCTGCGGCAAGCTGTTCGTTGGTGAGTGTGCCGGTTGCAAGGGGCCGGCGGCGGCGCAGGGTCGCGCACCACAAGGCGGCGAGCCATTGGGAAAGCAGCACCACCGTGGTGATCTGGACGGTGTGATTGATCGCGCCTTGTGAATTTAAAAGCGCGCCCATCGCGAAGCTCAGCGCCAGCGGGAGCACCAGCGTAAATACAGTCGCGATGTTGAAGACATAGAGCAGCAGACAGACGGCTGCGAGCGGCGCGAGCCATGCGATGATTTGCGGGTTCCCGCAGAAGGTGACATCAAACCACACGGCGATCCCGTGAGGCGCCGGCTGCTTGGTGAAGGTCAGCGGGCGGGACACAGGCGGCCACGCGCACCAGGCGATGCCGGCGCGGAAGAAAAACATTTCCCATGCGGCGTGGCGCATAGGCTCCCAGGCGAACAACGAGCGGAGACGGGCGAGCCAGCCGGAGCGGGAGGATGATGGTGTAGCGTTGGCGTCCATCAGATATCCCCCACGCGTTTGGTTTTCTGCACAATCTTTCCGTCTTCGAGCGTGATGTCCACTTGTTGCAGCCGGAAGCCTTTATGCTTTTTGACTTCATCTTGATTGGGGCTGGAGTCCCGATACTGGCGCAGAATGGCATCGCCCGCAGGACGGCATTCATCACCGGACATTTGGACGATTCTTTTGGAGTATTTGCCGCCCTGCTTTTCAGCTTCTTTTTTCAAGCGTTTGATCTCGGTTTTCAGCAGCGCATCATAACCTTTCTTCACCGCCGAGGGCCAGGTGCCGAACGTCTGCCAGAGCTGGATGGGCTGGTCGTTCTCATCCGTCACATAGACGTAATAGGCCGTAGGCTCGAACGTCGAATACATCGGGAAGTTCGAGAACGGATACCATTCACCCCGCTGGGCCTGCACGGGATGGTTCCGTGTCAGCCAAGGCACGATGATGGATGTGATGATGACGAACAACCAGAGAACCCGCATGGGGTTCCAGGCAATCCAGAGCCATCGGCGCAATGTTGCAAGCATCCGTTTTAATAACTCGTGACGGCGAGCTGAACAATCTCGTTTTCTCAGCACTTCTTGCCGTCGGCCCGTCGCATTTTATTGCTTGGGATCGATCTTCAAAAGCTCGACTTCAAAGATTAGCGCGCTGCCGGGTCCGATTTCCGGGCCGGCTCCGCGGTCGCCATAGGCGAGCTTGGAAGGGATGAAGAGCTTCCATTTGGAGCCGAGGGGCATGAGTTGGAGGGCTTCGACCCAGCCGGGGATGACGCCGCCCACAGGGAAAGTGGCGGGTTCCTTGCGGTCCACGGAGCTGTCGAAGACTTTGCCGTTCACCAACGTGCCGTGGTAATGAACAGTCACGGTGTCGCTGGCGGCAGGCTTGGCACCGTCGCCTTTTTTGATGATCTCATATTGCAGGCCACTGGCGGTGGTGGTGACGCCGTCACGCTTGGCATTGGCAGCCAGGAATTTATCGCTTTCGACGGAATTTTTCTGGGCGGCCTCGGTCGTGTCCTTTTGTTGCTTGGCGACCATAGCCTGGGCGAACTGGTTCATTGCCGCTTCGAGTTCCTCGTTCGTGTATTTGGAAGGCTTTTTATCAACTGTATCCTTCAGTCCCTGAAGAAAAGATTCCATGCTGATGTCCACCTTGTTGTCCTGGAAACTGCGGGCTACGTCGGCACCATAGAAATAGCTGACCTTGTCCTTCAAAGCGGCGGGATCAAGGGGGGGGCCGGATTTGGTTGCCGGTCCAGCCGGAGTTGAGGCCTCCTGCGCTGAGGCGAGGGCTGCGAATGCTAGAGTGACGGTCAGGGACAGGAGGTTCAGTTTCATAGGAGAGCGGCGAGACTAGCCGCCAGCCTGCAAACGGTCAAAGAAAAGCTTTCAGAGCTCAAGGTCATCAGGAGCGCAATAAGCCCATGAAGCCCTTGGGAAGATGCACCCCGGCTACGGCGAGACCAACCATCGCCAGGGGAACACCGGGACGGTAGGCCAGATAGCGCCCCTGCCAGTTGGGCTGGTATTTGTCCTTGAACCGGAAAAGTTTTTTGTAGCCGTATATCTGATCGAAATTCTCAAAGAGGAACTGCACGGCGCGCTCGCGTCGGCTTTCGACTTCGCCCTCGATGGCATCGACGTTCGCGAGCGGTGCGTTGCCCAGACTGATGTGCGTGATGCCCTGCGCCTTGAAATGATCCATCGCTTCCAGAATAAGGAAGTCCATCACGTCGCGCGCGTCCTCGCGACCACGCATGATGTCGAGACAGCGGCCCCGGCCTTGATCAAATGGCAGCCAAGTCGCGAAGGTCTCGATGCGCCCCTCGGGATTGCGCACAATGCCTGCGCCATGCTCGCGGATGTAATCCAGGTTGAAAGAGCCGAGGTCGAAGGTCATTTCCCCGCCGTGCTTGCGGGCCAGCCAGTTGTCGGACAGCACCTGAAGCTGCGCCTCCAGCCCGTGATCGGTCTGCGGCTTGGCGTCATACCACTGGAAAGTAAGGCCGTTCTTCTTCGCCTTGTTCCGTGCGGTGCGCAGGTTCTGGAAGAATTTGCCCTCGAGTTTGAACTCGTTGGTATCCAGCCGTGCGTCCTCACCGATCTTCATGGTGACAAAGCCCTCCTCCTCATAAAATGGGCGGTTCGAGACGTGCGAGCAGTAAAACATCGGCTGCCAGTCCTGGCTTTTGCAGAAACGGGCAAAGGCGTGGATCATCACCGGGCGCATTTCCAGCGGACAGATGGGATCAGCGAGCGCCACGGCAAATTTTCGCCACAAGGCATAGGCGATCACGCCCTGGCCGTTTGCGCCGAAGAAGTATCGCTTGTCCGGCAGTAACGCGAAATGATCCATCGGATCGCGTCCATGATCAGCCATGATTTTGCGCACCTGGGTGCGATCCGCATCGGTGGCATCGGGATGACGTCGTTTCAGAACCGGCCGGAGCAGAAGACCGAGAACGAGAAAGGCGGCCAGCAGACTGCCGCCACGCAGGGTGGACAGGAACTGGCGCACATCCCGCGTGGACATATGAGTCTCCGTGAAGCTGTATTTTGTCTTCATCAGAAAAACTTCTTGAAATGAGACCGTGGCGCATTCACCGGGCGTGAGCTTGTCCACAAGATTTCCATTTTCTGAGAACTGATACATCCCGAAGGTGCCGTAAGCCCAGAGTCCGACGGCAAAAACTGCCGCCATCACGATGGCGAGCTGCAGAGAAGGCGCATCCGAGCGGGCGACAAATTCTTTTCTCCACCGGATAAGTGGCACAATCAGGATCACGGCGGCCAGCGCGTGATGCCAGTCGAATGCCCGGGAGAGATGCAGCACAGCCGAAAGCGAGAGCATCACGAGCGAAAGCAGCCAGGCGATGCGCTTGTGCCGCGCGATGCCCCGTGCCAGCCCAAGCTGGCAAACCCCGGAAACGAACAGCAGCAAGCGGCTCTTCTCCGTGACCCCCAGCGGAATCCACTGCTCCATCCAGCCGATGACAAAACCAGGTTTTTGGAAGAATGATTCGACCAAATCCACCAGTCCCATCACCGCCACTGCCAGCGCCAGCACCCGCACCGAATGCTGGCGCGAGAATAGGAAGAAGATCGTCAGCGCGATGGAGATGGCCGCGATGGGCCACCACGGGGAAAGTCCAAAGGGCAGCTCATGATTGAGTAATGATTTCCTAACAATTTGCGGAGCCTTTTTTTCATCACCCAGCATCCATTCGATGCCGTCGTTGAGCCATTCTTGAAACTTCGGCGAAGGCCCGTCGAAACCGTGGTTTGCGCCGGGAATCTCATAGAGAGCGTGTGGCGTCTTGAGATTCTGAATCCATTTGTTGGAAGCCAGAAAGTCCGCGCCACCGTGGAACTGCACGACGCGAAGACTCGCCATGGCAGCGTCAAATTCAGAGAGGTCGAATGTGCCCGGCCCCACCGGTGTCTTGCCGAACTCATCACTGCTACGCAGTCCATAGCGTCCGCGACGGTCGGCACCAAAAAGCATCACGCCGACGAGCGACTTGGGTTTCTCTTTCCGTGCCGCCGCTGGAACGGCCACGGACGCGCCGGAACTCCAGCCTCCGTAAATGACCGGCAAATCCGGCTTGCCGGTCTTTTCGAGACCCAGCGCCGCGAGCGTTGCCAGATCGCGCCCAATGTCCCCGGCCGTAAAATCCTTGTTGTCCGGCTTGTAGGGACCGGTCTTGATTTTGTCCGTGTTTCCCTTGGCGTATTTCTGGTAGTCCCAGCCCACGACATAAATTCCCGAGGCCGCCATCCAGCTGCTGATGATGCCCTCCCACTCCGACCAGCCGCCGTCGCCGGAGCCGAAAACCATCACCGCGCGTGGCTCGTCGGCTTCATAAAGATATACCGATGCCTCACCGCCATGGGTGAGCTTTACCTTGGGATGCAGAAGATCATCGTCATCCGCGCCCGCCGCGCCGCTTGCGCTCCAAGCGCATAATATCAGGGCCATCCCCGCGCTGGCAAAGCGCGAAAGGAAGAATTGAGGGGAACACATGTGGGTTTCTTATAATCAAACGCGAAGAAGCCCGCAACTTGATTTCATATTGACGCCCCGCCCGGCGTGACACACACTGCGCGCCCTTATAAACCAAACAACTGCTATGCCTGCAAAAATCTATACTGACAAAGACGCCAGCCTTGAACCCCTCAAAGGCAAAACCTGCGCCGTCATCGGCTTCGGCTCCCAAGGCCACGCCCACGCGCTCAACCTCAAGGAAAGCGGCGTCAAGGTCATCATTGGCCTCTATCCCGGCTCCAAGTCCCGCGCCGTCGCCGAACAGCGCGGCTTCAAAGTGTATGACACCGCCGAAGCTGTGCAGAAAGCAGACGTCATCTTCATCGCGCTGCCCGACACCAAGCAGCCCGCCGCTTACAAGAAAGACATCGAGCCGCATCTCACCAAGGGCAAGACCATCCTCTTCAGCCACGGATTCTCCATTCATTACAAGACCATCGTTCCCGCGAAAAATGTGAACGTCATCCTCGTCGCGCCGAAAGGCCCCGGCCACATCGTGCGCCGTCAATACACCGAAGGCAAAGGCGTGCCGAGCCTTATCGCGATCTACCAAAACCCCGGCAAAGACGCGAAGAAGATCGCTCTCGCCTGGGCCAAGGGCATCGGCGGCACCCGCGCAGGCGTTCTCGAAACCAGCTTCAAGGAAGAAACCGAAACCGATCTCTTCGGCGAACAGACCGTCCTCTGCGGCGGCTGCACCGCGCTGGTGCAGGCCGGATTTGAAACCCTCGTCGAAGCCGGTTACTCGCCTGAAATGGCTTACTTCGAGTGCTTGCATGAATTGAAACTCATCGTCGATCTGATGAACGAATCCGGCATCGCGGGAATGCGTTTCTCCATCTCAGAAACCGCCAAGTGGGGCGACGTTTCCGTCGGGCCCAAGATCATCGACAAGGGCGTCAAAGTGCGTATGAAAAAAGCGCTCAAGGACATCCAGAATGGCAAGTTCGCCAAAGAATGGGTCAAGGAATATGAAGGCGGCTACAAGAAATACAACGCCCTGCTCAAGGCCGGCGAGAAACACCCGATCGAAAAGACCGGCGCGCGTCTCCGCAGCATGATGAGCTGGATCAAGAAGCGCGAAATGGGCGGTGCCCAGGCGAGCTACGAGTAACCGTAGTGACGGCAGCCTGCCGTCATCATCAACTCGCACGGCGGCAGGAGTCCGTCGCCAAAATCAACGCGGCATGGTGACATGCCGCGTTTTTTCTTTGCCAGCATCATTCAATGGAACTCTCAGAATCGATAACTCATCGTAGATTTCGAGGGTGGTCATCGCCGACATCGACGTAGGCGGGTCAGTCCAACCAGTTCTCGACTTTCAAGCCTGGCACCTTGGCGAAGTCCAGCAGGTTGCGCGTCAGTAGCGTGGCGTCGTGCGCGAGGCAGATGGAGGCGATCTTGAGGTCCATGGTGCCGACGCGCAAACGTTTGCGCTGAAGAGACTCAAAGTGCGCCGCAGCTTCTTCGTCGAAGGGAAGAATCGCCAGCTTCATCAATAGTTCCATGCTGTGTTGAAACTGGGCATAGGCCCTGACTTGGTGATGTCCTGCCCGCTGCCGGTTGATGACAGCGCACCACCCCTCGGATGTTTCCTGCATAGTGATGATCGAGGTGAACACCTCGCCCCGGTTGGCGGTGATCCGTTCTTTCAGTTGCCCGCCGCGCACGGAGTCGCGCACGAGTTCTGAAAAATGGTTCGTATCGAGAACGACGAACATGGGATCACCGGCCCTTCCGGTTTTCCTTGGCACGCCATTCGGATCCTGCTTTCACGGCTTCGTCAAAAAGCTCATCGTTACTTGCAGCGCCGACGATTTGCTTCCAGCCGTGCCGCGGCTTCGGCTTCAACTTTGCCTCAAGCATGGTCACGCGCTTACGTAGGTCGCCCAATTGCTGCTCAATCATCTTCGTGGACATGTCGTCACTGTGCCATGAAGAATGTGCCTCCGCAACTTTCTGTGCGAGCGTAGAAAATAATTTGGCTGCGGGATTGTGCCCTCCCGGAGATCTGAACCTGCACGACCACGCTGAAAATTTTCTCTGCGTCAGAGATCGTTCAAGCTTGTTCAACTCATCCTCACCTCATAACTTGAATGCAATGCCCGCTTTCGCGTTCTTCGACCTCGATCACACGTTGCTGCCATTCGACACGCAGGCGTTGTTCTGTGATTTCGTGCTCAAGCGCGAACGTTGGCGCACGGTGATGCATCTCAGCTTCGCGCCCGTCGCGGTGCTGAAAGCATTGCGACTCGTATCCACCGTCACTGCCAAGCGCGCGTTCATGAACTATCTCGCGGGCTTGAAACGCGAGACCTTGCAGGCGTATGCGAAGGAGTTCGCGGAGCAGACCGTGAAGCCAGCCGTGTATCCCGAACTCGTCGCAATCATTGATGAACACCGCCGCGCCGGGCGCATACTAATCCTGAACACCGCCAGCCCCGACTTTTACGCGCACGACATAGCCCGCGTGCTCGGCTTCGATCACTGCATCGCCACGAAGGTGGAAGTCCGCGCGACGATGCCGCTCATGCCGCGCGTCATTGGCGAGAACAACAAACACGAAGCCAAGATTGCGCGCATGAAGGCGGAGATTCCCGCCGTCGCCAGTGCCAGTGACGCAGAACTTCGCGAATCATGGAGTTACTCCGACAGCGCCGCCGATTTGCCGCTGCTGGAGTTCGCGGGAAACGCCGTGCTGGTGCATCCCAATGCCTCGCTCGCCGCCATAGGCAATACGCGCGGCTGGCAGATCATCACCCCGAAGCGCCCTTATGCAAACAAGCTCGGCGACATGCTCTGCGTTGTGCGGCAGATATTTGGCCTGTGGTAGCAGCCGACGTGAGGAGGCTATCCGCCACCTAAACGCCAGAGTAGAGGGAAACTTGTTGCGCTAAAAACTTGCAGCTTGGCAAGCTTCCGTGCATCCCTGTTGATCCATGAGCGAGATTCTTAAACCAAAACAGTCGGTCCGCGTCGAATCGTCAGGCATGACTTGCGAGGTAGAGCAATTTCTGGCAGGTGGCGGACAGGGGGAGGTCTATCGTGCTTCACTCGCTGGCAAGCCAGTTGCGTTGAAATGGTATTATGCCCACTCGGCTACTCTCGGCCAGAGGTCGGCACTTGAGACGCTGGTCAAAAAGGGGTCTCCCAACGATCGGTTCCTCTGGCCGATGGATTTGGCTTCGGCTGCCGGCGTCCCCGGCTTCGGTTATATCATGCCCCTGCGTGATTCCCGCTATAAAGGCATTGTTGACCTCATGAAACGGCGGGCTGAACCGAGTTTCAGGTCGCTTACGACCGCAGGGAGAGAGCTTTCAGACAGCTTTCTCAAACTGCATTCCAAGGGATTGTGCTACTGCGACATTTCGTTTGGCAATGTTTTCTTCGATCCCAGCAACGGTGAAGTTTTGATCTGCGATAATGATAACGTGGTGGTTGATGGTCAGGCCAGAAGCGACGGCGTGGCCGGCACAGCCCGGTTCATGGCACCTGAGATCGTCAAAGGTGCGTCCATGCCTAGCACTGCGACAGATCTTTTCTCCCTCTCAGTGCTGCACTTTTACATGTTCCTGCTCCATCATCCGCTGGAGGGACAAAAAGAAGCATCCATCAAATGCCTCGATCTTCCGGCCATGACCAAGCTTTATGGCACGGAACCGGTGTTCATCTTTGACCCGAATGATGCTTCAAATAAACCGGTGCCGGGCTATCACGACAATGCGCGGGTGTATTGGCCGCTTTATCCAAAGTTCTTCCAACAGCTTTTTGTTGAAGCTTTCACATTAGGCCTGCACGCGCCCGAGAAGAGAGTTCGAGAAAGCGTGTGGCGCGGGGCCATGGAACGTCTGGCCGACCTCATTGTTTACTGCTCTTATTGTGGCAAAGAGAATTTCTATGATCCAGATGGCTCCGGCTTGGCGTGCTGGTCATGCAAGAAGTCCATCGTAAAGCCTCTCAGTTTGCGGATTGGAAGGCAGTTGGTGATGATGAACCACGACACGCAGTTATTTCCGCATCATGTTGACGAGCACCGGGCGCATGATTTTTCGCAGCCAGTGGCCGCAGTTCAGAGGCATCCCAAAGACCCGCAAATCTGGGGACTCAAAAACCTCTCATCTCAAAACTGGTCCTGCACCTTGGCCGACGGCACGGTTGTGGACATCGCGCCAGGTCGCTCCGTGACACTGGCTTTGGGCAGCACGATTCACTTCGGCAACACCAGCGCGCAAATCATGCAGTGAAGTAGGATGTCTTGCCGTTCAAAATCAAATTTGACACTGGCGGATGCACTCGGAATGTGGAGCGCCCAAAGGGGCTTAACAGGTTTTTACTATGAGCGACCTACAACGACCAGGAGGAGAGATGGCTTCACGGCCATTGCATTTCATTTGGATAGCCGACTGTTCAGGTTCCATGGTGACGGACGGCAAAATTCAAGCCTTGAACTTTGCGATCAAGGAGGCCATAATACCCATGCGGGATGTGGCCGATGAAAATGTCAACGCGCAGGTATTAGTGCGTGCTTTGAAGTTCTCGACCGGAGCCCAGTGGCATATCTCGCAGCCGACACCGGTCGAGAATTTTGAGTGGACCGACCTTGCCGCAGATGGAACCACAGATATGGGGAAGGCGCTTTCGATGGTGGCCGACCAGCTCAAAATGCCGCCCATGTCAGCCCGCGCGCTGCCTCCGGTGCTGGTGTTGATCAGCGACGGACAGCCCACGGATGATTTCGCAAAAGGACTTCAGGATTTGATGAACGAGCCTTGGGGTAAAAAAGCCGTGCGCATGGCCGTTGCCATCGGGGAAGACGCCAATTCTGAAGTGCTGCAGAAATTTATCGGCAACACAGAACTGCAACCCCTTCATGCCAACAATCCCGAGGCATTGGTCAGACAGATTCGGTGGCTCTCGACAGCGGTTCTCAAGGCGGCATCTTCACCCAACAGCCAGATCGCTGGCAGTGGAACCGCTGCCGGCAACATGCCGCCGATTCCGCTTCCACCAGACATCACCGGGCCGGCCACTGCTGCCGATGTGTGGTGATGGAACAGGTGTTCAGACCTGAACCAGTTTTAAGGTAACGATTCAACCGATGACCTCGACGCCTGTGTTGCCCGATTCCCATTGGCAGGTGATTGGAAAATCAATCCGGGGAAGCTCCCATGTCCGGGCTGGACTGCCTAATCAGGACGCAATCGGCTGGAAACCGGAGTTGGGCGCTGGCTCGAAATTGATCCTGGCCCTGTCGGATGGCCACGGCAGTTCCAAAAGTTTTCGCAGCCATCAGGGGGCCGCTTTTGCCGTTCAAGCATGTCTCGAAGAATGTCAGGGCTTGCTGGAGTGGTCGCAGGAGACGCCCAGTCTCTCGGCGATTAAACGCACGGCCACCGAGCACCTGCCTCAAAGGATCACTCGCCGATGGAAGCAATTGGTGGATGAGCACCTCCGCAATAATCCCGCGTCCCCGGAAGAATTGGAAAAGGCGATCAAGGGGGCGGCTGTTCCGATTACAGTCGAAAGCCTGAAGAATAATACATTCGTGTGGTATGGGGCGACCTTGCTTGGCACGGTGGTGACAGACTCGTTCATCATTTATCTCCAGATCGGAGACGGGGAAATTTTAAGCGTTTCGGAAGAGGGGGAAGTCCGGCGTCCCATCCCGCCGGACGAGCGATTGCTGGGCAATGACACCACGTCACTCTGTTCTGCCAAGCCATGGCTCGATTTTCGGATCGTTTTTCAAGCGCTGACTACTGCCCCGCCGTCGCTGGTTCTACTTTCGACCGATGGATATATCAACTCATTTACCGATACCGGGGAATTTATGAAAGTTGGACCGGACTTCTTGAATCTGATTAACGCGCACGGTCTGGAAGCCGTCGATGGGAAGCTGGAAGATTGGCTGACAGAAGCGTCGCAGAAAGGGAGTGGTGACGATATTACACTCGGAATCATCAGCCGTATCATGATTCATCAAAAACAGGGAACCGGCCCTGACGTTGCCCCACCAACCGACCTGCCGTGAACGACCTTCCCCGCCAGAAACTTTGCGAGATCATTGCCCAATATGGCACATCGCTCTGTCATGACCATGGTCGGTGCGAAGGACTGCTTCGCGATTACTGTCCGCACGACCGGGGCAAGGTCAATGTGCTGGTCAACGCATTGAAGGAACGGGTGGTTGCCGACTTGCTCATCAGCACGGCATCTGTGCCATTGGAGTTGTTGCTGGGAAGGCTGGCTAAGAGGTTGGAGGAACACCACGCCATGCGAGAGGAAATGGCAATGTGGGCCGTGCAGAGCTGGGCGCAAGCACTGGGGAAGATTGCCAGCCCGTCTGCAGAAGTTAGTGTTCAAGCCACAAATAAGGACGCGATTGATGTTGTAAGACATTATCGTGCGGCTGCAGACCAAGGAGATGCAACGGCGCAGTGCCACCTAGGCTTCTGCTACGAATTTGGTGATGGCGTGCCCAAGGACGAAGTAGAAGCGGCGTGCTGGTATCGCAAGGCGGCGGATCAAGGGTATGCGTCGGCGCAGTTCCATCTGGGCTGTTGTTATGCAGAAGGCAAGGGAGTAGTCTACGATGATGCCGAAGCCGCGCGTTGGTATCGGAGAGCGGCTGAGCAGGGGGATGCATGGGCGCAGTTCTTTCTGGGGGAGCGCTACCGATTAGGCGAAGGCGTGGTCGAGGATGAGGCCGAGGCAGCGCGATGGTATCGCAAAGCGGCCGACCAAGGCGATGCCGAGGCGCAGATGAAATTGGGTGACTGCTACGCAGCCGGTCGAGGCGTGACCGAGGATGAAGTTGAAGCGGTGCGCTGGTATCGTATGGCGGCTGAACAGGGGCATGCGACCGCACAGGGCCGTTTGGGCTGCCTCTATGAGTGTGGCCAGGGCGTGCCCAAGGACGAGGTCGAAGCGGTGTGTTGGTATCGCAAGGCGGCGGATCAAGGGGAAACAGATGCATATCATGCTCTCGGCTACTGCTACGAGAATGGAATAGGTCTAGCTAAAGACGAGATCGAGGCTTCGCGTTGGTATCGAAAAGCTGCTGAGCATGGGCATGCATGGGCGCAGTTCAACTTGGGCCACCGTTACGCCAAAGGTGAAGGTGTGACCCAGGACGCGGTCGAGGCTGCGCGCTGGTATCGATATGCAGCGGATCAGGGACATCCTCCAGCACAGTTCGAATTGGCTGTTTGTTACATGGATGGCCAGGGCGTGACCGAAGACGAAGCGGAAGCTGTAAAGTGGTATCGCAAGGCAGCGGAGCATGGATATGCTGAGGCGCAATTCAATTTAGGCTGGTGCTACGACAACGGCCATGGCGTGCCTAAGGACGAAGTTGAGGCAGTTTGTTGGTATCGCAATGCGGCCGAACTGGGGGATGCAGACGCCCAATGCGTTGTCGGCGACTGCTATCTCGAGGGACGCGGCGTTCCCGCAGACGATTTTGAAGCATCACTCTGGTATCTTAAAGCGACGGACCAAGGTAATGAGGAGGCGCATTGTCATCTTAGCTGTCTTTACGCCTGTGGCCAAGGGTGGTATCGCAACACAGCCAAGCAGGGAAATGCTGATACATATTCCCTCATCGGCGATTGCTATGCGAATGGTGAAGGTATAGAAAAGAACGTGTTTGAGGCGGTGCGTTGGTATTGCAAAGCGGCCGACCACGGAGATGCCGAGGCGCAGATGAAATTGGGTGACTGCTACGTAGACGGTCGAGGGGTGGACGAGGATGAAGTTGAGGCGGCACGCTGGTATCGCAAGGCGGCTCAGCAGGGGCATGTCGGGGCGCAGTTCAATTTGGCAATTTGTTACACGGATGGCCGGGGCGTGACCAAAGACGACGCAGTAGCCGCGAAATGGTATCGCATAGCTGCTGACGGAGGAGATATTCGTGCACAGTGCATATTGGGCAGCTGTTATGAAAACGGCAGGGGGGTAATCAAGGATGATGTGAAGGCGCTGCGGTGGTATCGCAAGGCGGCGGATCAGGGGCACGCTAGAGCGCAGTGCCGTTTGGATGCTCTGTTGGGTCAGAATCCAGACAGAGTATAGAATACCCATTTTAAATTTATACCTTGTTTCTTTTGATGAAGAACGAAGATCTGATGACGTTGAACGACAACAAGGAATTGGTCGTGATGTCGTCAATAGATGTGCGCATGGGGCAGGGCATTCAAATTCAACTGTTCCGAGAACTTCTCATCGCATTGGCCCAGCTTGCTGTTGCGAATCCAAATCATGCTATTCTGCTGCGTGGACAAAATCGGGATGTGCGTGATCACGAGGGCACTGTTATTCAACCAAAGGCTTTCCGCCCTGATGCTGATGACCTCACAGTCACAGAGGCGAAGCTCAGAACCGCCCAAGAACTTCTTTGTTCCGAAGTCCAATTGCTTGGGTTTCCTAAATCGGTGATTGAGGCGCTTGAGACACCCTTGATCGCTCAGGCATTGATGCAGCATTACGAAATCGCCGCCACGCCGTGGCTTGATCTGACAGATTTACCAAACCTGGCAGTCAGCTTTGCATGCCAAAACACCCGTCATCCCCATGTTTATGCATTTGCGATACCTCGGCAGGGTATTTCGTATGCCCCACAGAAGTCAGGGCCTGGGTTGATGTGCTGGGCGCTCAGCAGTCTTTGTCCTGCATATGCA